>JBELIL010000069.1:0-3823 GCA_042090925.1 Flavobacteriales bacterium
GTGGCAGACAATGTGCCTACCAATGAGCCAACCGATGAACCCTCATCGATGGTGAGGGTGGATATGCTAGATCCGGAAATAATTGCTTGATAATTTTTTTCGACCTGAATTTGATTTAGTTTAGATCCATAGATTAAGAGTGATTTAACTTGACCATTTAAGTAATAATTATTACCCTGTCTTGCTCCAATGTAGAAATGATGATTAGAAAAAGACCCGTTGACCGTTGCAGTTGTATTTGGATAGGGGGAGGATGTAAAAGGAATTAAATTATTATCAATATAAGTTTGTCTTCCTGTTGCATCAACTGCCATACTATGGATATTGGTATGTAAGTGCCAATCATTTAGGATATCAAACTGATAGTTTCTACCACTATTCCCACTAAAACCCCCTTTTTGGTTTGTGTGATGAACATTATTATTGAAGGAAGAACCAGCACTTTGAGCAAATAATCCAAATCCCCCTGTTTGATTATTCCAATTAATTGAATGCTCGTATGTGCATTCAAGTGCATTTGTGTTTTCTGTTTTAAAATATATCTGTACAGTAACTTTATCATAAGAACTCAGATCCAGTGAAGAAACTGTTCTTGCCCAATCGTTGTCACCGTCAAAATCAAAGTATCCGTTATTATTGTAGGTAGCTCCGTTTAAAGTGAAATTATGTCCGTTGCCACTAATATCATACCAAGTATTTCCATTCCCTGGGTAGGAGTTTGAATTGCTTGCATCAAGATGCAATATTAGATTATCACTAATAATACTGCTAAAAGAAATATCGTCTGGAACATCATTCACATCACTGACTGTGACTGTAAAGGCTTTGGCATAATTTGCTGCTCCATCATTGGTGTTTATATAGATATTGTATGAAGACTTGGTCTCAAAATCAAAGGTCCCACTTGTTTTAAGGGATGCTCCTTGTATTGTAAAATAGTTATTATCTGCATCATTAGTTCCATTACCAGAAGCAAGGGTGAAAGAATGGGTGTCGTTGTTGTCTTGATCTGTTGCAGTAAGTGATGCAACATGGGTACCACTGGGTAAGTTTTCGTTAAAAGCAGTTGCAGATAAGCTTATATCTGTAGGAGCATAATTAGTTGCACTGTTATAATTTTGAGATACTTCATTTGCTGTTAATGCTCTATGATACACATGAATTGCACCAATTGATCCTTGATACCAAATATTGTTTCTTGTAGAATTATAACTCCCAGCCTCGCTACCATCTCCAATAAATCCATATCGGGTTGTAGAATCAGCCAACGCATTCATACTTCCATTAGCCGTATACGTTTTGTCGACTTGCCCGTCAAGATAGAAAATTACTTTTTGTGAACTTACAGAATAGGTGTACCCAATATAATGCCAATTGCCGTCATTTACGCTTCCATTGGTGCCAAGCATATCAAAATGATCTCCATTAGTTCCCAAACCTCCTTGATTGGTATTGTCCCCTGAAAAAGAAATTTGACCAGCTCCAGTAACAGTTAGCTGATACCACTCACTTCTATCAAAATCTATTATAGACCAATTATTACTATCCCATGTGCCATCGGTGCCGTTGTTGTATGTGGTTTTAACCCAAGCAAAAACGCTTAATTCACCCAGAGAATTAGCACTATCATAATGCATATTCGTTATAGCTCCATAATGACTTGTTCCATTAAACTCAAAATACTTAGGAATGGTCTCATTTGTATTTCTAAACTGAACACTGTTAAAAAAGTTCACATGATAATTATTACCACTTATATCATTCCAAGTATTGCCCGAACCCGAATAAGAACTACTGTTGTTTGCGTCTAAATGAAGTACTAGTCCATTTGTGTTTATCTGTCCAAAACTAATTTGGAGTGCAAATAAAAAGTAAAGAAACCAACTGTATCTTGAGTTAAGTTTAAAAAAAATCCAGTCAGAGATCCAAAATGTGGAATTCATTAGAAACTGATTAGTAAATGGCACGAATTTGCAATTTACTATATCATAAAGGTTTTACCCAAGAATTTCAGTTGTAAAATACAAGTAATTGAATTATTTCTTAAAAAAACCCAGATTTATTATCAAAAATATTATTAAACCCTGGAAATTATAAATTTATCGTATCAATTAGGCCAGACAGTGCATAGTCCAAATCGGTAATTGCATCTTTATCGTGTGTCCAGAGTTCAATTATTACAGAGCTGTAAACATTAATAATTTTAGGGTGGTGTTTTATACTTTCAGCTTGGTCTCCAACTTTATTTATAAATAGCAAAGCTTCTTTAAAATCTTTGAATTTAAATTCTTTAACTAATTTTCCACCAATTTCTTTCCAATTATTGTCCATCTTTAAATTTTTCTATTAAATAAAAAAACTCTCGTGAAAATCACAAGAGTTTTTAAACAAAATATTAAAGTAAACGGATTACGATTTTAATTTTCTAAACTTCCTCTTTCTTTTTATTTCTTTAAGATCAATAGTTTCAGTAACTCCATCCTTTGTGACTTCCGCAACAAAATCGCACTCACCGTCACCATAGTTAATTATCATTTCTGTTTCCCCTTTGACTATCCTCTTAACACCCGAAACAGGAATTTTACCTTTCTTATGCATGAGCTCTTTTGCACATTCTTTTGTAAACAGTATAGGGGAGGTGATTTCCATATCATATGCACTTCCATCAGAGTTAACCCCACTTGCATTTCCAGTAACCGAAGTAGAAACTCTTTCCTCACCCTCATATGAAATGTATTTTGTAATACTTTTTGATCTTGTTGAAAAACTTCCATCAGGATAGGTCATTTTACCATTTTCAAGAGTCATCTGAATAGTCTTATCAACACCCTCTTCTAGACCGATAACCTCATACCTTCTGACCCCCTCAATTTGAACATCATTTAAAAAATAATTATCAAATTCGACCTGTCTAAAACTACCAATTTCCCCCTTGGTCTCAGAATAAGTAATTACAATGGTGCCTGTTCTTGTTTGACCCCGCTTACCAAAACACTCCCCATCAAAAAAGACTGTTTTTATGTTATTCTCCTCGTCAACGGTAATGGTGGCACACTTACCATAACGATCTCCTTTAAAATTTCTCTTGGGTCCTTTAGCACTGATGCCAGATGTAGAAATATCTGAAGTTTTTGATGAATAAGACTCTTGGGCAAAAGCGTCATCAACAAGTTCTTCTACATCTTGATCAAATACAAAAGCTAAAAAAGCTTCTACAAAAGAGGTAGTATCAAGATCTGAAATAAATTCATCACTTTGCTTATCACATCTGTAAAAAGACATAATTAATAAAAGCGAAATAAAACTGATTAGGTTAAGATTTTTCATAGTATTTATTTATTTAATTATTACTATTACAAGCTTTTCAAATTCTGTGCCAAACATTTTTTAATACTCTAAACCGTGACCAAAATTATATAAGGGGTTTTCAGAATCATAGGGCATATCTTCTTTTTGTTTGTTAGCGGCTTCTTGTGATCTTGGTAATTCAATTGGTAACTTACCACTTGGTTTTTCTTTTCCAAATAATATATCTGCAATCAGATGATCTTGGGTTCCAAAATCAACTAAAAGGGCTTCACTTAATTTATCTAATTCAGTTAAAACCGCTCCCCTTTCTAAATTTACTATCGATATAATTTTTTTAGTTTCAGAAAGCTTTTTTAACTCTGAAAGTTCTTCTTCATTGTAAAATAGCCTTCCTTGATGAAAAAAACTTTCCAGCATAGTGCCTTCTCTATGATCAAATGGTGTATCTTTTCTAACAACAATATAATCTGCATCATTTGGGTTTGTAACTAATTTCGCATTTTTTAAAAATTGA
>JBELIL010000069.1:3923-8287 GCA_042090925.1 Flavobacteriales bacterium
AATATAATCTGCATCATTTGGGTTTGTAACTAATTTCGCATTTTTTAAAAATTGATTTTTATATCTAAACCCCAACAGGTATAATTTTAAGTTACCGTTTAACGGTAAAATTTTATTTGTATTTTTTAATAAAATAGTTGATTTTATTTGAGCTATTTCACCCTTTTTTATGTTTTTTGGATTAGATAATTTTTCAGATATATTGTTGATATCCACAAACGGGTTGTCAAATAGACCTATTGTAAATTTGTCTCTTAAAATTCTTTTAACGGATTGATTTATTCTTGATTCGCTAATTTCTCCCTGTTGAACAAGATTAATTATTTGTTCAGTGCTTGTTTCTCCACCAATTTGATCAATACCAGCTAGAATTGCCTTTTTCATTCTTTGCTCTGGAGTTAGATTTTCTACTCCCCATGATCTTTCCCCGCCAGCTAATTCTGCTAGTGGCATTGTATTTATAATATTCCAATCCGAACAAACAACTCCATCAAATTTCAGAGAATCTCTTAAGAGCTCTGTTATAATTTCTTTATTAAATCCAAAACCTACATCTTCTTTGGTTTGACCAACTGGAATTCCGTAATAGGGCATTATTTGTCCAGTATTAGCTGGTAATGCGCCTTTTGTAAATGGTATAAGGTGATAATCAAAATTATCCCCTGGATATACTTGTTCTTTTCCATATGGAAAGTGAGCATCTTCTCCGTCTTTTTGAGGTCCACCCCCAGAGAAATGCTTTACCATTGTTATTACGCTCTTACTTGAAAGAGTATCCCCTTGAAAACCTTTAATGTAGGAATAAGTCATAGCTGCTGAAAGTTCTGCGTCTTCTCCAAATGTTCCATTTATACGAGCCCACCTTGGTTCGGTTGCAAGATCCGCCATTGGATGTAAGGCAAGCCTTATTCCACAAGCCTTGTACTCTTCCCTAGCAATTTCTCCAAATTCTCTAACCAGTGTTGAGTCTCTGGTTGCTGCTAACCCCAGTGATGTAGGCCATCTGGAAAAAGAAGGAGTGAAAATTCCACCTACTCCTTTTTCATCCTCTCTAGCACCGTGTCTTGGATCCGTAGCAATAGTAATAGGAATTCCTAATCTTGTTCTTTCTGCTTTCCTTTGCAGATTATTGTTAAATCTTGCTATAGCTTCTGGAGTATAAGCGTGAAGTATATTAAAATGACTCATTTTTCTATTTACTATCATTTCTGCGTTGGTTTCAAGAGAAAAATATAATCCAAATTCTATAAGCGGATCGTCAAAAATATCTATCAAAATTGGGGGAACATCCAAATGACCACCGCTTCTACCCATACCTATCATAGTTATGAACATTTGACCAATCTTTTCTTCAATTGTCATTTGATTTAATAAATCTTCTGCTCTTTTATCTATTGGTTCTCTAAAGTCTTCATATACGTCAAGTCTTCCATTTTTGTTTAAATCACGAAAAGTAAAATTTTCTTCAATTATGGAAGAGGGGGAGGAACCCAATGAGGAATAAAGTTTTTTAGCTTGGTAAAGCTTTAAAAAGTAATAACAACCAAAGATAAGTATCAATGTAAATAAAAAAAACCCTATACCCTTTATCACTAATCTTATCATGATTTACCTTTTAATTAGTCTATCAATACTATATTTCCCAGGCCCGAGGAGAAAAATTATGATGCACAAAATCAAATAGAGTAGGGCCATTTCACCAGACTTAAGCCCTTCAGAAAAAAGATGTTTATTAAATGCCACCATCATTGTAAATCCCAGAAAAAAAGTTGAGGTTCTAGTATAAAACCCCACTAAAATAAAAATTGCTAAAATTGATTCGGATATACTGGCCATAAGCCCTAAAGGAATTGCCATTGAATCTACTCCTATAACATCAGTAATCGTTTTACCTAGTCTTTCCCATCTATCATAACCCGAAGTTATTTTGCCTAACCCATGTAAGTAAAACATTAATGTACCCGTTGAAATCCTGGCTATCAAGGATGTAAAATCAAGTGTGTTTTTTGGAAAATTTCTCACTTTTTTAAGCAAATATATACTACAATTAGGTTTTTTTATGTAATAATCTAATCATTTAATTATTATCAATTTTAGAGATTTTGTATATTGTAGTTAAAAAAATTAATCAAAATGAGTGAAGTTTTAATTACAGCTATATTTGCTGCTTGTCTTTTGGGAGGGGTATACATCTATGCTTATTGGGCTACTACAAGTGGAGGTCTTGAAGATGAAAACCAAAACTTTATACCTGATTCGTGGGAAAAAAATTTCAAGTGGTTATTTACTGGGAAAACAGTAATCATGCTAGTCTTAGGACTAGTGATTGGATACCTTATCGGTTCTGGAGTTTAATTTGAAGAAATTAAATTTCTGAAAACTACTCCTTAATTTCGTATGAAGGAGATGGTTTGGGTTGCTCGCCGAGAGCATAACTATCATCATCCTTGTTGCAACTTATTATCGTAATCGAAAATATAATTATAGTGAATAAAAAATACTTCATTTTTAAAAAGGGTTTAGTGTTCAAATATATATCACTTTTATTAATTTTCATATGGTTCACAGATTGTAATGAAAATAACAATGTTGAGCAAATTTTTAATAATGCTGTTTCTCAAGATTTTTCTGGCGTAATACTTATTGCCTCTGGAGGTGAAATTATTTTTACTGGTGTGAATGGTAAAAGAGATTTTGAAAATAATATTCCTCTTATGCCATCCGATATTTTTGAACTGGCATCCATTTCAAAACAGTTTACCGCAATGATGGTCATGATATGTAAAGAAAAAGGAATGCTGAATTATGATGATTTGGTTGAAAAATATTTAGATATTCCATATAAGGGAATAACAATTAGAAATCTTCTTACACACACGAGTGGACTTCCAGATTATCAAAAAGTAATGGATGAAAATTGGGACAAATTAAAGGTTGCGGGGAACACAGAAATTATGGAATATTTAAATAAATACAAGCCAAAAATTCTTTTCTCTCCTGGGGACGAGTACAAATATAGTAATACAGGATACGTTCTTCTAGCTAGCATTGTCGAAAAAGTTACGGGTGAAGATTTTGTAGAAATGTCAAATAAATGGATTTTCGAACCACTCAAAATGAAAAATACCTTAATAAGATCTAATGAGGAAAAAAAAAGATTGGATAACCTAGCTTTTGGACATAAAAAAGATTCTTTAGACAGATTCGTAAATGCAAATAAATTTTTGTCATCAGACTATACAATTTGGCTTGGAAACAGAAAAGGGCCTGGAAGAGTTAGTTCAAATGTGTTTGATTTGTTGTTGTGGGACCAAGCACTCTTCACAGAAAAACTTGTATCAAAAAAAACAATGGAAGAAGCTTTTTCTCCATATATACTCAATGACAAAACTCTAAGTTACTATGGCTTTGGATGGAGGTTAAATAAGGACTCAAAAAACAAAATAGTAACTCATTCAGGGAGCAACCCAGGGTATAAAACAAGAATCGTGCGCCTTCTAGATAAGAGAAAAACAATCCTAATTTTAAGTAACAACGACTTTTTACTCGACGAGCTTGAAGAAGAACTTTCTACATCACTTTCTATTTAATGTAGAGATTATCTAACTTTTGCTAAACATTCTATTTCAACCTTTGCATTCAATGCTAAACCACTGCCGGCAAATGCACTTCTTGCTGGTAAGCTTTTTCGATTAAAAAAACTTTTATAGACTTTAGACATTTTTGGCCAATCTTTTATATCTACTAGCATGCAGGTGCATTTAAAAATATCCTCTCTTGTGAGATCAACTTTTTGCAAAACCGATTCTATATTTTTTAATGTTTGTAATGTTTCTGCTTCGATTCCCCCTTGAATCAATTCTCCACTTGGAAGTCTTCCCACCTTTCCTGAAAGGTAGACTATGTTATCTACAATTACAGCTTCAGAAAATGGATACCCTCTATCAATGTTTGCTTGACTATTAATATATTTTACTCCGTTCTGCCCAAAAGTGTATATCGCTAGAAAAAAAAATAAGAGTGTTTTATTCAGTTTCATAGAATTTTAATTATATCGTCCCTTTTTTTGAACCGTAATAAAATAGGCCAAGAGTAATAAGTCCTAAAATAATAACTGGCAGAGGTGCCGTTGGATCTCCACTAAAAAAAGCTATTAAATCAGGTAGTGCAAAAAAACCTGAAATAACAAAAAATAGGAAAGACAATCTTTTCAATACATCAATGTCATTAAATGACATTGACCCAAAAATCAGAAACATAAGTCCTATAATTGTTAGCCCTAAAACTAATGCAAAGGTTTCAAACATTTTTACTGCATCAGGTGAAGGGTTTTCACCAAATGCATCTTTAACCAGTGCATTTAA
>JBELIL010000070.1:0-8196 GCA_042090925.1 Flavobacteriales bacterium
GAGTAATTAGAATAAAAGGCTTTGCTGGGAATAAAAATATTACCGCGGCATCAATAGCATTTAAAATTCCATTTGCTATTTATTTCTTGTTAACATCAAAAAGGATAATCTTTAAAATTTTAATGTATATAGTCCTTCTTTCAGGAATTCTTGCTATAAGTTTAATTGAAGCTAGAGCAGCTATCCTCAGTTCTACTATTGTTTTTATATTAGTTATTGTTTTTCTTTTATTTATTTACTTTAATAGAGGCGATCGATTAAAGAAACTTTCTTACAAATTAGTTACAGTTGTTTCAGTATATTTAATTGCCTTTTTAATTAACATTATAGCTACAAGCAGTGCCAATGAAAAATACAAAAAAGTAGCTATAACAGATACTTTAGGTAAGATTTCATTTACAGAGGAATCCTCCAACGGAAGGTTTGGATATTGGATGGATGCTTGGAGTTATATAAAAGAAAACCCTATTTTCTCCTCTGGTCTTGGGAACTGGAAAATTGAATCTATAGAAAAAGGAAAAGATCACATTAGTGGATATACTGTTCCCTATCATGCGCATAATGATTTTATTCACGTATTTGCAGAAACAGGTATTCTAGGTGGCTTTGCTTATCTCTTTTTATTTGCTCTAATTATTTTTTACATATTTAAAATTATTTATTTAAAGCAATCAGAAAATAAAAAAATAACCTTAAAAAATGCAGTTTTACTTTTACCACTTATCGTGTACGGAATAGACGCATTACTTAATTTTCCAGTCGCAAGACCGCTAATGCAATCCTCCCTTGCAATATACCTTGGTTTAATTCTAAGCACCTATATAAAGAATATTTCTTTACAAGTACATCCAAGATCAGCTCGCTTAACATCAATTATAACTTTAACAATTTCATTACTTGTTATAATACCTGGATTGGTGATTCATATTATCTCATTTAAATCTTTAAGACAACAGGGCAGATTGCTATATGAATTTAATAACGCTCAATACACATATAAAAGAGAAGAACTTGATAAAATATCTCACGATTTTCCCAATCTAACTGAGACAGCAATGCCCATTAAAGCGATGAAAGCCAGATATTATTATCTTTCTGGCAACAAAGAAGAAGCTCATAAGATGGCCTCTCAAGGATCGAAAGACAATCCAAAAATTTATTTTGGAGATAATCTAAGGGCTCAATTCTTTTTACAGGAAAACAAAATTGATAGTGCATATTTTTATGCTAAAAGAGCATTCAATGGGCTACCAAACAATTTGCCACACTTCGACATATACATGCGTACTCTTGCCTATAGAAGGGAAGCCACTGAGATTAACAATGCTTTTGAAAGAGTCAATAAAACAAATAAAAATAAAAAATCTGTTTGGACAATCTACCTTAGAACACTAGCCTTAACTAGAAGTTTAGGTGACCCCTTCTCGATGGCAAAAGCACAAGAGGCGTTTAACATGTATCCGAATGATGATAACATTTTTCAGCTTTACAGAATCTTGACCTATGGACAAGAAAGGATTACGAAAGCGGAAAACTTGTCTACAGAGGCTAAAACACTTTTTGATACAGGAGAATTTTCCAAAGCTGCCAAACTCTATTTAGCCGCATTTGATCAGGATCCACTTCAGTATACACATTCCCTGAATACTGCACTATCTCTCTACAACATAAAAGACCTTGAAAATGCGTTAAAGTATTTTAATATTAGTAATTCTTCAAAGAACCCTGCTGTTTTAGAAAAAGCACTTAGATTCAAAGGTCTCGCCTATATCTCCAGTGGAGACAAACAAAAGGGATGTGCTGTTTTCGTTCAATTGTATACTAAATTTCCAAAACGAATGTATCGTCAAGAGTTCAATAAGTATTGCGGAGCTAAATAATCATTTTAATGTCAATCAGAAATATATGTTGTATTGGAGCTGGATATGTAGGTGGACCAACAATGGCTGTTATTGCACATGAATGCCCAGAGATAAAAGTAACAGTAATAGACAACAACAGTCAAAAGATTAAAGCATGGAATAGTAGTAATCTTAATAATCTCCCTGTATACGAACCAGGATTGTCAAAAATAATAGAGGTCACAAGAAATAGAAATTTATTTTTTAGTAGTGATTTTGAGAATGCAATTTCAGAATCTGAAATGATTTTTATGGCTGTTAATACACCTACTAAAACAAAGGGAATTGGAAAAGGGTATGCAGCGGATCTATCAAACATTGAACAATGCGCTAAAATAATTGGAAAAGTTTCTAAAACAAATAAAATTGTGGTAGAAAAATCGACCTTGCCAGTTAAAACTGCAGAAAAAATAAAAGAGGTTTTGTCACATTATAATACATATAATGTTGCTTTTGAAGTAATTTCTAACCCAGAATTTCTTGCAGAGGGTACTGCAATTAAAAATCTATACAAATCGGACAGAGTTTTAATTGGAGGTGACGATTCACCTAGTGGAAATAAAGCAGTAGAATCTCTTTTAAATATATACAATAGATGGATTCCGAGGCATAAAATCTTAAAAATGAATTTATGGTCTGCTGAGTTATCTAAGTTGGCATCAAATGCAATGTTGGCTCAGAGAATATCTTCTATAAACAGTTTATCCGCACTTTGTGAAAAATCGGGAGCATCAATTAAGGAACTTTCCAAGGCAATTGGAACAGATAAAAGAATTGGACCCCATTTTCTTGAAGCCTCGGTTGGTTTTGGAGGGAGCTGTTTCAAAAAAGATCTATTAAACCTCGTTTATTTGTGTAGAACTTATGGCCTAAACGAAGTTGGTGAATATTGGAATCAAGTAATTTTAATTAATGAGTACCAAAAAAATCGATTTTTTAAAAAAGTTTTCGATTTGTTTGACAACAGTATTGAAAATACAAAAATATCTGTTTTAGGCTGGGCATACAAAAAAGACACAAATGATAGTAGAGAATCAGCTTCTATTTACGTAGCCACCCAATTATTGGAACAAGGTGCAATAGTTAATATTTATGATCCTATGGTGCCAAAAGAAAAAATAATGTTAGATCTTAAATTTTTAATGGAAGATAGGGGGAACAGTAAAGAAAAATTAAAAAAAATATTAACAAATATTAAAATTAGTTCAAGTATTGAAAGGTGTATCTCAAAATCTGAAGCTGTATTGGTTTTAACTGAATGGGACGAATTTAAAAATTTTGATTGGGATCACTTTTTTAAAAATCTTGAAAGCCCACCCTTTATTTTAGATGGGCGAAATATTATTAGAATGAATAAGAATAATAATTCTAAACTATTCTCAATAGGAAAATAAAAATAAGTACAAAAAGTACTAACTATTAAATAATTTTTGTATCTTTGTTAAAGATAATAGTTAGTATAGTAATGCTTAATAAGTTAATTACTTCAAAAACACGATTGCGCCTGCTTATAAAATTTTTTGTAAACCAGGCCAATCGTGGTTATTTAAATGGACTCGCGACAGAATTTAATGAATCTACTAATTCGATTCGTAAAGAATTAAATCATTTATCCGAGGCTGGATACCTTGAAAAATATAAGGACAATAACAAAGTTGCTTATAAGGCCAATATAAAGCATCCCATGTTCGAAATACTTCAGAAAGTTGTATTTAAACACTTGGGACTAGAGCAAATTGTTGAGCATGTTTTAGCTCAAATGGGAGAGGTAGGTGAAATACATTTAATAGGGGATTATGCAAAAGGACTAGATACAGGATCTATCGAAGTTCTCCTAATAGGGGAACAATTAAACACAAAATATATTTCGCAATTAGAAGAAAAAATTGAAAATTTAATAGAAAGAAAAGTACAATTTATTATCAGCAATAGAAAAGCATCTGATCAAAAAACTATTCTTTTATACAAACGATAGATTATTATGTTAAAAAATAGTACAATTTTAATCACTGGTGGGACAGGATCATTTGGTAAAAAGTTTGTCAGTATGACTCTAAAAAAATATAATCCCAAGTCAATAATCATTTTTTCAAGAGATGAAATGAAGCAGTGGATTATGGCCGAGAATTACCAGAATGATAACAGAGTTAATTTTATTATCGGGGATGTGAGAGATAAAGAAAGGCTTTCACGAACACTAGATGGAGTAGATTTTGTCGTGCACGCAGCAGCAACAAAAATTGTCCCAACTGCTGAATATAATCCTTTTGAATGTGTTAAAACAAATATTAATGGTGCAATGAATGTAATAGATACTGCAACAGATAAAAAAATAAAAAAGGTTGTAGCACTATCCACAGATAAAGCCAGTAATCCAATTAATCTTTATGGAGCAACAAAACTAGCTTCCGATAAACTATTTGTAGCTGGGAGTTCGCATATAAATATTAACAAAACAATTTTTTCTGTAGTGCGTTATGGTAATGTCATGGGTTCGAGAGGATCAGTTATTCCATTTTTTATTATGAAGAAGAAGGAAGGAGTCGTTATTCCAATAACTCATTCAAAAATGACTCGTTTTATGATAACATTAGATGAGGCTGTTAAACTAGTATGGCATGCATTTGATGATATGCTTGGAGGAGAAATATACGTTAAGAAAATTCCTTCAATGAAAGTAATTGATATTGCTAATGCAATTGCTCCAGGAGTTGAGCAAAAAATTATTGGGGTTCGACCAGGGGAAAAATTACATGAACAAATGATTGGCCTTGAAGATTCACCTCATACATACGAATATGACTCTTATTTTAAAATTCTACCAGCTATACACAATTTGTCTAATGATCCTATGAGAATCAAAAATGGGAAAAAAGTATCAAAAAATTTTCAATATAGCTCGGATAAAAATATATCTTGGATGAGTTCAAATGATTTGGCATTTTGGATTGAAAAAAACAAGGAAAACCTTCTTTTAAACATATAATGAAAATTTTTTTATTTACAGGTGGATCTAGCTTATTAGCTCAGGGCTGGATTAGAAATAATCAAAATCAATACAACTATGTGTTAGCTTTAAATCAAAGACAAATAGATCAAGACAAATTTAGTACGGTTGACATTGATTATTCATCAGTCTCTAAAATAAAAAATAAATTAAAATTTGTTAAACCGGAAGCAGTAATAAACTGTATTGGACTTACTAATATTGAGGAGTGTGAAAATAAACCTGATTTTGCCTTTGAAGCTAATGTTAAAATAGCAGGTAAAATTGCCAAAGCTTGTTTTGAATCTAATATAAAATTTATTCATATTTCAACTGATCATCTTTATGATGGAATGAGGGCTTTTACCAGTGAAGAAGACGAATATTCACCTTTAAATTATTATGCTAAAACAAAAGGTCAAGGAGAAAAGATCGTTTTAGATAAAAATAAAGATGCAATTGTAATACGAACAAATTTTTTTGGTTGGGGACCTAGTTATAAATCCTCTTTTTCAGACAAGATAATTAAATCATTGTCTAAAGGGGTACCATTAAAGTTATTCGATGATGTTTATTACACTCCAATTTCGATTAGAACCCTGAGTGAGAAAATTTTACATCTAATTGAAAAGGATGCAAAAGGGGTTTATAATGTATCCTCAAATGAAAGAATAACTAAATATGAATTTGGATTAATGATTGCTTCTGCTTTCAACTATTCAACCAATTTAATAAAACCGACAGGCATTAAGCAAGTTCCCAATTTAACTTTACGACCTAAGGATATGAGTCTAAGTAACCATAAGTTGTGTGCTTTTTTAGGCTGTACTATCCCATCACTCAAAAGTCAAATACAGCAGCTTAAGAGGGAGGAAGAAACTCATGAGGAACGTTTTTTCATTCCCTATGGCAGACAGGATGTTTCTGAAAAAGATATTCAATCTGTAGTAAATGTTTTACGCTCAGATTATATTACCCAAGGACCAACTATTCAAAAATTTGAGGATAAAGTAGCTGAATATTGTAAAGTAAAGTATGCTTATGCATGTAATTCAGCTACTAGCGCATTACACATTGCATGTTTAGCTCTTGGAGTAGGAAAAGGTGATATTGTTTGGACTAGCCCTATATCATTTGTAGCATCATCGAATTGTGCTTTATACTGTAATGCAGAAGTCGATTTCGTAGACATAGATGGGAAAAGTTTTAATATGTCACCTCTTGCATTAGAAAAAAAACTTGCTGAAGCTAAAATAAAAGGTAGATTACCGAAGGTTGTGATTCCTGTGCATTTATCTGGACAAAGTTGTGAAATGGATAAAATTTATGACCTTTCAAAAAAATATGGATTTAGAATTATCGAAGATGCTTCTCATGCCATAGGAGCAACTTATAAAGGAAAACCAGTTGGTAACTGCGCTTTCAGTGACATTGCTGTATTTAGTTTTCACCCTGTAAAAATCATTACAACTTGTGAAGGGGGAATGTGTTTGACAAATGATAAAAATTTGTCAAATCTGTTGTATAGGTATCGGAGTCATGGTATAACTCGTCAGGCTAGCGAAATGTCAAAGGTTCCTGACGGACCTTGGTACTATGAACAGTTAAACTTAGGTTTAAACTATCGTATGAATGACGTTCAGGCAGCTTTAGGACTTAGTCAAATGGATCGTTTGGATACATTCATAGGTAAACGAAGATCTATAGCAAAACGATATGATGAATTATTAAAAGATTCATTAGTGGAAACTCCATATCAACACAAAGATACTTCCTCTTCTTGGCATTTATATATCATCAGGTTAAAGAAAAATAGTATTATTACACACAAGCAACTGTTTGAGCAATTTCGAGCAGCAGGTATTTTGGTAAATATTCATTATATCCCCATATATAGACAGCCATATTATAAAGAATTGGGTTTTTCCAAGAATGGATATATGGAATCGGAGAGGTATTATGAGGAAGCAATCAGCATACCCATTTTCCCCGGTCTAACTATTAAGGAACAAGAGAAGGTGGTTTCATTAATAAAGGAACCTATCGGATTTCAAAATCTTTTTTAATGAGAAAAATAGCTATTATACCAGCAAGGGGTGGAAGTAAAAGAATTCCAAGAAAAAATATTAAAGAATTTTTTGGAAAACCTGTTATTGCCTATGCAATAGAATTAGCTCTAAATAGTAATTTTTTTGAAAAGATTATTGTGTCAACAGATGACAATGAAATAATGGACATTGCAAAATTGTATGGTGCACAAGTTCCATTTTTAAGAAGTAAGGAAACTTCAACTGATAATTCAACTACATTCGATGTTATAAAAGAAGTTTTAGATTGGTATAATCTTAAGGGAGAATTTTTTGAGGTAGGTTGCTGTATATACCCTGTCACTCCTTTATTAACTTTTCAAACACTTGAAAAAGGATTGAAAGAATTAATTAAAAAAAGCTGCGATTCAGTTGTTCCTCTAACCCCTTTCACCCATCCTATTCAACGCGCTATAATTATTAATAAAAAGGGTTTTATTGAAAAGCAAAATAAGTTTCTCTTTAAAAAAAACACCCAGGATCTTCCTATGTTCTATCATGACACAGGTCAATTTTACTGGTTTTTCACCAATAGGTGTTTAGATTTTGGAGAACTTATAACAAATAATTCATCCAGTTTTTTTCTAAATTTTGAAGAATATCAAGACGTTGATAATTTATATGACTGGAGACTCTTAGAATTAAAATATAAACTAAAACAAGAAAAGTAATGGAAAATATTTCAGAACAAGACTCTTTTTGGGCGGGTGAGTTTGGAAATCAATACGGTGATAGAAATAAACATGAAAAGTTATTAGCATCTAATATATCCCTCTTTAGTTCTGTATTGAAGAGCACAAGTAAAATAGACTCATTAATTGAGTTTGGAGCTAATATCGGGATGAATTTAAAATCATTAAAACAGTTATTACCTGGTGCGGAGATTTCAGGGATAGAAATAAATAAAAAAGCTTACAAAAAGTTAGAAAAGCTAATTGGGAAAAAAAGATCATATTGTCAATCCATAATTGATTTTAATTTTGAAAAAACTTATGATTTGTGCCTTATAAAAGGTGTTTTAATTCATATCAATCCTGAGCAACTAAATGAAGTTTATCATAAGCTATATTTAGCTTCGAAGAAGTATATTTTGATTGCCGAATATTACAACCCTGTGCCAATGAGTATCACATACAGGGGTCATGAAGACAAACTTTTTAAGCGAGATTTTGCTGGAGAAATGCTTGACAAATTTAACGATCTGTCTTTGCTTGACTATGGT
>JBELIL010000071.1:0-6596 GCA_042090925.1 Flavobacteriales bacterium
TGTGGAGCATACTTTTTAATTGTCATCTCGACACCTGTTTTTAGTGTCATCTGATTAACCGAACATCCAACACAGTTTCCGTGAAGTTTTACCTTTACAATTTTTTCATCAAGTATTTCAACTAACGAAATGTCTCCGCCGTCTGCTGCAAGGAAGGGTCTAATCTCATTTAATGCATGGATAATTTTATTTCTCAATTCCATTTTATTATTTTTTTATTGCTGAACACCCAGCCATTGTGGTGATTTTCACAATTTTAGTCGGGGGCAGGTGATTATTTCTTTCTACAACACTTGAAACAACATTTTTAGCTATTTCTTCAAAAGATTTTGATATAACCGAATTATCTTGTAATGACGCAGGATGGCCAAAATCAGAAGCCTCTCTAATACTTTTAAAAAGCGGCACCAAACCTAAAAAAGGCACACTGCTATCATCAGCTAAATTTTTTACCCCGTCTTTCCCAAATATAAAATATTTTTTCTCAGGCATATCTTCAGGTACAAAGTAAGCCATATTTTCAATTAAACCTAGGACCGGAACTTCAATATTTTTTTGGTTAAACATTGAAATTCCTCTTTTAGCGTCTGCAAGTGCAACTTTTTGTGGAGTTGAAACAACTATTGCTCCATTTAATGGGATTGATTGTACAATACTTAAATGAATATCACCCGTTCCAGGTGGTAAGTCGACCAATAAAAAATCAAGTTCTCCCCAATTCGTGTCAAAAATCATTTGATTTAATGCTTTTGATGCCATTGGACCTCTCCAAATAACTGCCTGGTTGGGTTCAGTAAAAAATCCAATTGAGAGAATTTTAACTCCATAATTCTCTATTGGTTCTATCATAGATTTATTATCAATTTTAACTGAAGCTGGTCGAGAAGACTCTACATCAAACATTGTAGGGATGGATGGTCCGTATATATCTGAATCCAAAATTCCAACTTTAAAACCCATTTTAGATAATGAGGTTGCTAAATTAGATGTTATTGTTGATTTACCAACTCCTCCTTTTCCAGATGAAATTGCAATAACGTTGTCAATTCCAACTAATTTATTTTTTTTATTATTTGATGGTACTCCCTTTTTTTCTAAATTGAAATTGATGATAATTTTATGATTTTTATCAAAAGAATTTATAATACTTTTTTCTAACTTTTTTTTTGCATGTAATGATGGATTATCAATATTTAAATCTATAATAACTTCACTCCCAAAGATATTGATATTCCTAATCTGAGTGGGTAGTACTATTTTCTCAAGAATGCTTATTATTTCTGTTTTATTCATCTATAATGTTAGATTTGATTTTATGTTATCGTTCATATCTTTCGGATCCCAAAAAACTTTTTCAAAATCAATCACTTTGTCATTTTCAATATTTATACCTTCATTTTCTAATAATTGTTTCATTAAATCAGAGCCAAAAAAATGGTGTTTCCCCGAAAGCAAACCAGTCCTATTTACAACTCTATGAGAGGGAACGTCAAATTTTTGGTGCGAAGCATTCATGGCCCAGCCAACCATTCTAGAACTATTTGGGGAGCCAATGTGTCTCGCAATTGCACCATAGGTTGTAACTCTTCCAATGGGAACTTTTTTAACCACATTATATACTTTTTCGAAAAACATTTATTTAAAGGTAAAGGATAAAAATTTAATTTTTTTAGACTCCATCAAAAACATTTTCTCATAATAAGTTTGTACTTGCCTAGAAATTTCAGGTGAAGAATCATTATTGTAAATATCGTGATGGGCATATTTTATTTTTAAATCTTTACCTTCTAGAATTCCTAAACTATAACCGAACATAAAATCACTATCTGTTTTTAAATGAACAACTCCCTTTGATGTCAAAATTGTATTGTAAATTTTTAAAAATTTTGAATTTGTTAGTCTATGCTTTGTTCTATTAAATTTAAATTGTGGATCTGGAAAAGTGATCCATATTTCGTTTACCTCGGAGTCATCAAAAAATTTTTCCAAATACTCAACTTTTGTTCTTAAAAAACACACATTTTCTAAATTTTTTTCTTGCGATAACTTTGCTCCATGCCAAAAGCGAGCACCCTTAATATCAATCCCTATAAAATTTTTATCTGGATTTTTTTTAGCTAAAAAGGTTGAGTATTCTCCTTTTCCACATCCCAATTCAAGATATATAGGGTTGTTATTTTTAAAAAAAATATTGCGCCAATTGCCTTTAAAAACGTGATTTTTTCTTATAATTTCTTTTATATTTGGTTGAATTACATTTTTAAATGAGTCGTTCTCTTGATACTTTTTGAGTTTATTTTTGCTTCCCATCTTTAAAATAATAATTCAATTCCTTTTTGTTAATGTGAATGAAAATTCAGAACCCACATTCAAGGAGCTTTCAACGTAAACGATTTCGTTATGAGCCTCTACTATGTGTTTTACGATTGCTAATCCCAATCCAGACCCTCCTTCTTGTCTATTTCTTGTTTTATCAACTCTGTAAAAACGTTCAAAAACCCTTGGAAGATCCTCATCCGATATACCTTGACCATTATCAATAACCCGTACAAGGACCTTTTCTTTACTTAAGTTTTTTGTTACTATTTCCGTTGTGCCATTTTCAACTCCATAATTTAAAGAATTTACAATTAGATTTGACATAACTTGGGTTATCCTGAGATTATCGGCATTTACAAAAATTGATTTATCGTTACCAAATTCATAAGTGATTTCCACAGCTTTTTGTTTCATTTTAATTTCAAAAGAATCTACCAGATCTCTAATTAATTCACAAAGATCAAATGTTTCGATCTTTAAGTTTGTTACTCCAGTTTCAAACTGAGTGATTAAATCAACATCTTTAATTATGTAGCCAAGTCTGTCGCTGGCATTAGATGCTTTTTCAAGGTATTTTTGGATAAGTTTCCTATCTTTTACCTTTCCTTCGAGTAAAGTTAGAATATATCCTTGAACAGTAAAAAAGGGGGTTTTTAGTTCATGAGCAAGATTTCCTATAAATTCTTTTCTATAGTTTTCCTTATCCTTTAAAAGTTGGATTTCCAACTTACTATCCTTGGCAAATTTTTGAATGCTATTTGTTATTATTTGGACATCTTTTTGCAAAGAATATTTGGTCATTGGGAGGCCTTTAGGTAATAAGTCCTCATATATTGATTTTACTTTTAAATATATAAAGTTTTCCACCCTTATATGAATAATAAAAAAGCAGCATAAGAAAAGTAAAATAACCACTGGTAAAATAAAATGAAACAAGTCAAAAATAATTCTCAAAGAACCAGAGTATAGATAAATTGAACTGGAAACTAATGCACAAAAAACTAAAACAATAAATGACGATGATTTGATTGCAACATTATATTTCTTAATCATTTTTATTTATTCTTTTACAATAAATTGGTAACCTACACCTTTAATTGTTTTTAAAAAGTTCTCTCCTACTTTTTCCCTTAACTTTCTAATATGAACATCTATAGTTCTATCACCTACAACAACATCTGATCCCCAAACTAATTCCATTATTTTTTCTCTTTTAAAGACTTTACCTGGTTTACTTGCTAAAAGAAATAACAATTCAAATTCCTTTCTTGGTAAATTTATTGTTTTGCCTCCTACCTCAACAATATACCTTTCACTATCTATAACGATATTTTGATAAGATAAAATTTGACCAAAGTCATTTTTAAAACGTCTTAAAAGGGCCTTTACTTTTGAATTAAGAATCCTAGGCTTAATAGGCTTTGTGACGTAATCGTCAGCTCCAGATTCAAATGCTGCTACCTGTGAATAATCTTCCCCTCTAGCACTTAAAAACATAATTAAGGTATTATTAAATTTTTTGTCCATTCTTAGACGTTCACATGCTTCAATACCATCCATTATTGGCATCATTAAATCTAAAATAATCAATTGGGGTATATGCTCATCAGCCAATTTTAAAGCAACTTTACCATTTTCGGCAGAGATTACTGTATACCCTTCGTTTTCCAAATTAAACTTGAGTATTTCAATTATATCTGGCTCATCATCGACTATTAATATTTTGATTTTATTTTTTTTCACTTACTAAAGTTAAAAATAAAGTATAATTTCTCTATCGTTAATTTTTAATTTAATTAAATGATAACTTTAACTTAAATTCTTTTTGATGAAAAAAAGTGGTAATTTTTTTGAAATTAAAACTAAAAAGGAATTCAATGATTTTGCATTAAAGACTTTTATTTTTCAATACAGAAATAATTTGATATATAAAAAATATTGCGATTTAATTGGTAGTAATTTGGATAGCGTTAGTTGTGTTAATGATATTCCTTATTTACCAATAATTTTTTTTAAAAAAAATAAAATAAAGTCATTTAAGGGCAAATCAAAATTATTTTTTAATTCTAGCGGAACCACTTCTAAAAAACTTTCAACACATCATTTAAATAAAATTGAAAATTATAAAGAAAGTTTTAGTAGATGTTTCAAAAGTTTTTACGGTCCTTTAAAAAATTTAACGATACTTGCACTTCTTCCATCTTATTTAAAACAAAAAAATTCATCCCTTATTTTTATGATGAACGAATTGATAAATGATACAAAAAAAAAAGAGAGTGGCTTTTATTTATATGATTATGAAAAATTATCTAAAACAATTGATTTTTTAGAAAAAAACAAGAGAAAAACTATTTTGATAGGTATAGTCCCATCTTTACTTAGCTTTGGTAAATTATTTCCAAAAAAATTAACTCATACTATCATTATGGAAACAGGAGGCATGAAGAATCTTCCAGTTGAACTAACGCGCAAAGAAATACATCAAAAACTTAAAGGTTTTTTTGGGGTAAATTCCATTCACAGTGAATATGGAATGACGGAGTTACTTTCTCAAGGATATTCTTATAAAAATGGAGTTTTTAAAAATCCTCCATGGATGAAAATGTTTACTTATGAATTGAATAACCCCTTTAAAATAAATACAATAGGTAAAGTCGGGAGATTAAATATTATTGATTTAGCAAACCAAGATTCATGTTCATTTATATCAACAGATGATATTGGAAGAAATTTAAATGATTCTTCATATGAGGTTCTTGGAAGGGTAGATAGATCAGAAATAAGAGGTTGTAATCTTCTATTTAATCAGTAAAATCCAGAATTAAATATTTTTTCTTACCCCTTTGAACCAATATTACCCCCTCAATAATTAAATCATTGATATCAAGAATTTTATTTTCATCCACTCTGGACTTATTAATATATACTGAGTTTTCTTTCAATGCCCTCCTAGCTTCACTCAAAGAATTTAGAATAGAACCTTTCATAGAAAGTGCTTCAACTACACTTAGTCCTTTTTTTAAAGAAGATTTTTTAATTATAACTTTTGGGACCCCATCAAAAACCTCGTAAAACGTCTCTTTATCGAGAGATGACAAATCTTTTTTTGTAGATTTCCCAAATAAAATTTTAGAGGCAATTTTCGCGTTTTCTAAGTCTTTTTTTGAATGAATCGTAAAAGTAACTTCCTCAGCAATTTTATTCTGTAGTATCCTTTCATGTGGATTCTTTTTGTGTTTTTCTATTAATTCTAAAATCTCATTTTTATTTAGAAGGGTAAAAATTTTAATATATTTTTCTGCATCTTCATCTGACAAGTTTAACCAATATTGGTAGAACTTATAGGGGGAGGTTTTTGATTTATCTAGCCATATGTTGCCTTCTTCAGTTTTTCCAAATTTACTCCCATCTGATTTTGTCATTAATGGACAGGTTATTGAATAAACTTTTTTTGACAATTTTTTTCTAATTAGTTCAATCCCAGTAGTGATATTACCCCATTGGTCACTGCCTCCAATTTGAATAGTACATTTTTTACTTCTCAACAACTCTAAAAAATCATACCCTTGAATTAATTGATATGTGAACTCTGTAAAAGACATACCTTCCGAAGACTCATCACTAATTCTTTTTTTTACTGATTCTTTAGACATCATATAATTGACAGTTATGTGCTTTCCGACTTCTCTCGAGAAATCGATTAAACTAAACTCTTTCATCCAATCAAAATTGTTAATCATCTCCGCTGAGTTTACACGCACTTTAGAAAAATCGAGAAATTTTATAAATTGTTTTTTCAGTGCTAAAGAATTTTTTTCTAGTTTTTTTTGATCTAATAATTTTCTTTCACTAGACTTACCTGACGGATCTCCAATCATTCCTGTAGCACCTCCAATTAGTGCAATTGGTTTGTGACCATAACGTTGAAAATGAATTAAAATCATAATCTGAACTAAGTTACCTATGTGCATAGAATCAGATGTAGGGTCAAATCCAATATATCCAATTCGTGGTGATTCACTCAAATGTTCATCAACGTCAGGGGTAAACTGATGTATCATACCCCTCCATTTTAATTCCTCCAAAAAACTATTGCCCATTAAGTAGAAGTTATTGACAAATATAAATTTCTATGGGGAACTGTAAAAGACATTATCAAAAAAGAGTAATTTTAATTATGATTTTAGTTACTGGAGCAACAGGTTTTGTAGGAAGGAATTTAATTCTATCATTATCTCAAAAAAGAGATAATATAGTTGGTCAATTTAGGAGAGAAA
>JBELIL010000071.1:6696-7796 GCA_042090925.1 Flavobacteriales bacterium
GGTTCAGAGATGGAGGTATGGAGGGCCTCTCAAGAAGGTGTTTCAGTCGTTATTGTAAATCCAGGAATAATAATTGGAAATAATTTAAATAATTCTCAGATTCAAAAAATAATTAAAAATAAATTCAATTTTTATACATCAGGAGTAAGTGGTTTTGTGACAGTTGAGGATGTGGTAAAAGCAACTATTAAATTAATGGAAGAAAAGGTTAAAAATGAAAGGTTTATTTTAGTTTCTGAAAATATATCCTTCAAAGATTTTGTGAACTATATTTCAACAAAAAACAAAAACTACTCGATCAGGATATCTAAATCAATTTTGTATATAATATGGGTTATTGAAAGTTTTTTGAGTCATTTAAGAATTAGGAATAAATTTTTGACTAGAGCACTGATAAAAAGTCTTTACAGTAAAAATTACTATAATGGTAAAAAAATTTGCAAATATCTAAAAAAGTTTAATTATACAGAAATATACTCCTATTTAGACAGATGCTGAAATTTTAACTTTTATCTCTTTTTTAAATTCTTCAAACTATCAATTCTTTTTTCTATAGAGTCTTGAACTCTTCGGTAAATTGATGCTAATATTTTTGGTCTTTTAGAATAATAATTTTTGTTTATCTCCCAATTTAAGCTGTCTACGTTATATTTCTGTAAAATGAAAAAGTCCTCTGGGGAAATAATTAATTGATTTTCCTCATAATTTAAATTTTTGATTGATTTAATTATAGATAAATCGAATAACATATTTACCATCTTATCATGTGGAATAATATTATCCCTTTTACTATTTTGACATGAAGTCAATAAAATTGATCCAAGTAAAAAATAAAAATAGGACTTATTCATCTTGAATATTCAAGTTTTTTCGCCGGGCCACTTTCAATAATCTTGCCTTTGTCATATAATAACTTTCCATTAACCCAAGTTTTTATAATTGAGGAATTAAAAATATATCCTTCGAAAGGAGACCAACCACATTTATACATAATATTATTTTTTGTCACTTTTGTTTTACCTTCTAAATCAATTAAAACCATATCAGCATAAAAATTTTCTTTTAAAAACCCTCTTTTTTTAATCTTAAAAATTTTTGCT
>JBELIL010000072.1:0-7710 GCA_042090925.1 Flavobacteriales bacterium
CTGTAACAGGAAAAATATTAAGAGCCACACCTATATTAATAAATGCTTGAATAATAATTGGTAGACCAGCTCCAATTATTAGTAATTTACCGTAAGTTGAGCTTGCGTGATGAAGAATTACTGTTATTCTAAAAAGAATTAACAAATAAATTAAAATCACCAAAATTCCTCCAATTAGTCCATATTCTTCAACTATGATAGCATAAATAAAGTCTGAGCTACTTTGAGGTAAAAAGTTTTTCATTACACTTTTACCAACTCCCAAACCAGTTATGCCTCCAGAGGCTATTGCAATTTTTGCTCTTTCGATCTGATAATTCCCATCTTTACTTAACGAGGGGTTAATATAATTTTCAACTCTATTCATCCATGTGCCTAGTCTGTCCGGAGCTTTTTCCGGATATTGGAGTGCTAAAAAAATAAATGTTGTAAATAAAAAGAAACCTATTAAAAAAATATTTAATAGATATTTTACCGGATAACAACCGTAAATTAAAATCAAAAAAACAGTAAATAGAACAATCAATGCCGTAGACAAATTTGTTGGAAAAACTAATATGAATATCAAAAAAGTAGGAGTCCACAAAGGGATTAATGATTTTTTAAAATCATTTTTTTGTTCTTTAATTTTATCAAGATAGTAAGCTATATAAATCATCAAAATTAATGATGCTAAAGAAGAAGTTTGAAAACCAATCCCTATTAGTGGAATCTTAATCCACCTACTTGCATTTACTCCATCAATCATATTACCTTGGGATATTGTATAGAGCAACATTAAAATTACAATTGGTAAAAGTAAAATGGATATACCTTTAAAATAATAAAAAGGGATTTTATGAACGCTTAGAATTAAAAGAAAACCGGTAATTAAAATAAATGTATGTTTTAGTAAGTATTGCCAGGGAGTTCCACTTCCAATAACGTAACTTAAATTAGAACTTGCACTAAAGATTGGAAAGAAAGAAAAAAGAGCTAGTAATGCTAGTAGTGCCCACAAAACTTTATCACCTTCAATTAATGTTCGTTGCATTTTATTAAAGGTTTCTAACTGCTTTTTTGAACTGGTTTCCACGATCTTCAAAATTTTTGAAAAGATCAAAACTGGCACAGGCTGGCGATAATAAAACATAATCTTTTTTATTCGCTAGTTTATGTGCAATTTTTACTGCTTCATACATAGATTGAGTCTCAACTAATACGTCAACAACAGGAGAAAAAGATTCTATAATTTTCTCGTTATCTAATCCAATGCAAACAATTGATTTCACCTTTTCCCTTACCAAGGGTAGTAATTCCATGTAATTATTTCCTTTGTCAATTCCTCCAGCAATCCATACCGTTTGACCCTGCATACTCTCAAGAGCATAAAAGGTTGCATTAACATTCGTGGCTTTTGAGTCATTTATGTAAGTTATATTTTGAATTTTTAAAACCTCTTCAAGTCTGTGTTCTATATTTGAAAAACTAATTAAACTATCTCTTATACATTTATTTGAGACTTTTAAAAGTCTAGCTACTGAAACCGCAGCCATTGCGTTAAGTAAATTATGCCTCCCTTTAAGGGAAAAATTTAAAGTGTCGTACATATTAATATTTTTTTTTTCTTTAATAATTATTAATTTCTTTTTTACTGTAGTAGTAAAATCTCCTTTTGGAGAATTAAAACCGTAAGGAAATTGAGTTACATTTTGAGCATGCTTTTTAACAGCTTTTTTTAACTCCTTATCATCAGAATTAAAAATTAAAAATTGATTTATACTTTGATTAAGCGTTAGCTTAAATTTTGCACTTATGTATTCATCAAAATCGTAATTATATCTGTCTAAATGATCTGGAGAAATACTTGTAATTACAGAAATGTCAGCAGAAAAATCCATAATATTGTCTAATTGGAAGCTGCTGATTTCTAGAACATAAATTTTATGATTTTGTTCAGCGATAGATTCCGAAAAACTTTTGCCAATATTTCCCGCTAAAGCAACTTTGAGCCCTGACTTTTTTAAAATATGGTAAATCATCGTTGCTGTTGTAGTTTTACCGTTGCTTCCCGTCACTCCTATAATTTTTGAATCAGTTTGCAAAAACCCAAATTCAATTTCTGATATGACATCAATTCCCCTTTTTTTTATATCAACTATTAAATCAGATTTGATATCAATCCCAGGACTTTTAATTATTTTCTCAGCTTTTATAATTTTTTCTATTGAGTGATGATTTTCTTCATAATCAATAGAAAGTTTTTTAAACAATAACTTTGTTTTTCTTATAATTTTATTCGAATCCGAAACAAAAACTCTATACCCTACTTTTTTAGCAAGAATTGCGGCTCCTCTCCCACTTTCTCCTGACCCTAAGATTGCAACTAATCCCTTCATCTTATTTTTAATGTTAAAATTGCTAGTACACTTAATAGAACTCCCATTATTAAAAACCTGTTTACAATTTTGCTTTCATGAAGCCCTTTTTTTTGAAAATGATGGTGGATTGGAGACATTAAAAAAATTCTTTCACCTAATCCTTTTTTCTTTTTTGTATACTTAAAATAGAAAACTTGAATTATTACAGATAAAACTTCAATAAGGAAAATTCCACAAATGATTGGAAGTAATAATTCTTTTCTAACCATAATGGCTATAACTGAAATTAAAGCTCCAACCGTCAAACTTCCAGTATCACCCATAAAAACTTCAGCTGGATAAGTATTAAACCATAGAAAGCCAATCAATCCACCGGTAAATGATGCGATAAAAACTGTAATTTCTCCAGCATTAGGTATATACATAATATTTAAATAATCTGAAAAAATTATATTCCCCGAAACCCATGCGAAAATTCCGAGTGTTATTGCCATAATTGCAGAACTACCTGCTGCTAGTCCATCAATACCATCTGTTAAATTTGCTCCATTTGAAACAGCAGTTATTATAAAAATTACCATGGGAATAAAAATTATCCATGTCATTGACTTGGGAATTGAAGACCATTTGATTAAAAAATAATAGTCAAACTCGTTATCCTTAACAAGTGGAATTGTAGTTTTTGTTGATTTCTCTTCATTATAAAAAGTTTTGTCTTGAATTTTTGAAGTTATGGGACTTTCCAACATTTTTTGTTTGATCGTTATGTCAGGATGAAAATAAATAGTCGAACTAACAACTACTCCTAACATAATTTGACCAATGATTTTAAAACTCCCTTTTAAACCTTTTTTATCATTTTTGAAAATTTTGATATAATCATCAATGAAACCTATAACACCCATCCATATGGTTGTGAATATTAACAAAATAATATATATGTTGTTAAAATTGGAAAATAAAAGTACCGGCAGTATAGTACCGATTATTATTATAATTCCTCCCATAGTAGGAGTGCCATTTTTTTTTGCTTCGTCTTTTAATCCAAGTATTCTTACGTTTTCACCAATATTATTTAATGCTAAAATTTTGATGATCTTCCTTCCAAAGAAAATTGATATAATTAGTGAGAAAATGAGAGCAAGTGCAGCTCTAAATGAAATATATTGAAAAAGTCCTGCTCCTGGAATCTGATATTTATACTCGAGAAAATTAAATAGATAGTAAAGCATAATATTTAACTAAAAGATTCTTTTACAATTTTTATGTCACTAAAAGGAATTTTCTCACCTTTTATTTCTTGATAAGTTTCATGACCCTTTCCTACAACCAAAAGAATATCTCCAGAATTGAGTTGAGAACATCCTTTTTGGATTGCTTCTCTTCTATTAATTATTTTTGATATTTTTTTTATGTTATTCGGATCAATTCCAAATAACATGTCATCAATTATTTTTTCAGGCTCTTCGTATCTTGGATTATCAGATGTGAAAATTACTTTGTCACATCCGTTTAAAACGATTTTTCCCATTTTTGATCTTTTGCCCGAATCCCTGTCACCTCCACATCCTATTATAGTAACAAACAATTCGTTTTTTGTTCTTATCTGACTGATTGTATCAATGACATTTTCGAGACTATTTGGTGTATGTGCATAATCAATAATTACAAAAGCATTATTGGGTGTTTTTAAAATTTCAAACCTTCCATTTACCCCCTTTGTTTGACTCAAAATTCTTAAAATTTCAATTGACTTGATTCCAGCTACATTCGCTACTGAAAAAACTGCAAGAAGATTAGAGACATTAAATTTGCCTATAAGTGGGGTCCAAAACTCTTTATTATTAATTTTCAAAAGCATACCCGTAAAATCAATTTCTAAAATTTTTGCATTATTATCTGCTAAGTTTTTAATTCCAAAAGTTTTAATTTTTGATAAACAATTCTGAACCATGAATTTTGAGTTTTTATCATCTGCATTTATAATTGCAAAGGAGTCAGATGACAGACTATCAAAAAATTTCTTTTTGACATCTCTGTAAGAAGCAAAAGATTTATGATAATCAAAATGATCTCTTGTAATATTTGTAAAAACTCCATAACAAAATTTTAATCCATTTATTCTGTCTTGATCTATTCCATGAGAAGAGACTTCCATAAAACAAAACTCAATTTCATTTTCTAACATTTTACAAAGTAGTTCGTTGATTTTTATTGAATCTGGGGTAGTATGATGACTTTCAATCTCAACTCCAGCATATTTTATGTTGATAGTAGAAATTAGTCCTGATTTTATTCCTGTTTTATTAAATAAATCGAATAGAATAGAGGCAACTGTTGTTTTGCCATTGGTTCCTGTAATTCCGACTAATTTTATTTTTTTTGATGGGTTTTCATAAAAGTTTGAGCTTACTATTGATAGTGATTTCCTGGTGTTTGGGGTTTTAATAAAAGTGGTTTTCTGGTCCTTGAAATTATAATCACTATAAATCACAGCAGAAGCACCATTTTCTATTGCCTCATCAATAAATGAATGACCATCAATATTTCCACCCTTAATTGCAACAAACAATGATCCCTTTTTTACCTTTCTAGAGTCATATTCTATTGATTTGATAGTTAAGTTTGTGTCCCCTTTAATTGAATCTAAGTCAACACCATAAATTATATCTCTTAATATTTTCATGATAGGTATAAAATAATTTTTTCGTTATAATCTACTTTTGATCCAGACTTAATTGATTGATTGAATACTTTCCCCTCACCTTCAAGAACAAATTTTAAACCCATTTGCTCAAGTATCACTATTGCGTCCATCGCTGGCATTCCAATAAGGTTTGGAATAACGGAAATTTTATTTTTTTTATACATTCTTATCTGCTTATAATTATTCAAAAAATTGTTTGTATAATTGTTAGAATCTATAATTATATCTTTAGGAGTTCTAACGAATAATTTTTCTGCTATTTCTTTAAATACTGGAGCTGCAACTTCACCACCATAGTAACCAATTTTTTTATCTGGTTTATTGATAACTACAATACACGAATATTCTGGTTTCTCATATGGAAAATAACCAACAAAACTTGAAACGTATTCGGTTTCCTCTGAAGTATATTCTATTTGACATGTACCTGTCTTTCCAGCCATTTTTAATTGGTTACTTTTAATTTTATTTGCAGTACCCCATTTTTTATCTATTACATTGAACATCATTTTTTGAACTTTACTTAATGTTGTATCCGAACAAATAGAAGGGTTTAAAATTTCTTTTTCATATGTTTTGATAGAAGATGATCCAGGGTTTTTAATTTTGTATATAAAGCGAGGTTTGACTATTTCTCCTCCGTTTGCAATACCATTATAAAACGAGAGGATTTGTAGAGGTGTTAGTTTAATTCCGTAACCAAATGCCATCCATGGTAATGAAATTCCACTCCAATTTTTATCTCCAGGGTAGGGAATCAAAGGTTTACCTTCTCCTTTAATACTTAAACCTAATACATCATTTAATCCCATGTTATACAATCTATCAACAAATTTTTTTGGATTATTTTTATAATTTTCATAAACCATTTTTACAACACCAGTGTTAGAAGAAACCTCAAATGCTTTAGATGGACTTAATTTTCCATAACCACCTTTTTTTGAATCTCGAACTTTGTACTTTTTATAAAAGACAATTTCACCATTTTTTGTGTCTATCAACTTTTTGCTAATTCCATTATCATTTTCTAATGTTGCTATTACTGACATTAATTTAAATGTTGAGCCTGGTTCTTGTGATTCTGCTACTGCATAATTATATTTTTCATAATATTTCCCACTTTTGGTTTTGGTAAGGTTAACAATGGATTTTATTTCTCCAGAATTTGTTTTCATTACAACTGCGCAACCATGATCTGCCTTATATTTTTCTAACTGTCGCAAAAGTGCGTGATGGGTTATATCCTGAATATTTACGTTAATTGTTGAATAAATATCATACCCCTGAGTTGGCTCTCTTTCATTATTGTCGTTAATAGGCTTCCATTGGCCATTTGCTATTTTTTGTTTTAATCTTTGGCCACTTTGCCCTTTCAAAAAGTGACTGAAAGCACCTTCTAAACCAACTCTTATATAGTGGCCAGAAGGGTCCTTTTTTTCATAACCAATTGTCCTCTCGCAAATTTTACCCATAGGGTTTTCTCTAACCTCCTTTGACTCGATAATTAATCCTCCTTTAAGTGATGAAAGGTTAAAAAGAGGTAACCTTGTAATTTCTTTATATTGAGAATAGCTTAAATTTTTTGATATCAAAAGATACCTGTTCCCCTCTTCTCTTGCATTATTTAAAATATTCAAATAATGGTGAAATTTTTTACCTAAAATTCTTGAAAGCCCTTTTGAAAGATCTACTTTTTTTTCTTGAAAATTTGGTTCTGATGGGACTTTAGAATCCCATCTAATTTCATAACGCGGTGTTGTCGTTGCTAATAAACTATTATCATCAGAGTATATATTTCCTCTGCTAGGTTCTAAAATAAAATTTTTTATAGTACTATTTTGGGAAATACTCCTGTAGTAATCTCCCTCTTTAATTTGAATATATAATAATTTACCAATTAAAATAAATGCAAAAAAAACAATAAAAGTTAGAGATATGTAGTACCTAAACATTATTTTTTTTTCAATTCGATCCATTATTTATTTGATTTTAATCTTATTGGTTTTTCCTTAGATGGGCCAACTCCAATTTCAAATAGCCTTTTAGCAATTCTGGTTTCTAATTTTAAAAACATTAATTGAGATTTATTTTCTACAAATTCACTTTTCACACCTTTCAAATCATTATTTAAATTCGCAATCTGGTAAATTTTTTTATCTGCACTGTGACCACTGGCTATTGAAATCAAAGCGAGAATTGATATAAAAAAAAGCATTCTCCAATTTTTCATTGAGTCTTCTTTCAACAAAAATTCAATATTTAAAAGGGCTAAAATATTTTTCATATTTTTTCAGCTATTCTCATCTTGGCACTCCTTGCTCTTTTATTTATTTTTATTTCATTATCGTCAGGTATTATCAAGCCTCCAATTTTTTTAAATGGCTTTTGAATATTTCCAAAAAAATCCCTGTTGTCGCTGTTATCAAATGAACCGCTTCTAATAAAATTTTTAATCAATCTGTCTTCCAAAGAATGGTAAGAAATACAAACCATTCTACCTCTAATCTGTACCAAGTCAGACGCTTGGAACAAAAGTTGCTTAATAACCTCCAATTCGTTATTAACCTCTATACGGATAGATTGAAAAATCTTTGCAAGAATTTTATACTTTGAAAATTTACTAATAGAATCTTCGATCACCTT
>JBELIL010000073.1:0-7370 GCA_042090925.1 Flavobacteriales bacterium
CCAGAGGCCAAAACTTCATTTAGAGGTGCTTCGTTGGTTTTTTTTCTATATCCCCGTTGATTTAAATTTCTACCGGAACTATTAAGAGAAAAAGTGCATAATTTTTTGTCTATATGTACATCAATGTAAATATCTGGTTTTAATTTATCCACAGTCGGTCTCGAGCCTTTTAATTTTCTAAACCTATCTACTATTCCATCTTTAACTCTTTGCGATACATACAAAGAATGTGTGAAATCTTTACCAAAACATACACTGTTAATGTAAAATGAAGAATCTTTTTGAAGATAATGCTCCCACTCAAAATTAAATGCGAATTTGTAAAGTGCTTCATAATTTAAAACCTTTTTATTTTCCAATGGGAGTAGTATCTTAAGAGCGGTTCGTAAACATAAGTTTGCTTTGTACATCAATTCCTTATCACCTTTGAAATGAACTATTCTATTAGATTTAATTATATCTATAGCATTGATTTTTTTTAACTCCTCACATAATATATCCTCAAAACCATAAAATGTTTTAGCCGACATTTGAAAAATTTTTTTCATAAAATTTAAATATTTATCATCGTTTAGTTTTCCATACTAAGTACAAAGAATCTAAATTATAATCAATTTTTGCTTTCTGTTCAACTAAATATTTTTCTGAAAAGGCTCTTTGTAATATATCCTCGATAAGGTAATCTTCTAAAATATCTTCAGGTTTATACTTTTCTTTTAATGATAATTTAAACAAAGAGGCAGTTGTTTGATAAAAAAAAGCTTTAAGTCCAGTTCTTAATTCTTTTATAAGGTCAAAAATTGTGAATCCAGTTTGTCTGTGAACAAGTTTTATCAAAATTCTACCTTGTGACTTCGATAATTTTTTTAATTCATGTTCAAATTCTTCATATAAGAATTTTTCAAGCCTCCTTAAGTATTTTTTCTTTGATCTCCTTGATTTCAAAACTTTTAATCTTTTATTCAAAATCATCAATCTATCACTCGCTAATTTTGCAAATGGATAAACCTTTATTACCCTTCTCCTTAAAATCAAATAATCCTTAAGTTCATCTATTGTTCTAAATTTAAGAGGTTGAAAAAGTACCACCTCCTTAAGAGGAATTCCAAATTGAGGTATAGTGTCTTTAAAATTGGGATTATCTAAAGGATAAATTTTTTCCTGAGAATGAATTTTTGATATACAAATTAAAAAAATGATAATTGGTTTTATCTTATTTTTTGTCAAATAAAAAAACATAGTAAAAAGGAATTATTTATAACAAATTTAAATTTTACATTTGCAATAAAAATATTTTATATGGAAATTATTAAATCTTCCTCCTTAGAATTTTTAAAAAAATATTTAAATAATTCTTCACCAACTGGTTACGAAATAGAAGGACAAAAGATTTGGATTGAATACTTAAAAGATTACGTTCATAATTTTATAACTGACTCTTATGGAACAGCGGTCGGTGTAATAAATCCAGATGCTAAATTTAAATTAGTAATCGAAGCCCATTCGGATGAAATATCTTGGTATGTTAATTATGTAACTGATAATGGATTAATTTATGTAATAAGAAATGGTGGGAGTGATCATCAAATTGCACCCTCGAAAGATGTAATTATTCACACAAAAAAAGGAATTGTAAAAGGAGTTTTTGGTTGGCCAGCAATACATACAAGAAAACCCAGTAAAGAGGAATCACCTAAAATTGATAATATATTTATTGATGTTGGAGCAAAAGACAAAAAGGAAGTGGAGAAACTTGGTATCCATGTAGGCTGCGTTATAACCTATCCCGATCAATTTAGAATCCTTAATAAAAATAAATTTGTCTCTAGGGCAATAGATAATAGAGCCGGAGGGTTCATTATTGCGGAAGTTGCAAGACTAATTCATGAGAGTAAAATTAAGTTGCCTTTTGGACTTTACATAACAAATTCAGTTCAGGAAGAAGTTGGTCTTAGAGGAGCTGAAATGATTACTCAAAAGATTAAACCTGATTTAGCAATAGTGACAGATGTTTGCCACGACACAACAACACCTATGATAAATAAAAAAGAGGAAGGCCATATTGAAATGGGAAAAGGGCCAGTAATTTCCTATGCTCCAGCGGTTCATAATATCTTAAGAGATGAAATAATCGACATATCTGAAAAACTAAAAATCCCTTTTCAGCGTCTGGCCTCGTCTAGATACACGGGTACTGACACTGATGCATTTGCATACAGTAATGGTGGAGTTCCTTCAGCACTAATTTCTTTACCTCTTAGATATATGCATACTACTGTTGAAATGGTTCAGAGAGAGGATATTGAGGGTGTAATTAAAATAATTTTTGAAACAGTTAAGAGAATTAATCCAAACAATAAATATGATTATTTCAGAAGTTAATCTTACTTCTGAGTAGCTTTTTATTTATTGTATTTACTACTGAGGGTCCTTCATAAATAAATCCAGTATAAATTTGCACTAAACTTGCTCCACACTCTAGCTTTTCGATGACATCATCAGCATCAAAGATACCTCCTACCCCTATGATCGGAAAAGAGCCATTACTGTTTTTATGAATAAATCTGATAACTTCATTACTTTTGGAAGCAAGTCTTTTTCCACTTAATCCTCCTGATTCACATGTAATTTTCTGGTCTGATTCTAAATTCTCTCTAGTTATGGTTGTGTTTGTAGCAATTACACCATCCAAATTTTCTGTTTCAATAATTGAAATGATATCTAATAATTGTTTTTCACTTAAATCAGGTGAAATTTTCAGAAGCAATGGCTTTTTTTTACTTTTTTTAAGTCTTTCTTTATTCAATTTTTTAACTAAAGATGTTAGTGGCTTTTTATCTTGTAAATCTCTCAAATTAGGGGTATTGGGGGAACTTACATTCACAACAAAATAGTCTACATAATCAAATAAAGAATTAAAGCAATATATATAATCATCAATTGCCTTTTCGTTAGGAGTATTTTTATTTTTTCCTATGTTACCTCCAACTATAATGTCTCCTTTATTTTTAAGATTATTTATTACAAAATCAACTCCCTTATTATTAAATCCCAACCTGTTAATAAGCGATAAATCATCGTTTAATCTAAAAACTCTTTTCTTTTTGTTCCCTGGTTGTGCTTTAGGCGTTACGGTACCTATTTCAATAAAACCAAATCCGAAATTTGTCAGTTCATGAAACAATTCTGCATTTTTATCAAATCCGGCAGCTAGTCCAATAGGATTCGGAAATTTTATACCAAAAATCTCTTTCTCAAGTGATTTAGATTTTACAGAAAAAAGTTTATTAACCAAGTAGGGTATACCAGGTATCTTCATAAAAATTTTAATTAAAAAAAAGGATATATGATGAATACGTTCTGGATCAAAAAGAAAAAGAATCGGCCTTATAAGTCGTTTGTACATAATTTTAAATCAAAAAAACCAACTTTTTAAAAAAGTCGGTTTTTAATTTTGTAAGCATTTTTTAATTATTTTTTGGAAAATTTTGATGATAATTCCAATGATAGAGATGATTTTTCCATTTTAATTTTGCCAGCAAGAGTTTCAATTACACAAGACTCGTCTTTATCATTAAGTTCCATTACTTTTCCATGTATACCACTTTTAGTAATTACTCTGTCTCCTCTTTTAAGAGAATTAATAAAGTTTTTTTCTTTTTTTTGACGCCTTTGTTGAGGTAGGATTATGAAAAAGACAAAAACTACCACCATCAGTAGAAGAAATGGTAATTGATCCATTAATTATTTTGTTGTGCTCTTGCAGCAGCTGCAGCATCTCTTTGTTTTTGTTTAACAGGGTCAGCTTGAACCAAAGCCTTAATTCTAATAGTTTCTCGTCCAGAATCTGTATTAGCAGATATTGTGACGGTCTTTTGTTGCATATTTGGCTTATTACTTGAATCAAAACTAACTCTAATTTTACCTATCTCTCCAGGAGCTATTGGACTATTTTTAGGATAGTCGGGAACAGTACAACCACAACTTCCACGAGCATCAACGATGATAAGATCTGACTTACCTGTATTTGTAAATGTGAATGTTGTCTCTACTGTTTCTCCTTCTTGTATACTGCCAAAATCGTGAAGAGTTTTATCGAAAGACATAGCTGGGCTTTCAGAACTTGACATCATTGAAGGTGATGATGAGTTTTCAGAATTAGCTTCCTTTTTATTTGAATTATCGTCACAAGAAATGGATAATAAAAATATGCTAAAAAGGAATTTTTTAAAGTAATTTTTCATAATTAAAGATTTGTGTTTTACAAATGTAAAGAAAATATTATCAAAAACGTTGTCGATATTTATTGACTTTATCTAATTATTTATTCCTATTTATTACATTATCCAATACTCCATTTATAAATTGGCTGCTTTTTGGTGAAGAGTATTCTTTAGAAATTTCTAAATACTCATTAATAGAAACTGTTTCAGGAATTTCCGAAAAATAAATAAGTTCAGTCATAGACATTTTAATTATTAATTTATCAATGGGTGCAATTCTTTCAATATCCCAATTCAGTGTTATACTTTGAATATCCTTCTCCAACTTTTCTGATTTTTCAATAACTATTTTAAATAACTTTAATGCAAATTCAATATCTTTTTCTGTGTTCAGAAAACTTTTTTTAAAAAAGTTGAAATCTTTTTTTGATTTTAAAGTCTTTATCAACCTAAGTAAAAAAGTATTGATTAATGGAACATCGTCAACCCAATAAATATTTTGGTCCTCTATATAACCTAAAAACTTTTTATCATAAACTAAAATTTCTTTAAAAATGTAAATAAGTAATTTTAATTGAGCTTTGTAATCTTTCTCTTTAAGAATAACATATTCTCTAAAAAGTTCAGATTCGACTATTTTAAAAAAGAAGCCATTTAAAAAGTCATCTTTATTATCCCAAAAAATAGTTTTATCCGATGATAACTTGGTAATTAGATTTTTATTTTTGGCAATGAATTTTAATGGACTAAGCTCACTAATTAAGGTGTAATTTTCGTCTATTGGTTTTAGACTCTTTTTCAACATCCTTTGATAATTATCTCTGTAGTTTGTGAATTCCCAAAAACTTTTGAAAAAATTTAAATAAAACAGATATAATGTATTTGTTTGTATGAAACTATTAATTATGTTTTTCTGACCTTCTGCTAATGAATTTTCATTTCCAGAAAGAAAACTGTATAATTCTTGTAGGACTTTTACCCTTATTTGTCTACGATTAATAATTTTCAAAGATCAAAGTTTTAATTAGAAAAAATCTAGTATTACATTAGCTAACGAATGCAAGAGCTAAAATACCTAAATAAATACTTATTCAAATATAAATGGAAGTTATTATTAGGAATTATTATAACTATTATATCAAGAATTTTTTCCTTATTTACACCTAAACTAGTAGGAAATTCAATGACCCTAATTGAAAAATCAAATTTGGATATTGATCAGATTGGTGGAAAGTTGGAAGTCCTTTTATTAAGAAATATATTAATCATATTGTCAGCGTCATTAATTTCTGGTTTTTTCACTTTTTGGATGCGTCAAACAATTATTAATGTTTCAAGATATATAGAATTCGATTTGAAAAATGAAGTTTATAATCATTACCAATCTTTATGTTCTTTATTTTACAAAACAAATAGGACTGGTGATTTAATGAGCAGAATAACGGAGGATGTAAGTAAGGTTAGAATGTATGTTGGCCCAGCAATAATGTATAGCATTAACACAATAACTTTGTTTGTAATTGTTATTAGCTTTATGTTTAGTATTTCTCCCACCCTCACAATTTATTCACTAATACCTCTTCCAATTTTGTCATTTACAATTTATACACTGAGTAAAAAAATACATTTAAAAAGTACATTAGTTCAAGAATACTTAGCTAAACTTTCAACATTTTCTCAAGAAGTATTTAGTGGCATAAAAATAATTAAGTCATATAATATGCAAAAAGTAGTTTCTACAAAATTTGATAATTTTTCCAATTCAAGTAAAGAGAGAAGTATAGATTTATCAAAAGTTCAAGCTCTTTTTTTTCCTTTAATGATACTTCTTATTGGGATTAGCAATATAATTGTGATTTATGTCGGTGGAAATCAATACATAGAAGGAAAAATTGACATTGGAGTTATTGCCGAATTTATCATTTATATAACTATGCTAACCTGGCCAGTTGCAGTTGTAGGTTGGGTGACATCAATAATCCAACAGGCAGAGGCATCTCAAAAGAGAATTAATAGTTTTCTTAAGAGCAAACCCTCTGTATGTAATTATGGAAAAATTCTAAACTTTGAAAATGGTGATATTAATTTTAAAAATGTTTCATTTAAGTATCCCGAAACAAATTTATATGCCTTAAAAAATATAAATTTTTCGATTAGTTCTGGTAACACTTTAGGAATTATAGGAAAAACCGGATCTGGTAAAAGTACCATTTTAGAACTCATTACAAGATCATATGATGTTACTTCTGGAGAGATTTACTTAGATGATAAAATATTAAGTTCATATGATCTGCAATCGCTAAAATCATTTATAAGTTATGTACCTCAAAATCCCTTTTTGTTTTCAGATACAATAATAGAAAATATAAAGTTTGGAAATTATACATCTAGTGACGATGAAGTTGTCAAAGTTGCAAAAGATTCTTCAATTCACTCAGACATATCTAGATTCAAAGATCAATATGAAACTCTTTTGGGAGAAAGAGGCGTGAATTTATCTGGTGGTCAAATCCAGAGAATTACAATAGCCAGAGCTTTGTTAAAAAGGTCTAAAATCTTATTACTTGATGACTGTCTATCATCAGTTGATGCAAAGACAGAAAGTAGTATCCTTTCAAACATAAAAAAAGGTAAAAAAGAAGAAACAGTAATCATAGTTAGTAACAAAATATCCTCAGTAATGCATGCTGATTTAATTATAGTTTTGGATAAAGGAATTATTATTGAAAAAGGAACGCACAAACAACTCTTATCAATTAAAGGCTTTTACGAAAAATTAGCTCAAAAACAGGTAGAGAATATTGATTTCATTAAAATCTAACTTTTTTTAGTTCTATAATTTGTTTTTTATTAATTTTAAAAACCAAACAGAATTAAAAATGGAAACAACTCAAGAAGAAATTTATTCTAAAGTTCTTCGTGCTGGAAGAAGAACATATTTTTTTGATGTACGTGAAACAAAAGCTAGTGATTACTATATGACAATAACTGAAAGTAAAAAATATTCAAATGACGATGGTACTTTCTTTTATAAGAAACACAAAATTTATCTTTATAAAGAAGATTTCTATGATTTCAAGTCAAACCTAACAGAAGTAATTGATTTCATTATAAACAAGAGAGGTATAGAAGTCATTAGTGAAAAGC
>JBELIL010000074.1:0-4909 GCA_042090925.1 Flavobacteriales bacterium
GCAAGTACAACATCATTTGTGTGGACAAGTGTTGCGATAATTATTATGAATTCTTTTGTTACAAACTTATTACTAACGTAATGATAGAGGTAACTAAACTTAGTAAAAAATTTGACGATACGTATGTTCTAAACGAAGTAAGTACCTTCTTTGAAAAAGGAAAAACAAATTTAATAATCGGTCAAAGTGGATCTGGAAAAACAGTTTTTTTAAAATGTATATTAGGACTTTTTAGTCCAGAAAGTGGAGAAATAATATATAATAAAACTCCCCTTTCTAAAATGAACTCAAAAGAAAGAACGAAGCTCCGTCAGGATATGGGGATGGTTTTTCAGGGTAGTGCCCTTTTTGATTCTATGACTGTAGAAGAAAACATCGCCTTCCCAATGAAAATGTTCACAAATACTCATACTGACGAAATACGTGATAGAGCTAACATTGTAATTAAAAGAGTAAACTTAATTAACGCAAATAATAAACTTCCTTCAGAAATTTCTGGTGGTATGAAGAAAAGAGTTGCGATTGCAAGGGCCATAATAATGTATCCAAACTTCCTATTTTGTGATGAACCTAATTCAGGTCTAGATCCAAACACTGCAACTTTAATTGATAATTTAATTCAGGAAATTACTAAAGAGTACCAAATAACAACTGTAATTAATACTCATGATATGAATTCAGTTATGGAAATAGGGGAAAAAATCATTTTCTTAGAAAGTGGAGAAAAAAAGTGGGAAGGGACAAATAAAGAAATCTTTAACACAGATAATAAATCAATATCAAATTTTGTTTACTCTTCGGAGCTATTTAAAAAAGTAAGAAAGATTTATGTCAAAGAAAACAAATAGATTTAATTGAAATCACTACCAAATCTTTTAATTAAAACCTCTTTTAACTTCGGAATTGATTCAATTTTATTTCTTGGTATAATCATTAACATTTGTTTATTGTTTACAATTATATGATCGTGTAAACTGTCTAATATGATTATTTTTTTTTGATCAGAAAACAAAATATTACCGTCCGAAGAATTTAAATAATTTTCTTTAAATCCAATATTTATATTTTTTTTAATATTTTTTTTAGATAAGGTTTGGAATAATGATTCCCACGTCCCTAGATCACTCCATTCAAAATTTGATTTAATAACGTAAGTATTTTTGGCTTTCTCTAGAATAGAGTAATCAATTGATAATGATTTAATTTTTGGGAAAATATTTTGAAAAAAATAATCTTCTTCAACAGAATCAAATTTTTTCAGATTTGATTTGAATATTTTAGTTAGGCTTTTCTCTGAATTCTCAAATGCATTTAAAATTGTTTCTGTGGACCAAACAAATATACCAGAATTCCAAAAATACATTTTAGACTCTATAAACTTTTCAGCTAGTTTCTCACTTGGCTTTTCAGTAAATTTTAAAACTTTTTGAAATGATTCTCGGGTATCGTTTACCTTAATATATCCATAATTTGTAGATGGAAATTTGGGATTAATTCCAAAAGTCACTAGTTGACCACTATTAGACACAGAAAATGCATGTTCTACATTTTTATAAAATTCACTTAATTTTTCAATATAATGATCACTTGGTAGCACAATTAGTTTCGCTTTTTGGTTAATTTGGTTAATTTTTAATGAAGCGTACAAAATTGAAGGAGCAGTATTTCTTTTTAATGATTCACAAATTAAATTATTTAAATTTATCTTAGGAATCTGTGCAAGTAATTGGTCTTTATATTTTTTATTTGTTGAAATAAAAATATTTTTTGTTTTAATAATTTTATTGATTCTAACAAAGGTCTCTTGAATAAGCGTTTTCCCTGAACCTGTCAAATCAATAAATTGTTTTGGAAGGGATTCTCTGCTAGCAGGCCAGAAACGTGATCCCGAACCCCCAGCCAAAATAAGAGCATAAAAATTATTATCTTTTTTCATTATATTCTAATACCAGAGTGTTTGGTTGAAAGAGATATAGTTTTCCATTAGAAACTTTTTCGCAAACATACCTCTTTCTTTTTTTACTAATCTTCTTATAGATATCTTTTTTTTTATGCAAAAATAGTTGACCCATTTCTAGTTTATCTATATAAAAGTTATCACTTAAAGTATCAAATTCACTTAGAGACATAGATAGCTCCATATCCAAATCTGTACTTGATTTTGGGTTTTTAAGATACATTTTAAAAGCATCAAGTATGGACAAGGGGAAAATTGAATCAAACAGGAATGGTTTAGATATTTCTTTAAATATTTTTTTCCATTCAATACCATGAGGTCTAACTTTATTTCCGAATGTTTGAAAAACCAATTGATGTGAAATTTCGTGAAGCAGAGTAATTAAAAATCTAAATTTGTTTGAATCCTGATTTAAAGTAATTTTTTTAAGTCCATTATTATACACTCTGAAGTCACCTCTTTTAGTTTTTCTTTCCGAAACTACAATTATATTTAATTCATGTTTATTTATCAAATCCCTAATATTTTCTTTAGCATTGTCCGGAATAAATCTCATTAAAATCATAATACTAAGAATTTATTTAAAGTAAAAAAATAAATTTACAGAAGTAATTTTATTGGGTTTTCAACAAAATCTTTTAAGGTCAGTAAGAATTTTGAACCAGATGCACCGTCTATAGTTCTGTGATCGCAGGCTAAAGTTAATTTCATCGTGTTTGAAATAACAATTTTATCATTTATAACAACTGGTTTTTGAATAATACTTCCAACAGACAATATAGCAGAGTTTGGTTGGTTAATAATTGAAGTGAAAGATTCGATACCGAACATACCTAAATTAGATATTGTGAATGTACTCCCCTCAATTTCATTTTGCAATAATTTTTTTTCTTGAGCTCTATTTGCAAAATCCTTGACTTTCGATCCAATTTGATTCAAATTTAAATTATTGGCAAATTTTAAAACTGGAACAACTAACCCATCCTCAACCGCAACCGCCACACCAACATGAACATGTTTATGTTGAGTTATTTCATTTTCACTCCATTGACTGTTTATTGCAGAATGTGAACTCAAAGACAGGGCAGTAGCTTTTATTATTAAATCATTAAATGAAATTTTTATTTCAGGTTGTGAGTTATATTGTTCTCGAAATGAAATGAGATTGTCAACATTAAATTCAACATTTAAATAATAATGAGGTGCAGAAAATTTGGAATCCGAAAGTCTTTTAGCAATTGTTTTACGAATTTGAGAATTTTGTATTTGATTACTTGATTCTTTTTCTGATTTTTTAGTAGAATTTGGAGAAGGTATATAGTTTTCAATATCTCTCTTAATAATCCTTCCTCCGTCACCTGTACCAACTAAATTATTTAACATGATTCCTTTTTCGGATGCCATTTTTTTTGCTAAAGGAGATGCAAAAATTCTATCGGCTTGAGAATTTGCTAATTCATTTTTAGATTCATTTGTAGTAGTATCATTATTTATAATATCAGCCTTTTTTGAAGAAATATTTTCTTTTAGTGGTATTTCAGGCTTAATTTCTTTTTCTTCAGTAATATCTTTTTGACCTATAGACTTTAAGGCTTTTTCAATATCTGTGTTTTTGTCTCCAATTATAGCTAGAACATCATCAACTGGGGCAGATTTACCCTCTTCAACACCGATATGAAGTAAAGTTCCTTCATGAAAAGATTCAAACTCCATCGTTGCCTTGTCGGTCTCAATTTCAGCTATTATATCACCTTCTTTTAACTCATCACCAACCTTTTTTAGCCATGAGGACACGGTTCCTTCTTCCATTGTATCACTAAGGCGTGGCATTTTTACTATTTCAAATTTGCTCTGAACTTTTTCAGCTAAAACTGAGTTATTATCTTCAATTTCTTTTTTTTCTTCAGATTTTTCATTTTTTGAATTTGTATTAATCTCTTTTGATTTAGAACCTTGTTTGTCAATATATGATGATATGTCTTCATTTTTTTCTCCAATAATGGCAAGCATTGAATCCACAGGAACTGTTTTACCTGCCTCCACCCCAATGTAAAGCAACTCACCTGAGTGAAAAGATTCAAACTCCATTGTAGCTTTGTCTGTTTCTATTTCTGCTAAAATATCCCCTTCACTTACTTGATCTCCTACTTTTTTTAACCATGATGAAACAGTTCCTTCCTCCATGGTATCGCTGAGCCTTGGCATATTTATAATTTCAGCCATAATTTATTTTAATTTATGGTTTAAAAAAGGGTAATTTGGTTCCTCATAAACGGCATCATACATGACCGAAATATCTGGATAAGGAGATTCTTCAGCAAATTTTTCACATTCCAAAATCTGACTCCTAACTCTTTCTTCAATGGAAGAGATTTCAATATCATTCAAGTACTTTTTCTCAAGAATGATTTCTTTGACCTGTGTGATTGGATCTATCTTTTTATATTCCTCAACTTCTGATTTTGTTCTATATTTTTGAGCATCTGACATTGAATGACCTCTATATCTGTAGGTTTTCATTTCTATAAACGAAGGACCTTCTCCTTTACGAGCATTTGAAATCGCTTTATCAAGTGACTTTGCAACTACTACCGGGTTCATACCATCAACAGGTTCGCAAGGCATATTATATCCCAATCCTAATTTCCAAATTTCTTCATGATTAGCAGTTCTAGCAACAGAAGTCCCCATCGCATAGCCATTATTTTCAACAATAAAAACAACAGGTAATTTCCATAAAGTTGCCAAATTCAATGTTTCATGAAGGGATCCCTGTCGTACGGCTCCATCCCCCATAAAACATAAAGTTACACAGTCTCTTTCATGATATTTATCTCCAAATGCCATACCTGCTCCAAGTGGTATTTGACCACCTACTATTCCGTGACCTCCATGAAATCGAAACTCTTTTGAAAAAATATGCATAGAACCTCCCAAACCTGAAGAAGTTCC
>JBELIL010000074.1:5009-7349 GCA_042090925.1 Flavobacteriales bacterium
AAAAATACCATTTTTTAAACAAAACTAATCAAGTTATCAATTGTAAAAACCAATCATCTATTACTGATTTCTTCAATATTTTCGTCAATTTCGTTATTTTGATTGCTTAAGGGCAATGTGATAGAAAAACGCAAAGTGTTTTCTAAAGGATTTCGAATTTTTGAAGTTGAGAATAAGTATGAAATATCAATACTTGCAAAATCGATAACAAAACCTGCGCCTAGAGTTAAAAATCTCCTTGAACCCTTTTCCAAACTTTCATTAAAATACCCTGTTCTTAATGCAAAAGATTTTTGAAATACATATTCTAATCCAAAAGCCCATGTTATTTCTTTCAACTCTTCACTGAACCCTGCTGGAGCATCTGCGAATGATTCAAAAATACCTTTTATGAAACTTATATCAGGTTGTTGATACCCTATAAAATCTCCATCTTTATATGTCGCTACTGGGGATGGAACAAGAAGTTTATTAAGTTCTAAATTGAAACTTAAAACATTAACTTCATCCATAATCAAGTCCATACTGGACCCAATTTTTATATTTGTTGGAATAAAGTTTTTTTGACCACCTTCATCGTATTTTAGTCTGGGACCAATATTTGATAAATTAAATCCATGACGGAATCTCGCAATCTTTTTGTTTAATCTAAAGATTTTCCCATTGTAAAAACCAGAAATATCAATTCCAATAGAACTTGCAGGGGTTGGATCCGCGTCACTTGAGAGTTTTAAATCTGATCTTATATATCTGGCTGCAACTGCCATTGAAAAAGACTGGTTTAGTTTTAAACCATAGGAAGCATCTAATGTTAACTCGTTGGGTCTTTCGATTCCCTGCTGAACAATAGTATTACCAATTAAATCGTTAAACTGAATGTCTCCCAAACTAAAATACTTTAAGCTAAAACCCCAGGCATTTCTATCATTCTTCTTTAGAGAATATGTGATATTTGCTAAAAAAATATCATTAACTAGCTTACTTAAATATGGTGTATAACTTAATCCAATTTTTTTTCCTTTTTCAGCAAATACATATTTAGAGGGATTCCATTGCTGAGAAAAAATATCTGGAGAAGTTGCTACTCCTAATTCTCCCATACCTGCAGATCTGGCATCTGGCGAAATAAGCAAAAAAGGAACTCCTGTAGTGATAACTCTACTATTGTTTTGGGAATAAAGATTGCTTTTTATTAGACAAAGAATAAGAACTAATAAAATTTTTATATTAAAAGACAACTATTTTCGTTTTATATATAACGCCTAAGAATAGAAATTCTTATAATAATCTTTTGTACTTATACATTTTTGATAATAATATTTCCAAAATTTTTTCGTTATAAGTTGGAAAAGGAAAAAAAACTTAAATAATTTTGCATGAATAAGTTGTATATTGCAGAGTATTTTAATTTCAGAATGAAAAAATTATATAATTCTAAATTATTAGAAATTCGTTTTTTAGTTCTAATTATTTCTCTCCTCATTATATCGTGTGGCAAAAATAATGCTTCTAGGGCTACAGGCTGGGACATTAATTCTAAAAAAGGAGGGTTTCAGTATAACATTGACTACGAGGATCAAGAAACAGGACCCGGATTGGTATTTATAGAAGGTGGGACATTTACAAAAGGCCAAGTTCAAGACGATGTTATGCATGACTGGAATAACACACCTACAAGACAACATGTTATGTCGTTCTATATTGACGAGACTGAGGTAACCAATATTATGTACTTAGAGTATCTTGATTGGTTAAAAATGGTTTTCCCTCAAAATAATCCTCAATACAAACAAATTTATGAGGGTGCGCTTCCGGACACATTAGTGTGGAGAAATCAACTCGGATACGTCGAAGAATTGACAACAAACTATTTAAGACACCCTGCTTATGCGGAATATCCTGTTGTTGGAGTAAATTGGTTACAGGCAGTTCAGTTCGCTGAATGGAGAACAGACAGAGTAAATGAATTTATTTTAGAAAGAGAAGCATATATTGAAAAAGATGTTCGTTATGGTATTAACCAAGTAGAGGGGGGCCAAGTAGATGCAAACAGTACATTTAACACCAAAGCATATCAAAAAAATCCATCCGCAACATATGGTGGAAAAATTGATAGTATTGCAGGTAAAAATGGTAAAATAAAAGATACTATTAGCGTCTATGCAGGAGTAGATAAAGGTCTACTTCTACCTTCATATAGGCTCCCAACTGAGACTGAATGGGAGTATGCTGCGTTAGCATTAGTTGGAGATAGGGCATACAATGCCTACCGAGGTAAAAAGAAATATCCTTGGAGTGGTGAATATACCCGATCTGGAGATAGAAGGACAGAGGGAGATC
>JBELIL010000075.1:0-2238 GCA_042090925.1 Flavobacteriales bacterium
CCAGAATATCCAGTTTTTACAATAGCTTTCATAATTGCGGGGTAATTTAATTCTTGAGAAGAATCAATTTCATTTCTTCCTGGTACGCCAGCCGTATGATAGTGACCAAAGTGAATATGACTATCATTAATAGTTCTAATTATGTCTCCTTCTTCTATTTGCATGTGATATATGTCATAAAGTAATTTGAAGTTTGGAGAATCGAGTCTTTTACATAATTCAATAGCCCACTTGGTATTGTCACACATATAATCAGGATGGTCTACTTTTGAATTAAACAGTTCCATTAAAATGACAACGCCTTTTTTTTCAGCATAAGAAAGAACATTTTTTAAACCGGTTACACAATTATTTAGTCCGGTTTCATCATCCATTCCCTTTTTATTACCAGAAAAGCAAATTAAGTTTTTAAATCCAGCTTTTGATACATAATCAATATGCTTTAAATATCTATTTTTAAGTTCACTGTGATAACCGGGATCATTGAAAGACTCCTTTTGAGTTATTTCTGCACCTTCTGTCATTGTAGATATAAGTCCATACTTTATAAGTATTGGAAAATCTTTTGGTTTCACTAAATCAATTCCAACAAGACCAATTCTTTTGGCTTCAACACATAATTCTTCTAGGGATAAACTCGGATAGCACCAGTCACAAACACTGTGGTTTATATTTCCTTTGAGCATACTTTTTTTTTCTGGTTTTTCTTTTTGATTTTTAAAAGGTGATAAAAGTCCAAAAGCTGAAGCAAGGGCAGTTTGTTTTATAGCATCTCTACGTTTCAATTCTCAAAATATTATTATTTATGAATCCGTGAGAGAATCAAAGCTCCCAACCTTCGCGATAACTTCTACCAACAAACTGATTTGCATCTTCAAAGTTGGTAATTTTCATATTTTCTCCATCCCAGGTCATTTTTCTTCTTCCATAATAACTATTTTTATTCTTACCTGTTATTCTTACTGATTCTGGATTGCCATTTGTATTTAATAAATATGATCGAATAGCAATATTCCCCATAAGTACTGTCTCTGTCATTGGACCTGCGTAATCAAATGAAGATGTTAGCATTTTATGTTTTGGACTACCATAGCCATCCTTGATTGCATCAATCCACATCCTCTGATGACCCCAGTCATCTTTTGGTAAATTTTTAATTTTAGGCGAAATAACTTCTTTATCTTTTGTAAATAGTCTAGGATTTTGACCATATACGTTCGTAGTAATTATTCCTTCCTCACCTATCATCATGACTCCATTTGTATTTCTTTTACCACCTAAATAAGTGTCAGATGGAATAATACTTGGATAAGAGGGTCTTAGTCCACCATCATACCATTCTAACTTAATTGGAGTTTTATTCATAAGAGTTGGTTCAAAATTAATGGTAACATATGAGGATGCTGGACAGCCAATAGATTGGTGCTTTACCTCCCACATTTTTGAAAAAAATGAACTTACACTACACTCTACTGAGACAGGATATTTAAGCTTTAGAGCTCTAAAAGGAATATCAATCAAATGGCATCCCATATCGCCTAAAGAACCTGTACCGTAGTCCCACCAGCCTCTCCAGTTAAATGGATGAAGTGAAGAATTATAAGGTATTTTCTTTGCTGGTCCTAACCATGAATCCCAGTCTAAACCTTTTGGTTTGTTTTCAGGATCAGAAGATGGGAAAGATATTCCTTGCGGCCAAACAGGACGATTCGTCCAAACTTTTACCTCACTAATGTTTCCAATTCTTTTTTCACGAATCCATTGTTGAACAAACTTTTGACCAGGATGAGAGGCTCCTTGATTTCCCATTTGGGTAACAACCTTTTTCTTCCTAGCTAATTCTGTTAATAAACGTGCTTCTTTAATATTATGGGTTAGTGGTTTTTGTACATACACATGAATCTTTTTTTCCATGGCTGTTTTTGCAATGATGCCGTGAGTGTGGTCAGGTGTGGATATTGTTACTGCATCTAAACCTTTTTCTTCACTTAGAAGCTCTCTAAAGTCAGTATAAAATTTTGCTTTTGGAAATCTTTTTCTTATGTTAATGACACCGTGGTCTCCAGTAGGATGAATATCACATAAGGCAACTACATTTTCTCTTCCATTTACAGAAGCATGTGAAATATCACTACTGCCTTTACCACCACAACCAATTGAAGCAATTGAGAGTTTATCACTTGGTGCTGTATAACCATTCCCACCTAAAACAAATCTTGGAACAATAAAAAATGAAGA
>JBELIL010000075.1:2338-7309 GCA_042090925.1 Flavobacteriales bacterium
TGGAATACGAGGTAAATAAGACCAAACCAAACCGTCTTTTAATATTATTTTTACTGAATTAGGATATACTTTATCATCTATGTAAAAAAAACCTTTATGTTCCTCATATTCAGTTTTAATTTTATTATCCCATGTTATTGGGTTTGATGTCGCACCTCCTTTAAACCACTCTTCATACTTTTTTGGATAGCTACCCCTCCTAAATGTATTCCATGAAACATAACCTCCTATTTCGTCACTATTTTGAAGTTTTTTTATTTTTTTAAAATAATCATCCAAAATTTTAGTCCCAGGTAAATAAGCAATAACTAATTTTTTTTGGAGTGGTTTGTCATCAAAAAATTCTTTTAACAACATCGCAGATAAAATACTGCCCTGGCTATGAGAAGCTATAATAATTGGCTTACCATTATTATAATTTTCTAGATAATATTTAAATGCTCTTTTTATATCACTATATGCAATACCTCTAGACTTTTCCTCATACTTGCTGAATGGATTAACATAAACTTTATAATGAGATTGTCTATAAAACGGAACATATATGTTCCCAACTTTCCCAAAGGCAGAGGCTTGATATTTTACAGATCTGTTAATTATTTTATTATTTAATAATTCATCATCAAGATCAGCATTCCACCTTAAGTCTTTTCTATCAAGAAACATTGTAGGGTAAATAAAAAATACATCACAAGTTTTATTCTTACTATCTCCTATAATTTTTTTTAAAGATTCAGGGTATTTGTCTGGTTTTACAGCCCACGATTCAGGATTAGAATAATTAGGACTTTTTGAAGGGATATAATTTTCAAAAGGAACTGCTCTGTAAGTAGGTTTGCATCCAGATAAAATAATTACAAAAAGAATAATAATTTTTTTAATCTTTTTTTTTTAAATTTATAAAATAAGTTATTAAGTTCCTATTACATTGATTTAATGAGAAATAAATTATGAAAGCCTCTTATTTTCAAATTTTATTTTTATTCCCACTTATTATTATTTTTTCTTGTGATAAATCAAAAAGAAACTATACTGATTTTGAAATAACTATCGAAAAAAAAAGGGTTGATTCAATAAATTTTAAAGCAAAAGTAATTGTTAGAGATAAATCCAATAGAAATAACGAGGATAAAATTTATATATTAATTGATAATGAGGTTGAATTAAAATCAAAAATCAAAATCCTCAAAGAAACATTTTTACAAAACAAGAAAAGTTCAGGTTAATTTTTTTTAGATGCTAATGAATATTATCATTAGTATTTACTTTTAAAAACGAGGGGTGTTGTTCTATTGCAAATTCAATCTTTTCAATTATTTTATCAGCCGATTCTTTGTCATAATTAATATTTAAAGGATTTTTTATGGACATTGATTGGTTTACTCCTTTTTTTTTGATCAATATCCCTTTTTTATCAAATGATCTTCTAAACCCATCTATTACTATTGGAACAACCAGTGGCTTAAATTCTTTAATAAGATGTGCTGTTCCTTTACGCAGAGGTTTAAAAGGAGTTGTTGTTCCCTGAGGAAAAGTAATCACCCACCCATCTTTTAAGGCTAGTGAAATGTTATTGATATCAGACAAATTGACATCTCTTTTTATATCTTGACCCCCTTCTCTCCACGTTCTTTCAACTGGAATTGAACCTGTATATGACAAAATTCTTGGAAGCAATCCTGACTTCATTGTTTCTTTAGCTGCAACATAATAGATATTTAATTTCGGATTCCATAAATAGCCTACGTTTTTTATTGTATCATTTCTTCCATGGAGACTTGCATTAAATACATGTAGCATGGCAACCACGTCGGCAAAGTAAGTTTGATGATTAGAAACAAAAAGTACATTTGAATCAGGCAGATCATTTAAAATATTTGAACCTTCAATTTTTAATTCATTAAAGCCCCTGTATCTCCTATGAGTTAAAAAGCCAAGATATCTGATTAGCATTTTCTTGACTATAAGATATTGTCCAAAAGGATTTTTTTCTAAAAGTCTCATTTGTCTGGTAAATATATTATTATTTCAACAATAAAATCAAATCTCTTGCTTCAGCTAGAATCATTGCAGTAGCTCCCCATACCTGTTCACCTTTGAAATTAAAAATTGGAACTTTTCGATTTACAATATTTGATTTCCTAATCGAATTTTTTGACAAAAGCGTTGAAAGTTTAACCTCAATAAGATATTCAACCTCACTGTCATTTATTAAAAAACTAGGTCTTTTGTCGGTTCTTGCCATATATGGAAACACAATAAAATTACTTACAGGAATGAAAAGTTTCGATAATTCAGTTATATAAATAACTTGGTCTTTTTTAACACCTATTTCTTCGTTCATTTCACGTAAACCTGTATCCCAATAATTTTTATCGGATTTATCTTTTTCTCCCCCCGGGAAACTAATTTGATTCGAATGAACAGTGACTTTAGTATTTCTTCTTATAAGACAAAAATGTAATATTTTTTTTATCGGATAAATTAACATTACCGTCGAAGCGAATCTTAACTTATTACTTTTTTTAGGATACGTTTCTCTCAACTGCGGTAACATTTTGAATTGGGATTTAATCCCTGGTTTAGGAATTTCATTTAATTTTGTTGACTTAAGTAAAAACTCATTTAATTCCATATGAAAAAATTTTATTTAATCATCTTTCTGGTTTCATCTTTTATTTCAGCCAGCTGTGAAAGTAAAAGGATTGAGAAAAAAGAAAAAGTAAAAATTTTTAATGAAAAAAAAATTATTAAGAAAAAGAAAAATAAAATTTTATCTGAGGATCCTATAATCATATTAAATGATAAAAACGTAATTAATTTTTTCTATGAATTCAATAAACAAAATAATTATAAAAAAGTAAAAATATCAACTTCGTTTGGTGAAATTATAATTCGTCTTTTCGATGAAACCCCTTATCATAAGTCGAATTTTATTTATTTAACAAAATTAGGATACTTTAATAATACCTTTTTTCACAGAGTTGTTCCAAATTTTATAATTCAAGGAGGGAATTCTGACAAAAGAGAGACTTCAATTAAACGAAGATTAATAGGAAAATATTTATTACCAGTAGATGCAAAAAGCAACATTAAACATAATAGAGGGACTGTTTCAATGCCTAGTAGTGACATAGATAACCCATACAAATTAGCATCTCCATATGAGTTTTTTATAGTACAGCAACAAGGTGGGGCAGAACATCTTGATGGTAAATATACACCATTTGGAAAGGTTATTAAAGGAATGAATGTTGTAGATAAAATAAACTCCCAAATGGTAGACAAAAGAGAAGCGCCAATAAATAATATAAAAATGAACGTAGAGATAGTAGAATAAGTAAATCTAATAGTTAATAAAATATTACAATTAAAAACTTATAGTAGTCTGATTTATTAGTACTAAATATGCATATCGAAATGAGGGGGTTTTTTAATTTGGTAACTATATAATAATAGTTTTTTCTTTTTGATTTGTTTTGGTTACTCCCTTATTTAGATATTTAATTATTGGTTAACACTCGAGAAGCTTATCATTGAAAATGGTAAGCTTCTTTTTTAATGGATATTTTTCTTAATATAGAATTCTTATTATATTTATAGTAATTATAGTTTTTAAATATGACATTAACACAACTTAAATACATGATTGCGGTTGCTGAAACAGGTAATTTTACTAGTGCTTCAAAAAAAGTTTTTGTTACACAACCTTCATTAAGTATGCAAATTCAGAAGCTTGAGGAAGAATTAGGTGTTCAGATTTTTAACAGAAACAAAAAACCAGTTGTACTAACAAAAGTTGGTGAAGAAATATTAAAGCAAGCTAAAAGTATAATTTCTGAATCAAAAAGAATGGAAGACATAATAGCTCAAGAAAAAGGTTTTATTGGTGGAGAATTCAATTTAGGAATAGTGCCTACAATTATGCCAACATTACTTCCTATGTTTTTAAAGACTTTCCTAAAAAAATACCCCAAGGTTGTCTTAAATATTTTAGAAATGCCAACAGAAAACATTATAAAAAATCTTAACGACGGCATTTTAGACGCTGGTATTGCAGCAACTCCACTAAGAGTAGACTCAATTATAGAGTCTCCATTGTATTATGAACCCTTTGTAGGTTATATACCAAATAGTCATAGATTAAGAGATTTGAATAGACTCAAACTAGAGGATATTGAATCTGAATCAGTACTAGTCCTTGAAGACGGTCATTGTTTTCGAAATCAAGTCTTATCGATATGTGGTCTTAATGCTGAAGAAAAAATTAAATCTTTTGATAATAAAAGCGGAAGATATGTTCTAAAAAGTGGAAGTTTTGAAACATTAATAAATTTATCAAATGAGGGGCCATGGATGACATTACTCCCATTCCTTAATACTGAAAACCTTTCGAAAGAAAATAAAATTAATGTAAAACCATTTGAAGAGCCAGCACCAGCCAGGGAAATAAGCATTATATATCCGAAATCTCAGTTAAAGATTCAAATAATTGAAGCACTTCAGTCTATAATTCAGAGTATCGTAAGGGGAGAAATTTTAATAAATAAAATAAAATTAATAAGCCCTTAAGAGGACTTTCTTAAATAGTTGTCTTGTATTTTTTCGAAAATAAATCTTCTCTTCCACCTTTTCAATTCATTTGAGTCCTTACATGATAGGCCAATAATTGCCTTGTTAAATTCTTTTTCAAATAACTTTCTATCAAAACTAACTTTTTCAAGAATGGTTTTATAAAATTCTAATTCAGCTTTTTCTTGTTTCATATGTATGGTCTAATAAATCAAAACTATAATCATAAATTTAAATAAAATGTTGTAGTTATGTTAATTTTTTTTAAATTATCAAAAGTTGAGATTTATTTGTTGTAGAATTTATTATAATTTTAAATAACGGGATGTGGCGCAGATCGGTAGCGCACACGCATGGGGTGCGTGGGGTCGCAGGTTCAAATCCTGTCATCCCGACAAA
>JBELIL010000076.1:0-2254 GCA_042090925.1 Flavobacteriales bacterium
GGTCTTTATTTTTTGTTTATCAGATATGTGTTTATTTGTGAGTTTTTCAAATTCATTTCTAAATAATTCGAGTTTTGATTCGTGTAATTTTAGCCCTGCTGCATATTTGTGACCCCCAAATTGTTCCAAAAGATTGCTGCACTTTTTTAAAGCCTTATATATATCAAACCCATTTATAGATCTTGCTGAACCAATATAATATTGCCCCTTTTTAGTTAAAACAATTGTTGGTCTGTAATATTTTTCAATTAATCTCGATGCAACAATTCCAATAATTCCTGGGTGCCAGTTGTCATCATAGACTAAAGTGGAGGAAAATAATTCTTCTTCTCTATCCTTTATTTGAATAAGTGCCTCCTTCGTAGTTTTTTTGTCCTCCTCCCGTCTCTCAATATTGATCGATTGAATCTGTTCTGATAAATTGATTGTGTCTTTAAGTTTATCACACATTAATAATTCGAGAGCTAAACTTGCGTGTTTCATTCTGCCAGCTGCGTTAACTTTAGGAGATAATTTGAAAACTAATGTTGAAGTAGAAATCTCTTGACCTTTCAGATCAGACAAAAGTGCTTTTATTCCAGGTCGTGGGTTTTCATTAATTTGCCTAAGTCCTAAAGAAGTAATTACTCTGTTTTCATTATTTAAAGGCATTTGATCTCCTACCGTAGCAAGAGAAACTAAATCCAAATAATTAATTAATTGTTGAGGATCGATCCCCCACTCCAAACATAGAGCTTGAATTAACTTAAATCCAATTCCACAACCACATAGCTCTTTAAATGGGTATTCACAATCATCTCTTTTAGGGTCTAATACAGCTATCGCATTTGGTATTTCCCTTTCTGGCAAGTGATGATCACAAATTATAAAATCGATATTGTTGGCTTTTGCGTATTCTACCTGCTCTACCGCTTTTATTCCACAATCTATTGAAATGATTAAAGAAACTCCTTTTTTAATAGCCTCGTTGATTCCATGGATTGAAATTCCATAACCCTCTGTCTCTCTATCGGGGATATATGGAAAAATATTAGTCGTTTTTTGTTTTAGAAAAGTTGTTAATAATGCCGTTGAGGTAACTCCATCTACATCGTAGTCTCCATATATAAAAATTTTTTCATGATTCTTTATAGCATCTTCAATTCTATCTGTTGCCAATTTCATATCCTTCATTAAAAATGGATCATGAAGATGATTAAGCTGTGGGCGGAAAAAAGATTTCGCCCTATCATAGTTGTTTATCCCTCTTTGGGCTAATATAATTGAAATATTCCTTGAAATACCTATCTGGTTTTGAAGAAGTTTTATTACTTCATCGTTTGGAACTGGTTTGGCCTCCCATCGCATAATTAACTTTTTAATCCTTGCATGCAAACAACAAACTCTCCTTTTGGTTCCTTTTTTTCAAAATGTAATAAACATTCATTGACAGTTCCTCTGATTGTCTCTTCAAAAATTTTTGATATTTCTCGTGATATAGAGATATTTTTTTCTGTCCCGCAAATATCTTTGATTTCGTTTAATAATTTAATGAGCCTATATGGGGACTCAAACAGTATAGCGGTCCTTGTTTCTTTAGAAAGTTCTAATATTTTTTTCTTTCTACCTTTTTTTTTGGGTAAAAACCCTTCAAAAATAAAATTTGTGGTTGGAAACCCACTTTGAGTAAGGGCAGGAATAATTGATGAAGCTCCTGGTAATGATTCAAAATCAATACCTTTACGAATTACCTCTCTAACCAATAAAAATCCTGGATCTGATATGCAAGGGAATCCAGAATCAGAAACTAAGGCAATATTATTATCAGATGTCAACAAATCGATGATTTCATTTAGTAATTTATGCTCGTTGTAAATATGATAACTTTTAGTTTTTGTTTTAATATCGTAATGTTTCAATAATTTTTTTGTTATTCTGGTATCTTCAGCCAAAATCAGGTCAACTTCTGCTAAAACGTCAATCGCCCTCAATGTAATATCTTTTAAATTTCCAATTGGGGTTGGAACCAAGTAAAGCTTACTCATCTGCTAAAAATTACTTTCGATACACTTCAAAAATCTTTTTTCAATTTCTTCTTTGCCTTCCCAATTATTATAATCTGGTTTTACAATATTATTTAAAAAATTAAAAGCTTCATGCCAGGAAGAGTACGTTTGAAGTTGGGAGACTACACGAGAATAGTCTTCTTCATTTCCATCAAATAAACTTTTTGTAAATGCGATTTTATCATTTAAGCCAATATTAATTCCTTTTA
>JBELIL010000076.1:2354-7150 GCA_042090925.1 Flavobacteriales bacterium
TAATTAATTTAAAATACAAAAATGTTTTCAAAATATACTTTAAATGAAAAATCTAATTTTGGCTTAATTGAAGTAATCTGCGGCTCAATGTTTTCTGGCAAGACAGAAGAGCTGATTAGAAGAATAAACATTGCTAAGCTTGCAAAATTCAAAACTATAGTTTTTAAGCCTAGTATTGACTCTAGGAATAAAGGTAATTATATTACGTCTCATGACAATAATAAATTGAAGGCTACATCTGTCATCGATGAAAATGAAATTTTAAATAAAGCGAAAAAATATCATATAATAGGAATTGACGAAGCTCAGTTTTTTAGTGTTTCTTTAGTTGATATATGTAACAACCTTGCCAATAGTGGTAAAAGAATTATTGTTGCAGGGTTAGATATGGATTTTAAGGGGAAGCCTTTTGGACCTATGCCTAATTTAATGGCTACAGCTGAATTTGTTAGTAAACTTCACGCAATATGTGCTAAAAGTGGAAAAATGGCAAATTATACACATAGAAAATCAAAAGACAAAAAACATATAAAAATTGGAGATGAAAATGAGTATGAGGCAGTAAGTAGAATTTGTTTTTTTAACAAAAAAAATGGCTATTAATTTTTTAAAGAACTGTTTAATTTATAACAAAAATCTTTTATTTGATTAGATTTTGTTTCTTTTCAATTTTAACGTCTTTAATTTAGTAAATTACATTTAAAAATGAATTTAGCGATAATAGGCTCCACAGGGCTAGTTGGGAAAAAAATGTTGGAGATTTTAGAAGAAAGAAATTTTCCAATTGAAAAAATTATCCCTGTAGCATCAAAAAAATCTGAAGGTAGTTCGATTGAATTTAAAGGTAAGCAGTATCGAGTAATTTCAATTGAAAATTCTTTTAATGAAAAAATTGATATTGCATTATTTTCTGCTGGTGCAGAAGTTTCGCTTAAATGGGCTCCAAAATTTAGCAATAATGGTATATATGTAATCGATAACTCTTCAGCATGGAGAATGGATGAGAGAGTTAAACTTATCATTCCAGAAATTAATGGCTCTCTTCTGGGGTCTAAAGACAGAATTATAGCTAACCCAAATTGCTCCACTATTCAGATGCTTATGGCCTTAGCTCCTATACACAAACACTTTCAAATAAAAAGAATAATCGTGTCAACCTATCAATCAGTGACTGGAACGGGAAAAGCTGCTATTGACCAACTTAATAACGAAAAAAATAATATCGAAGGATTAATGACTTACCCTCATCCAATCCATCAAAATGCTCTCCCACAATGTGATGTGTTTCTTAATAATGGATATACAAAAGAAGAAATGAAGCTAGTGAATGAAACTCATAAAATTTTGTCAGATAAAAGTATAAAAGTTTCTGCAACAGCTGTAAGAATTCCTGTTTTTGGGGGCCACGCAGAATCTGTAAATATTGAGTTAAAAGAAAAAACTAACTCTGATGAAATAAAAAAACTTTTGACAGAAACATATGGTGTTACAGTTCAAGATAATCCAGATAAAAGTATATATCCAATGCCTATATATGCTCAGGGGAAAGATGAGGTTTTCGTTGGGAGAATAAGAGAAGACTTTTCAAAAGAAAATTCTTTTAATTTATGGATTGTTTCAGATAATCTTAGAAAAGGTGCAGCCACAAACACAATCCAAATAGCAGAGCATATGGTTAAGAATAACTTAATAAGTAAATAGTATTACATTTTAAAAGAGTCCATAAATTTAGTAGAATAATCACCACTAATGTATTTGGGATCTTCCATTAATTTTCTATGAAATGGAATTGTAGTTTTTATACCTTCAATAACAAACTCATCAAGCGCTCTTTTCATTTTATTAATAGCCTCTTGCCTTGATTGAGCAGTTGTAATTAGCTTAGCTATCATAGAATCATAAAAAGGCGGTATAGTGTATCCTGAATAAACATGGGTGTCTAATCGAACCCCGTGACCTCCTGGGACATGAAGATTTGTTATTTCGCCTGGTGAAGGTCTAAAATCAGAGTAAGGATCTTCAGCATTAATTCTGCATTCAATGGAGTGCAATTTTGGGTAATAATTCTTACCGCTTATAGGTATTCCTGTCGCGACTGATATTTGCTCTCTAATCAAATCAAAATCGATGACTTGTTCAGTTACGGGATGTTCAACTTGAATTCTTGTATTCATTTCCATAAAATAAAACTTTCTATTTTTATCAACTAGAAATTCAATTGTGCCAGCGCCTTCGTATTTAATAAACTCAGCGGCTTTTACAGCCGCCTTTCCCATCTTTTCTCTGAGGCTCTCTGTCATAAAAGGAGAAGGAGTTTCTTCGGTGAGTTTTTGATGTCTTCTTTGGATTGAACAGTCTCTTTCAGATAAGTGACAAGCTTTACCAAAGCTATCACCAACAATTTGAATTTCTATATGTCTAGGTTCCTCAATAAATTTTTCCATATACATACTATCATCCCCAAAAGCTGCTTTTGATTCTTGTTTAGCACTTTCCCAAGCCTTTTCCATTTCAAACTCGTCTGTAACTGCTCTCATCCCTTTTCCCCCTCCTCCTGAGGATGCCTTTAACATTATTGGGTAGCCTATTTTTTTTGCAGTAGTTTTAGCAGAATTTAAATTTTGAATTATTCCATCTGAGCCTGGTATAGTGGGTACTCCAGCTTTTTTCATAGTTGCTTTTGCAGATGCTTTATCTCCCATTTTACTTATCATATCACTTGAAGCTCCAATAAATTTTATGTCATGCTCCGAGCACATTTTAGAAAATTTTGAATTTTCCGAGAGAAAACCATATCCTGGATGTATAGCATCAGCATTAGTGATTTCAGCAGCGGCGATAATATTTGATGGCTTTAAGTAAGAGTCTATGCTTTGGGAAGGGCCTATACATACAGCCTCGTCTGCAAACTTAACATGTAAACTTTCTGCATCAGCTGTAGAATAAACAGCAACAGATTTAATTCCCATCTCTTTACAAGTTCTAATTATCCTAAGAGCAATCTCTCCACGATTTGCAATCAAAATCTTTTTGAACATAAATTTAGTTTTAAGAAGGATCTATTAGAAATAATGGTTGTTCAAATTCTACAGGGGAGGAATCTTCAACTAAAATCTTTATAATTTTACCAGATACTTCTGACTCAATTTCATTAAATAATTTCATTGCTTCGATAACACAAAGTACTTCACCTTCTTTTACATATCTTCCTATTTCGACAAAAGATTCTTTATCAGGGGCTGGTTTTCTGTAAAAAGTACCAATAATTGGAGATTTTACTGTTATTAACTTCTCGTCGTCACTTTCCTTTTCTGTGGTTGTTGCTATTTTTTTATCAGATGAATATGATTTGTTCTCTGTTACAAGATCATCTTTGTTTATGATAATCGGTTGATTTTCTATTGGAATAACTGGGATTTGTTGATCTTTATTCCCATCGTCTCCAGTTTTTATCGTAATCTTAAAATCTTTTAATTCAAGGCTAACCTCCTTGGCTTTAGATTTAGATACAAACTTAATTAGCTTTTGAATTTCTTTGATATTCATTACCTAAAAATATCTAAGTGTGAAGATAAATTATTTATTTTTAAAACCTCATCTAATAACATAGAGAGTTGAATTAAATTTACCCTTCAATATTCTCTGTTTCTTCAATAAGAACTTTCCCCTTATAGTAAAGTTTTCCTTCATGCCAGTGAGCACGATGATAAAGATGTGGTTCTCCGGATACTTTATCAATAGCGACTTGAGGGCTTGAAGCTTTTATGTGTGTTCTCCTTTTATCTCTTCGCGTTTTTGAGATTTTTCTTTTAGGATGTGCCATTTTTATTGGTTTTAGTTAAAGGTAGTCTTTTAATTTATTCCATCTAGGGTCTAATTTATTTTTTTTAGCTCCAGGGGAAAGCTCATTTAAAATTTTTACAGTTTTAGAATTTAGTGATCCATCAATTATGCCTGGATGCACCTTTTTTTGGGGAATTGAGAGTACTATCATTTCATAGATTGTTTTAGCTATGTTAAATTTATAACTGCCGTAGGGAATTATTACATATTGATCATTATCATCGTTGTAATTTTCACCAAACTTTATTATATAATTTAACTCAGAAACTACTCTATATGGAAACTTTTCATTAGAAATGTCGCAAGTTAGGATATAACTTCCTTCCCCATTTAAATTAAGTTCCATTAATGAATTTTTCTTTACAAAAATAGAGTTAACTTTTATATCTACATTATTCAGTTCATTGAAACCAAAATTTTTTAAAAAAGTATCACTTATGTTAAAAACATAATTATGCTCACCCTCTTTCAACCCAGAAAAAACAATGTCGTAATCTGTTATTTGAAATTTTTTTTTCATAGAATCCGCAAATTTAGTTAATAGCGAAGATTATATAACAATACTAATGGTTTTTTTTCTTTAACCGATTATTAAATACTTCCCTTGCTAATAATAAAGCTTTGTTAAATGAGGTAAAGGAAGCAAGACTACTACCTGCAATATTGTAAGCAGTCCCATGATCTGGCGAAGTTCTAACAATAGGTAATCCAGAAGTAAAATTGACTCCAGTCCCAAAACTTAGGGTTTTAAATGGTATAAGACCTTGATCATGATACATGGCTAATACTGCGTCATATTTATCAAGGTTAGCTTTTACAAAAAAACTATCAGCAGAGAAAGGCCCAAAAATATAATTATTTTTTTTATTCAGTTCCTCTATAACTGGTTTAATGATTCTTTCATCCTGATTCCCAATTAAACCACTATCTCCAGCGTGAGGATTAAGACCTAG
>JBELIL010000077.1:0-7062 GCA_042090925.1 Flavobacteriales bacterium
AATGTGCGTTAATGGGTCAGCTGTTAGGAATAAAAATTGTTTCAAGCGAATTTGTTGCCTTCATACAACTGGCCGATTTTAAAAATATAGAAACATCAATTAGTCTATTGAGTAAGAAATCAATCACGATGGCCACATTTATGCTATGCGGTTTTGCAAATTTGGCATCTATTGGTATTCAAATTGGAGGAATTGGGGTTTTAGCACCTGGGCAAAGAGAAAATTTGTCAGAGTTGGGTTTCAAGGCAATGATTGCCGGAACGATTGTTTCATTAATTTCTGCCTGTTTTGCAGGAATTTTAATAAGTTAATTTTTTGAATATTTCCAGAGCAATAAGAAAGCTAAGACAGTAAGAACTAGTAATATCAGTGCTTGAGTGTATTTCCCATAAATAAAAAACCCTACGCTAAATAAAGAACCATAGATAGCGAAAACACTTATCATCATACATGTAATTCCCCTAGGTATGGTCCAAAAAATCTTTTTTTCAATTTTGTTCTCATCAATTTGAGCTTTAATTTTATTCCAACCATTTCCTCCTGGTTGAATTTTAATATAAAAATTTTTTAATGTGTTAAAATTTGAGGGGGGTGTTAGTAAACTTACACTCACCCATGCTATTGTAGTGACAAATACACTTGTTAAAAATTGGATATCTTGTGGAATCGGTTCAAAACCCAAACGGGTGTGTATTATTTGCAAATAAAGGGCAAGAATAAACGAAACAATCATGGCAGTTATTTCGCTGTAAGCATTTACCCTATACCAAAACCACCTTAAAATGAACAAAAGGCCTGTGCCTGCGCCAATTTGCAGTAAAATTTGAAATGCCTGCAAGGCATTATTTAAAACAAGTGCAAAACAGGCTGATAAAAACATCAAAACTAGAGTTGATAATCTTCCTATAAATACCTTTTTGGAGTCAGTAGAATTTGAATTTATGAATCTTGAATAAAAATCATGAACAATATATGAAGACCCCCAATTCAAATGCGACGATATAGTTGACATAAACGCAGCTATAAGTGATGCAACCATCAAACCAATAACACCTTTTGGTAATAAAGTCATCATTGCTGGATACGCTAAATCATTCTTTAAAAATTTTTCATCTATTCCTGGAAATGCTTCGTTTATTGAAGCTAAATCAGGAAAAATAATTAGAGAGGCTAGCGCTATTATAATCCAAGGCCATGGTCTAATTGCGTAGTGAGCAAAATTAAATAATAATGTCGCCCATATAGCATTATTTTCATCTTTAGCAGACAACATTCTCTGGGCTATGTATCCTCCACCACCAGGTTCAGCCCCTGGATACCACACGCTCCACCACTGAACTGCAAGTGGTAAGACAAAAATTGTAATAAAGACTTCTCTATCATTTATATCTGGTATTAAATCTAATTTACCAACTACATTAGAGTGCGTGAGAAGATTATTTAAACTTTGAATTTCAGGGAGTTCAATAAAATAGAAGGCAGACCAAATTGTAACTGACATTGCTAAAATAAATTGGAAGAAATCTGTATATACGACACCTTTGAAGCCTCCAAGCATGCTATATATTACTGTAATTCCTGATGCAATCAGTAATGTACTTAATGGAGAAAATCCTAAAATTATTCCGCCTATTTTAATAGCTGCAAGGCATACAGTAGCCATAATCATTACATTAAAAAAAACTCCTAAATAAATAGCTCTAAATCCTCTCAGAAAAGCCGCCTCTTTTCCACTATATCTAATTTCATAGAACTCTAGATCTGTTAGTACAGCTGATTTTCTCCATAATCTGGCATAAATAAATACCGTTAGCATTCCAGTTAGCAAAAAAGCCCACCAAACCCAATTACCAGCTACACCATTCGTTCTCACAATGTCTGTGACAAGATTTGGGGTATCGGCTGAAAAAGTTGTAGCAACCATTGAAATACCTAATAACCACCATGGCATATTTCTGCCGGATAAGAAAAATTCATCTGGATTTTTACCTGCGGTTTTGGATGACCATAACCCAATTAACAGTGTAATTACAAAAAAGACAAATATTATAGTCCAATCTACTAATTCAAGTTTCATTTTTGTTTTGCTTTTTTTAATTAATTTGAATATAGCTTAAAATGATAAAAAAGTAATTATTTCTCCTTTAAAATAATTAGGTTTGATAAATGAAATTTAATATATCTATTATCACTTTTTTTGTATTTCTAGTCGATTACTCCTTTTGTCAAATAGAAACAAAACCTCTAGAAAAAAAAATTGAAATAGATAAAAATTCTAAATCTATTCTCAAATTGCCTGAAAACAATCTACCCGATTATCTTAAAAAAGATTTCTTTTCTAAAGACCCATCTTTCGAAGGTCGCAAAGGATTTGAAAATAATATTCAAATGGAAAATGAAGAAACATTTATAAATCCAGGAAACGCTTATTTAAAAAAGTTAAATTCATCCAAAAGCGAAGGGAATGCACCAAAATTTAAGGCCGACCAATATCTTGGAGACTTTATTAGTTCAACCGAAAATGTTAGGATAGTTTTTAGAGACCATCAAGAACCTGATGGGGATAGAGTTCAAATAAGATTTAATGATGACATAATTTATCCTAATATACTTTTAACTCAAAGATATAAGAAGATGGATGTTAAGCTTATGGATGGTTTTAACAAAATTGATTTTGTCGCGTTAAATCAAGGTGAATCAGGTCCAAACACAGCAGAGGTTAGAGTTTATGACGATGATGGAAATGTGATGATGTCAAATCTATGGAATCTTGCAACCGGTTCAAAAGCAACTTTTATTGTTGTAAAACAACAAAATTAAAATTGCTATTTTAAATGATAATTTTAATTATCTGAAAAACTAAAAATTTGGATAAGCTTACGATAATTATTAATCAATTAATTGCACCCCTGGAATGGGTTATGCTTATTTTGATTATTGGTGGGGGCTTATTTCTTCTTTTTGACTCAAAGGGGTTTTCTCTTAAAAGAATTCAAAAAGGGTTTTCTCTTTTATTAAAAAAAAATTCAGAAAAGGGGATATCCCGGTTCGAAGCATTGACGGCTGTTTTAGCATCAACTGTAGGGTTAGGAAATATTTCAGGAGTAGCAATTGCAATTCATATGGGAGGTCCAGGCGTTTTAATATGGATGTGGGTAACAGCTCTACTTGGCTCTGTAATTAAATTTTATAGTTGTACTCTAGCTGTAAAATTAAGGCAAAAAGAAATAAATGGCGAACCATTGGGAGGCCCTATGTACTACATGACAATTGGAATCCCTAAATATGGGTCATTTCTAGCAAATTGGTTTTGTGTTGCTGCACTCTTCGGAGTATTACCTGCTTTTACCGCAAACCAATTGACTAAAACTGTAGTTCAAGTAGTTTATCCACCAAGTTTTGATGCTATGGAGAAATTTATTTACGAAGGATCATTTGGTTTGTTGCTAATTTTAGTTTCTGGATGGGTTATTTTGGGAGGTTTAAAAAAAATTGTTAAAACGACCTCAAAACTGGTCCCCTTGATGGTTATCATTTACTTATTAATGGGTGGATGGGTTGTTGTAGATAATATCACGCAAATCCCATATGTTTTGAAAACAATAATATTTTCTGCTTTCGATTTTAAAACTATGTATGTTGGAGGCTTTTGGGGTCTTGTATTGCTCGGAATAAGGAGGGCTGTTTTCTCTAACGAAAGTGGTATAGGAAATGCCCCTATGTATCACGGCCAATCTCAAACAAAAAAACCTTTAAATGAAGGTTTAGTTGCAAGTTTGGGGCCATTGCTGGATACGGTTTTGATTTGTTCAATCACAGGAATTGTAATTATAATTAGTGGTTCATATCTAGACACAGAATTAAATGGTATCCTTCTAACACTAGAGTCATTCAATCGTCTTTTTTACGGTCTTGGTGACATATTCCTAGTCTTTATGGTACTTGTTTTTGGAATTTCTACTCTTTTCACTTACTCCTACTATGGTGTAAAGTGTTTAGATTTTTTAACCAAAAAGAAATACGGTTATTTGTACAATTATATTTATTTAATAAGTATTGTTTTTTCTGCTATATCATCAGTTGATTTTGTAATAAGTCTTATTGATTTGTCATTTGCCTTAATGGCAATTCCTAATATGATTTCTTTAATTTACTTATCAAAAATTGTTAAACAAGAAATTACAAAAATTAATTCTTAATAAATACTTTATGTTTTTTTACTTTAAATTCAACTTTTTACAAGAAATTGCGTCTCATAATACATAAAAATTTTATTTTAGTTATATGGAAAAAAGTGTTGTTTTTAAAGACATCAATGGAAATATAATTGACCCTGTTGATCATACAAGGGAAATAATAAGAAAAAACCCATTTGTTGAAGTGCATGTAGGTACTGATTCTCAAAGCTTAGCAAAAATAACACAATATATAACGGTGATTGCTTACAGGTTCGGTAATAGAGGTGTTCACTACATTTTGAAAAAAAACGGAGTCCCACAAATTAAAGACCTTTGGACTAGACTCTGGAAGGAAACAGAATTAAGTATCGACATTGCTGAAACTATAAAAAAATCCCTAAATGTAATTCCGGAGATTGATTTGGATTATAACGAAAATGAAAATTTTAAGTCAAATAAATTGGTAAATGCGTCCAAAGGATTGGCCAACTCCCTCGGTTATAAAGTAAATATTAAACCTCATATCCAAATTGCGACTAGAGCTGCAGATTATCATTGCAAATAAATATTTGATTTGAAAGCATTTATTTTTGATCTTGACGGAGTTATCGTTGACACAGCTAAATACCATTTTAAATCTTGGAAAATTATTGCTGAAAAATTTGGTTTTGAATTATCTAAGACTCAAAATGAACTTTTAAAAGGTATAAGTAGAGAAGAATCTCTTGATATGATATTAAATTGGGGGGGGATTTCAATTGACAGATTGGACAAGAAAATATATATGGAAGAAAAAAATCAAATATATAAGGGATTTATTAATAATCTTAGTCAAATGGATATTTTGCCTGGATTTAATAAATTAATTGATTTTGCAGAAATTAAGGATATTCCAATAGCATTGGGATCAGCAAGTAAAAATGCACATCAAATTTTAGATAAATTAGGAATTAAAAATAAATTTAAAGTAATAATAGACGGAAATTTAACTAAAAAATCAAAACCTAATCCAGAGGTTTTTCTTAAAGGAGCAGAAATGCTTGGAATAAGTCCAAAAAAAATAATTGTTTTTGAAGATTCAATAGCTGGTATAGAAGCTGCTAATAAAGCAAAAATGATTTCAATTGCTATATGTACCAATAGAAAAATTGAAAATGCAAAATTTAATTTTAATTCCTTGGATGATATATCATTTAAATTTTTTGAAAAACCTGAATTTAAATGAGAGTGAGTAATTATAAATTAAATCCTTGGAAAATAATTGAACATGGCTGGGATCCTAACAAAATAATGGAATCTGAAAGTATCTTCAGCATCGGCAATGGAACAATGGGTCAAAGGGCTAATTTTGAAGAGGATTTCAGTGGTAAAACACTTCAAGGTAGTTACATAGCTGGTGTTTATTATCCTGATAAAACAAAAGTTGGTTGGTGGAAAAATGGTTACCCTGAATACTTTGCAAAAGTTGTTAATGCTCCAAGTTGGATTGGTATCTCAATCTTAATCGATGGTATCCCTGTCGATTTTAATAAAGTTTATAAAATCGAAACATTTGAAAGAATATTAGACATGAAAAATGGTCTATATGAGCGATCAATTAATTTTAAAACTAATGAATATTTAAATGTGGAGATAAGCTCAAGAAGATTTCTATCTATGAAAAGAAAATCTGTAGGAGCAATTTCCTACACTATTAAGTGTAGTAGAGATGTAAAAATTACTGTCTCCCCTTATATTGATTTCGACGTATCAAACAATGATAGTAATTGGGACGAAAAGTTTTGGAATATAAAAGAAAAAATAAATACTCAAAATAGATCACTAGTAAAATGTAGTGTTAAAAAAACTGATTTTAATGTGATAACCTACATGAAAGCGGATTTATATGACGACGATATAAAGATTGAAAAACCGTTTCAAAGGAAATCTAATTCAAAAAAAATACTTCTCGAATCAAGATATTCATTGGAAAAAGGCCACACTTTAAAAGTTGTGAAATTTGGAGGATATGTCACTTCAATGAGTAATGATTGGAATAAAATTGAAAATGAAACAAATGAGATTTTAAAACTTTTAGAAAATATATCCTTTGAAAATCTTTATCAAGAACATATACAAGAATGGTCCAAAATATGGGAACAATCCGATATTAAAATTATTGGAGACATAAAATCACAGCAAGCCATTAGATTTAATATTTTTCACTTAAATCAAACATACAGAGGGGATAACCCCAATCTAAATTTTGGCCCTAAAGGTTTTACAGGAGAAAAATACGGAGGAAGTACCTATTGGGATACAGAAGCATATTGTATTCCATTTTGTTTGGGAACAAAATCTCCCGAGGTAACTCTTAATCTTCTAAATTTCAGATATAGGCAGTTAGACAAAGCCATAGATAATGCAAAAAAACTTGGCTTTAAAAATGGTGCTGCTTTATTTCCAATGGTCACTATGAACGGGGAGGAATGTCATAATGAGTGGGAAATAACATTTGAGGAAATTCATCGTAATAATGCAATTGCATATGCAATCTTTAATTATACAAGGTATACTGGAGATTCAGAATATTTACTAGACAGAGGAATTCAAGTTTTAGTAGGGATTTGTAGATTTTGGGCACAAAGAGTTTCTTATTCAGACAAAAAAAAGAAGTATGTTATTTTGGGAGTTACAGGGCCAAACGAATATGAAAATAATATTAACAACAATTGGTACACGAATTACAGTACGAAATGGTGTTTTGATTTTACGCTAAATACAATTAATCTAGTTAAAAAAAATACTCCAGAGTCATTTAATAAATTGTCTAAGATGCTTGACTTTAAAGAGAGTGAAAAAGATCATTGGTTAAAAATCTCAAAAAATATTTATTTAAATGAAA
>JBELIL010000078.1:0-7061 GCA_042090925.1 Flavobacteriales bacterium
CTTTAGTTGATATTTGGATTGAAAAATTTAAATCTGTTTTAGAAAATAAAATAAAGTTGAAATGTAAAATGGTTTCAAATAATCAAATAAAATCAATTATAATAAGTTCTATAAATCCATACAAGTACACAAACAAGTATCCTTTTGAATCTTTTATTATTTGGTTTAAAAATTTAATAAAATTAAATTTGTGGGAAGTTATAGAACATTTTTTTGTTTTTTTAAGGATAAGAATTGATCCATGGGAGATTGATAATTACGTAAAAAAAATATTGCTTGCTTCTAAAACAAAAGTTTTATTTTTTTTTTCATTTTCATCAGAGTCCTTCTTTAAAAATGAAACTCCAAAAACAAATGAATATTTCAAAAAGTTCATAAAAGAAATTTCTGATAATTTTGAAATTGGACTCTTACCTTCAAACGATGCGCTTAAAAATTTTAAAGCTTTTGAATTGGAAAGTTTGAATATTTCCAATTTGGTTCATATCAAAATTGTTAAAGTCCTATTTCAAGAAGGTTTAAAAAAAATAAGTCAAGAGTATAAAAATTCTCTTTCTTTAGATAATGCTAATGATTTTTCTATGGGGTATATAGATGCATTTGGTTATAGAGCTAGTACGTGTTCATCATTTTTCTTTTATGATCTTTCCAATGAAGCCAAAACCAATCTTCTTTTAACACCATTTGTTGCCCACCACAAATTGATAGATAAAACTAGTCTAAGTGAAGTGATAGGTAAAATTCATAAGTTTAAGGAAATAGCGAAAAAGTATTATGGGAGCTTTTCTGTCATCCTCAGTAATGAAATTTTTGAAAACTCAGTTAAAAACAGCAAACGTAGATTTCGTTTTATATCCTTAATTAAAAATATAGATAATGGGTTTTAACAAATAAATTGATTTCTAGTTATTTAAAAAGTTTATAAAAAGAAATATCTTTAAATAACTAAAAATTAAAATGAATATTAAAAAATCTCAAAAAAAAGTTGACGATTGGATAAAAATGTATGGAGTTAGATATTTTGATATTATGACCAACATGGCAATTCTAACTGAAGAGGTTGGTGAAGTTGCAAGGGTAATAAGTAGAGAATATGGTGAGCAAAGTACAAGAAAAGAGGATAAAACCCTTAGTTTGTCTGAAGAATTGTCAGATGTGTTATTTGTTGTATTTTGTATTGCTAACCAAACGAACATAGATTTGCAATCTGAATTTGATAAAAAATTAATTAAAAAATCAATCAGAGACTCAGTAAGACATAAGGGCAATAAAAAATTATTTTAAAATGTATGATTTCAGTTTTACATCCTAATAGAATTTTAAAAGTTAATTTATCCTTAACAGGTTCTAAAAGTATAACTAATAGGTTGCTTATTTTAAGGAGTATGTATCCATCATTAAAAATTAAAAATAAGTCTGAGTCACATGACTCAGTTGTCTTGGAAAATGCATTAAAATCTTCTTCGAATATAAAAGATATTAATCATGCAGGAACTTCGATGCGTTTTCTTACTGCTTTTTACTCAATATTAGAAGACAAAGAGATTATTATAAAGGGATCAAAAAGAATGCATGAAAGGCCAATTTATCCTTTAATTGATAGTTTAAAATTAATTGGTGCTGATATTAGCTATCTTGAGAAAGATGGTTTCCCCCCTATTAGAATTAAAGGTAAAAAATTAAACTTCAAAAAAGTACAAATTTCTTCCAATGTAAGTAGCCAATTTGTTTCAGCTATTTTACTAGTTGCACCAAAATTAAATGGTGGGTTGGTTATCGAATTAAAAGGAGAATTGATTTCCAAACCCTATATACAAATGACATTATCTCTTTTAAACGATTTAGGAATAAAAACGAGCTTCAAAGGGAAATTAATTACAGTAGAGAATTTAGAAGAAATTCAAGAAAAACATATTAGTGTTGAGTCGGATTGGAGTTCTGCGTCTTACTGGTATAGTATAGTAGCACTCTCTGAAAGAGCTGAGGTAAGGCTCAATAATTTTTATAAAAACAGTATTCAAGGAGATTCAGTTTTGACCAAATATTACAAATCACTAGGAGTTGGAACAAGATTTACTGAAAATAAAATAATTCTGACTAAGCTTAAAGACTTCACACCCCCCCAAAATTTAAATTTAAATTTGATTGATAGTCCTGATTTAGCTCAAACCATAGCAGTAACATGTTTTGGACTCAAGATTAATTGTTTTTTAGATGGATTACAAACGTTAAATATTAAAGAAACAAAAAGATTAAATGCATTGAAAAATGAGTTGAAAAAGCTAGGAGCAAACATACAGGTCACTGAAAGCAGTTTGAAGCTTTTTGAAGCTAAAAAAATTAAAAATAATATAAAAATAAAAACTTACGATGATCACAGAATGGCGATGTCCTTCGCGCCTTTGTCACTTAAAATTCCAATTTTTATAGAAAGCCCTAGCGTTGTAGCTAAATCTTATCCAAAGTTTTGGGATGATTTGAGAAAAGCTGGATTTGTTATTAAGCCAATTCAAAAATATAATTGAATTACCTTGACAAGCAGATGTTTCAAAATGTATATTTGCGAAAAAACAGATTAAATGAAATTATCAGATTTTAAATACGATTTACCAGAAAAGCTACTCGCTGAATTTCCCTCTGAAAACAGAGATGAGTCAAGACTAATGGTCATAAATCGGAAGGACAAGACAATTAAACATCAACAGTTTAAAGATTTAATTAACTATTTTGAAGAAGAAGATGTATTAATTATAAACAATACGAAAGTTTTTCCTGCTAGATTATATGGAAATAAAGAAAAAACTGGAGCCAGAATTGAGGTTTTTTTGCTAAGGGAACTGAATAAAGAACAAAGGCTATGGGATGTTTTGGTTGATCCAGCGAGAAAAATAAGAATTGGTAATAAGCTTTACTTCGGAGATGATGAAAATCTTGTGGCAGAAGTTATAGATAACACCACTTCAAGGGGAAGGACACTTAGATTTTTATTTGACGGGACTTACGACCAGTTTAGAGCTAAACTTACTGGATTGGGAGAAACGCCTCTACCAAAATATATTAAGAGAGATCCCATCCCAGAAGATAAAGAAAGGTACCAAACAATTTATGCAAAAAACGAAGGTGCTGTAGCTGCTCCCACCGCCGGCCTTCACTTTTCAAAACACTTACTAAAAAAAATGGAGATTAAAGGTGTAAATATTGCTGAAATCACACTACATGTAGGCTTGGGAACTTTTAATCCAGTTGAAGTGGAAGATCTGTCAAAGCATAAGATGGACTCTGAGGAGTTAATAATTAATCAAGATGCAACTGAAATTGTTAATGAATCAATTCGAAAAAAGAAAAGGATATGTGCCATTGGAACTACAGTAATGAGAGGACTGGAAAGTTCAGTTTCTTCAATGAATACTTTAAATACATATAATGGTTGGACTCATAAATTTGTTTTTCCTCCTCATGACTTTGCAATTGCAAATTCAATGGTAACTAATTTCCATACTCCAAAATCAACATTATTAATGATGGTTTCTGCCTTTGCAGGAAGTGAATTTATTAAAGAGGCATATAATGAAGCTATCAAGGAAAAATATAAATTTTATTCGTACGGAGATGCAATGCTAATTCTCTGAATGGATGGAAAGCAAAGATGATATACGGCTATTAAATTCTGAACAACTTGAGGATTTTTTGATTAATAAAAATCACAAAAAATATAGAGTTGATCAAGTATTAGATTGGGTTTGGAACAAAGGAGTTGATAGTTTTTCGAAAATGTCAAATGTATCGGATGATTTAAAAAAGCTTCTTGATAAGAAATTTATCCTGAAAAAACCAATTGAAATAAAATCTTATAAAAGTATTGATGGAACTATCAAATATTCTATCCAACTGTATGATAAAAATTTGATTGAAGCTGTTTTAATACCATCGAACAAAAGAGTAACAGCATGCATTTCATCTCAAGTTGGTTGCAGTTTAGATTGCAAATTCTGCGCAACTTCTAGATTAATGAGAAAAAGAAATTTATTTTGTTACGAAATTTTTGATCAATTATTTTTTTTGAATGAACAAAGTAAATTTTATTTTAAAAGAAAAATATCAAATGTAGTTTTTATGGGGATGGGAGAACCTCTTTTGAATTTTAAAAATGTGATAAAAGCAATAAAAAAAATGAAGTTGAAAAGTGGATTAAATTTTTCGGCAAAAAAAATTACAATTTCAACTTCTGGGATACCTAAAGTAATAAAACATATGGCTCACGAGGATTTAAAATGTAATCTGGCAGTTTCTCTTCATTCTGCGATTCAAAAAACAAGAGAAAAGATTATGCCATTTTCAGAAAAATTTCCTTTAGAAGATTTAATGGAATCATTAAAATATTGGCATAGAGTTACCAAAAAAAAAATACTTTATGAGTACATCATTTTTGACGGAATTAATGATAATATTGAACATGTAAAAGAACTTGTTAAAATTTGTAAAATTATACCTTGCAAAGTAAACTTTATAGAATATAATCCAACAGGTGATACAGCTTTTAGGCAATGTAAAGTTGAAAAACTCAAATTATATCAAAAATATTTGACAAGTGAAGGTATAGTTAATACTTATAGAGTTTCAAGGGGTAGAGATATAAACGCTGCTTGTGGACAATTAATTAATTTAAATAAAGTTAGTTAGTGAAAGCCGTTGAAAAAATAAAAAATCCAATTTATCGTGAAATGGAAGTTTTTGAAGAAAAATTTGCCTTGTCTATGTTCTCAAAAGTTCCTTTAATTAATCGAATTACTCATTTTATAGTTAAAAGAAAAGGAAAACAAATGCGACCTATGTTGATTTTTCTGACAGCTAAATTAATCAATAATGGAGAAATAAGTGACCGTACATATCGTGGGGCATCTGTAATTGAATTAATTCATACCGCATCTTTAGTTCATGATGATATTGTTGATGATTCCAATTTTAGAAGGGGTTTTTTTTCAATAAATGCCTTATGGAAAAATAAAATAGCTGTTTTAGTGGGAGATTTTCTATTATCAAAAGGCATGTTGCTTTGTATCGAAAATAAAGACTTTGATTTATTAGAATACATATCTATCGCCGTTAGAGAAATGAGTGAAGGAGAATTATTACAAGCTGAAAAAGCAAGAGGATTTGATATAAATGAAGATTTATATTTGGAGATAATAAGAAAAAAAACTGCAACTCTAATGGCAACCTGTTGCGCAATTGGAGCTAAGTCAGTAAATGCAGATAAAAAGTTAGTTGACAAACTTTTTTTATTTGGAGAACTAATTGGTACAACTTTTCAAATTCGAGATGACTTGTTTGATTACAGCGAAAATAAAATTGGAAAACCAATAGGAATTGATATCAAAGATAAAAAAATGACATTACCTCTAATTCACGTAATTAATAAGGTCAGTTTAGATGATAGAAAATGGATTTTGAATACTATAAAAAAACACAATAGAGATAAAAATAGGGTAAAAGAATTAATAAATTTTGTTAAGGAAAAAGGAGGGGTAGAATATGCAAAAAAAATCATGTTAAATTATAAATCAAAGGCATTGAAAATGATATTAGAATTTCCGAAAAATGATTATCGAAAATCACTTGAATTTATGCTAGATTATGTGATTGAACGAAAGTATTAAATACTTTTTTCACTAAGTTTGATGAAATAAATATAATTTGATTTCAAAGACTACCATTAATAACATTTTCGAAGCAGCCAGAGTTGAAGAAGTAATTAGCGACTTCATAAGTTTGAAAAAGGCTGGAAGTAGTTTTAAAGGGCTAAGTCCCTTTTCTCAAGAAAAAACCCCAAGTTTCATGGTGTCTCCAGCTAAACAAATATGGAAAGATTTCAGCAGCGGAAAAGGTGGGAATGTTGTTGCTTTTCTTATGGAACACGAAGGGTTTTCTTATCCAGAAGCATTAAAATATTTGGGTAAAAAATATAATATTGAAATTAAAGAATTTAGCAATACACCAGAGGAACAAATAAAATTTGATTTAAGAGAAAGTGTTTATATAGCTTTAAATTTTTCTATGGAATATTACATGGAAAATTTAAGTAACACAGATAAGGGAAAATCAATCGGAATTTCATATTTAAAAACTAGAGGATTTTCAAAGGAATCAATAAAAAAATTTGGTCTTGGAATTTCATTTAATGAAAACAAAAGTTTTACTAACCAAGCTTTAAAAAAAGGATATGAGATATCCATTCTTGAGAAAAGTGGATTAACAATTCAAAAGGGTAACGAAGGTTTTGACAGATTTAAAAATCGAATAATGTTCCCAATTAAAAGTATTTCAGGCAGAGTTCTAGGGTACGGAGCAAGAATAATGTCAAGCTCAAGCAAAATTGCTAAATATATAAATTCTCCTGAAAGTGAAGTTTATCAAAAAAGTAAAGTTTTGTATGGTTTGTTCGAATCTAAATCTTTTATAATTAAAGAAGATAATTGCTATTTAGTTGAGGGTTACACAGATGTAATTCAGTTGCATCAAAAAGGTATTAAAAATGTAGTTTCTTCGTCTGGTACGGCACTTAGTTCGGATCAAATTATGCTTGTGAAAAGATTAACAGAAAATATCACTATAATTTTTGACAGAGATCAAGCAGGAATTAATGCTGCCCTTAGAGGTATAGATTTGATATTAGATCACGGAATGAATGTGAGAATTTGTAAATTAGATGAAGGAGAAGATCCAGACTCATTGGCAAGAAAACATTCTTTGGACTATATCAAAGATTTCATAAACCAGAACAGTCTAGACTTTATAAATTTTAAAGCATCTTTATTAGCTATAGAATACGAAAACGAACCCACAAAAAAAGCTGAGATCATAAACAATATTGTTAAAAGCATTAGCCATGTGAAAGACATAATTAAAAGGGAATTGTATGTTCAGACCTGTTCAAAAATTATGAAAATCTCAGAAAATTCAATTTTTGATACTTTATCTAGAATTAAAAAGAGTAAGGAGAATCGATTTCGAAATCAGCGCTCTCAATCTTTCAACATTATTAAAAATCAAAGTACGAAAGA
>JBELIL010000003.1:0-35555 GCA_042090925.1 Flavobacteriales bacterium
ATACGGGTGGGTCAGTAGGGGGAACGACTTTTGTTTTTTCTACTGAAGATAAATCAGTAATATCAATAATGGCTAATATTTCGAATGCTTCTTTTGGCACTCTACCCTACGAATTATTTAAAATTTTTAAAAATTAAACCACATGAAAAAAATTCACGTTTTAAAAACAACTTTATTAATATTTATTTCTAGTCAAATAATTTTCTCTCAAAAGAAAGATATGTCTATAATCGACTTTTTAAATATTCCAGGTATATCTAGTGTTTCTTTATCTCCAAATGGAAACAAAGTCGTTTATATTTTATCGGAAAGCGATTGGAAAGAAAATAAACAAATTCCAAATTTATGGTTGGCTGATTTAAATAGTGGAATATCCCAAAAAATTACATTTGACAAAAAAGGGTTTAGCAATCCTGAATGGTCACCTGATTCAAAGTGGATAAGCTTTACCTCGTCAAAAGAAGGATTCATTGATAATGAAGATGATGAATTTGATTCAGGAAATAGTCAAATTTATTTACTTCCAAACAAAATTGGTTCATCAAAAAAACTTTCAAATCACAGAACTGGAGTTAGTAATATTAAATGGTCAAAAGACTCTAAGTATCTTTATTTCTTAGCAAGTGATCCAAAAGCCAAAGAACAAATTTTAGCTGAAAGAGACGGATATGACGTTTACAGTTTTGACAACAACCGTGAGCAGAAGCATCTATGGAGGGTGGATTTAAAAGGAAAGGAAGAAAAAATTACAGATGGAGATTTTTCAGTTTTAAACTATGATTTATCTGATGACAATAAAAAAATTCTTCTTCAAAAAGGTCCAAATCCATTTCTTGAATTTAGATCTCTAAGTGAGTTATGGATTATGGATTTGGATTTATCAAAAGAAATTCAACTAACAAATAATTCAATTTCTGAATCGTCAGCAAAAATCTCCCCCAATGGAGATAAAGTTTATTTTATATCTGCAAGTAATGGGAACTTAGAAGAATATTACAACAGAAATCTTTTTGAAGTTTCAACGGACGGAATAAATCAACCTAAAATAATTTCAAGTGATTTTGACCACGAAATTTACTCCTTTGAGTTTTCTAGAAAAAAGGGGGAGTTTTTTATTCTAGTAAACATGGGTGCTAGTACTCAGCTATGGAAAATGGACATTTCAAAAAGAATTTTTTCACAAATTACAAACGGAAAGCATAGCCTCACTAATTGGGATTACAACTTAAAATCAAATTTACATGTATTTGGAATTAATACAATTGAAAATCCTGGGGATATATATTTATATGGTAAAACACAAAAAAAAGTCACATCTCACTACGATTACTTAAAAAAAGAATTCAATTTGCCAACTCAACAGGCTATTACTTGGACTGGAGAAGATGGTGTTCAAGTTGAAGGGATTTTATACTTACCTCATGATTTTATGGAATCAAAAAAATATCCTTTAGTGGTTCAAACACATGGTGGCCCAAGATCGTCAGACAAATATGGTTTTTCTAGGGGATCAACAAGGTACAATGCTGTTCTAACTGGTAAAGATTATGCCGTATTACAACCAAATTATCGAGGCAGCACCGGCTATGGTGACGCTTTTTTAAGAGACATGGTTGGCAGTTATTTTAATCAATCACACCTAGATGTAATGACTGGAGTGGATTATTTGATTGATAAAGGTATTGCAGATCCAGATAAGCTTATTAAAATGGGTTGGAGTGCTGGAGGTCATATGACAAATAAAATTATAACACACACTGAAAGATTTAAAGCTGCCTCTTCAGGAGCCGGGGCTGTAAATTGGATTGGAATGTATGCTCAAAGTGATGTTAGACTAAACCGAAGTGCATGGTTTGGTGGGGATCCTTGGCAAAAGGATGCTCCAATAGACGTTTTCTGGAATAATTCTCCCCTTAAAGATATCCACAAAGTAAAAACTCCAACTTTAGTTCTGGTTGGGGGAAACGACAAAAGAGTACCTCCACCTCAGTCAGTAGAACTTTTTAGAGCTCTAAGAAGTTTGGGTGTTGAAACCAAACTATTAATTGCTCCTGGAGAACCACATGGATGGAGAAAACTAAGCCACAGACTAACCAAAATAAATTCAGAGTTAGAGTGGTTTGCTAAATATGCTCTTAATAAAAAATACGTATATGAAAAACATGACTAACCATTTATTTAAAATAAATTTTTTTGTAACCCTTTTAATCACATTAACACTTTTTTCTTGTAGTGACAATAAAAGGTTTAAAATTGCTGTTATTCAATTTTCTCATGAAACATGTACGTTTTGCCCTGGTGGCGACACAACCATAGAAGATTGGACTAAAAGAGTGCCTTTCGTGACGGGTGAACAAGTACTAAAATCTGGTGGGTATACTGGTGGATTTGTTCATCAAGCTAGTCTGTTTAAAGATGTTGAGTTAATTGGAATTAACTCCCCCGACCGCGTTTTTGGTGGCTCATCTAGAAGTTGGAACACAAAAAAAAGCTTTGAGCATTTTATGAAAATAATTCTTGATGATCTAAAATCAAACTTGCCTGTTGACGCAGTCCAGCTTTCTCTGCATGGAGCGATGGCAACAAGAGACGTCCTAAGACCAGAGGCTGAAATTGCAAAAAGGGTCAGAGAATTAGTTGGTCCCGACATTCCAATTTCAGGTACTTTCGATCTACATGGTAACGAGGACGCTGAATTCTTGAAATGGGCCAACGCAGCTTTTGTTACTAAAAGATTTCCCCACTATGACTCACCTCTACAGGGAGAAAGATCGGCAAATTTTTTATATAGATCTGTTAAAAATAAATTCAAATCAACTACTGCAACTAGAAAACCTGGTATATTAACAGCAACTGTTCTACAATGGACTGGTGCCCATCCGGCCTCTACGATTATGGAAAGAGCAAGAAGATGGGAAAATAGAAATGAGGATGTTTTTGTTAGTGTTTTTTTCGGTTTTCCATGGTCTGATGTTCCAGATATAGGAGCAACTGTTCATGTAGTAACTAACAATAATCAACGCCTTGCCGATTCCATTGCAGATGACATGAATGATTATTTTCTTAGAGTAAAAAAAGAATTTGCTGGTGGTTCTTTTTTGGTTCCCGAACAAGCCGTTAAAAAAACTAAAGTAGCAATACGAAACGAGAGAGGCCCAGTTGCCTTAGGAGATTATTCTGATCGTCAAGGAGATGCAACATGGATAACTAAAGAGCTCATTGAACAAAAAGTAGATAAATTTTTAATTGCAACTTTAAGAGATGAAAATGTATTAAATGATTTGTCTCAAAAGGGTGCAAAAAAAGGAGATAAATTTAACTACAAAGTTGGGGGTTATACTGGAATCCAAGCTGGAGTCCCTGTTAGAATTTCTGGAGAAATACTTTTCTTTGGCTCACACTTCGGATATGATAAAATAGCTGTTGTAAAATTTGGGAAAGGAAATGCTGTAATTATAGTTCCTACCTATGAACAGGTTATAAGACCATCCGAAATAAGGTTTGGAGAATTAAATCCAGACGATTTTGATGTTGTTGTTGTCAAATCTAGGGTTCATTTTAGAAGAGGTTTTGATGAAACAGGATACTCAAAAACGGTTATGGTTGTTGATGCGTTGGGAGATTTTGTTGGCACCACTAGATTGGATGCATTAGATTACAAATTTGGTCCAATCAATGAATTGTATCCATTTAATAAAAATTAGGTATATGAAACTTTTAAAAAAGATATTACTTAGTTTTTTTTTATGTATAGGTGGATGTGGTTCTGAAAACAAAAATACTATTGGACAGCCCTGGGAAGAATATTCATCATACGAAGATGGGGGTTTCAACGAAAAAAAATTAAATGAATTAACAAAGTTTATTGAAGAAAAGTCGAATACCTCTGGACTTGTTGTAATTTCAAACGGTAAAAAAATATACCAGTATGGTGATATAGAAGACATTAGTTATATAGCTTCTTGTAGGAAAAGTGTGCTTGCAATGTTAATGGGTAAGTATATTGAAAATGGGATGATAGATCTTAACGCAACTCTTAACGATTTAAATATAGACGATGTTGAGGGTTTAATGGAAATTGAAAAAATGGCCACAATAAATCATCTAGCTACTGCAAGATCAGGTATTTTTCATATTGCTTCAAATAGTGGTTATGACACTAAAAATGTTCTAAAAAGAGGCAGCGTGGAGCCCGGAAAATATTATTTGTACAACAATTGGGATTTCAATGCGATGGGATTTATTTTCGAAAAACTTACTGGTAATTTAATCTACAAAGAACTAGAAGAACAAATTGCCATCCCTACTGGATTCCAAGATTGGAATTTCAAAATGCAAAAGAAAAGTGGAGATTTAACCAAGTCAAAGTATCCTGCTTACCATATGTATTTATCCACTAGAGATATGGCGAAAATTGGACAATTAATGTTAAATGAAGGATTATGGGGAGGTAAACAGTTGCTTTCAAAAAAGTGGTTAAAAAAAATTGTTACACAAATAACTCCAAAAGATACAGTATCGAAAAGAAGAGGCGACTCAAAAAGTTTAAGTCCAAATTTTGGTTACAGCTATATGTGGTGGAACTTCGATGAATTTAATGGAAATAATAATTATAGAAATTCTTATTCAGCCCATGGCTATGGAGGCCAGTTTATAACAGTAATTCCTGAAGTGGGATTGGTGATTGCCCACAAAACAAACTTCAGAAAAAAGACCAATGGAAAGTTCACACCAAAAGATGTATATTATCAAATTGTTGATTTTGTAGTTAATGCAAAAAAATAAATAGATAACTATTTTTTTTTAAATTTTATCGTGATTTAATTGAGATATTAATAAACTTTTAATTCTAATTAAATAAATATGTAAATCAGAGCTATCATAGTTTTGTTTTAGAAAATTTATCACTAATTTCACTTTCATTAATCTAATTTAAATTATCGTTATTATATGAAAAATATCTATTTACTATTAATTTCTTTGATGACAACCTTTTACGGGTTTTCACAAAAGACAATCAATGGTACTGTTTCAGACGATCAAGGTACACTCCCTGGTGCAACTATAGTTATACAGGGTTCATCAACTGGTGTAACTACTGATTTCGACGGGAATTATTCTATCGAGGCATCTGAAGGTGACATTCTTGAGTTCTCTTATATTGGGATGGAAGGTCAAACAGTAACTGTTGGAAGTCAAGATACAATTGATGTCGTAATGACATCATCTACCGAACTTCAAGAGGTTATTGTAACTGGTTACGGAACTAGTAGCCGTGAAAAATTCACAGGTTCAGTTGCCGTTATTAGTGCAGAAACTCTTGAAATGCAGCCTTCTGCTACTTTTCAAAGCGCACTTCAAGGAGCCGCACCTGGTTTGCAGGTAGTTTCCAATGATGGTGCACCTGGAGCAGGGATTTCAATTCGAGTCCGTGGTATAGGTTCTATAAGTTCAAGTAATGAACCTTTATATGTTATTGACGGAATGCCAATTACATCTGGATCTTTATCAACAACTGACTTTTCAAATGGTGGAAGAAGTTCTAACGTTCTTGGATCTTTAAATCCAAATGACATTGAAAGTCTTGTTGTTTTGAAAGATGCTGCATCTACTGCCATATATGGATCTAGAGGTGCTAATGGTGTTGTTTTGATTACAACTAAAAGCGGAAAAACTGGTGATCCAACTTTCACTTTCAGAGCTAGATACGGAACACAACAGTTCGCTTATGATGGTGTTTTACAAGGCTTAAATTCAACTCAATACAAACAACTTCATTTCGAAGGATACATCGCAAGAGGAACATCAGCAGATGAGGCAAACGCTTTATTTGCTAGCCAGTTTCCACTTAATGCTGCTGGGCAGAATTACAATACAATATGGCTTGATGAAATGACGCAGACAGGTGTCGTTCAAGAATATGATTTTAGTTTCAGTGGAGGTAGCGAAAAAGTAAAATATTTTGGTTCTGCTAATTATTTTGACAACGACGGTATGGTTAAAGAAAATAAATTTGAAAGATTTTCATCCCGATTAAATGTCGATGCTCAGCTCACTGACAAGTTCAAAGTGAGTAATAATGTTAACATTTCTACTTTTGACCAAAGAGGAATTACAGATGGTACCAGATGGCAAGCTCCTTTTTATCTTGCATATCTAATGGCACCAACCGTTCCTGTTTATGATTCAACTGGAAGATTTTATGGAGATCACAAAAACTTCTTTATGGGTGGTAATAACCCAGTTGGTCATCTCTACGATGATGCCAGAGAACTTTCTCAAATGAGGTTAACAGACGTTTTTGAAGTTTCTTATGAAATTATGGATGGTTTAATTATCAAATCCGATTGGAGTTTTGATTTACTTAAAGTTGATGAATATCTTTTTGCAAATGGAAGATATGGTGATGGTCGTAGAATTGGTGGTTATGCCAATGAGGGAGGAATTTCTCAAACTAACTGGCTGGGCACACAAAGTGTACAATACACGCCTTCTCTTCCAGGAAATCATAATTTAAATGTATTTGCTGCTTACGAGGCACAGAAAGTTAAGACTAGAACTATTGAATTACGAGGAGAAGGTTTTTCTCACCCTGATTTGAATTTTGCTGCAAGTGCTGCAAATCCAACACAGGCCTACAGTGCAAGAACAGATTATGCATTTCAATCGTATTTTGCTAGAGCAAACTATGACTTTAACAGTGAATATTTTGCATCTCTATCCGTACGGAGAGATGGTTCTTCTAGATTTGGTCCTGATCAAAGATGGGGGACATTTTATTCTGTTGGATTAGGATGGAACATGACAAGACTTATCGAAAACACAGGATTCATTGATTTTCTAAAACTTAGAACAAGTTACGGTGAGACTGGTAATGCTGGTATTGGAAACTTTGATTGGGCTGGACTATGGGGCTTTACAAGAGATTACGATGGTAATCCTGGTGCCGCTCCATCTCAGGTTTCTAATAACCTGCTAACTTGGGAATCTCAAGAGAACTTCAATATAGGTCTTGACGCAACTTTCTTAGATAATAAAATAAGACTTAACGTGGAATATTTTGAAAGAACGTCCTCTGACCTTCTTTTAGATAGGCCTCTCTCATTAACTACTGGATTTAGCTCTGTAGCACAAAACATAGGTGATATGGAAAATAAAGGTATTGAAGTTGACTTAAGTGTAGATATCATTCAAACTTCGGAAGCTTTCTTGGGTCTTAGCTTCAACACTACTACCCTTAATAATGAAGTGACTTATTTACCTGAAGCTATTGTTGGATCTACTAAAAAGATTGAACAAGGGAGAGATTTTCAAGAATATTTCCTCTTTCCATGGGCCGGAGTCGATCCTGCTAACGGAGACCCTCTTTGGTACTTAGCTAATGCGGATGGTAGCATAAATTACAACTCAACTACAAATCGTGTAGGTGAAACCGAAAGAGTTTATATGGAAGGTAAAAGTGCTACACCCGATTTTTTTGGTGGGTTTAATTTAAATGCACAATACAAAGATTTTTCTCTTGGTATGACTTTTAATTATTCTTTTGGAAACTATCTTTATTTTAACCCAGGGTGGGTTATACATGGGGATGGAAGATTTACTCCAAGAAGTACGACGACTTATGCGTTCAACAATAGATGGACTACTGCAGGTCAGGCGGCTGAATTCCCAAGACATAGATGGGGAGGGAACCAGTCTTCTAACCAAAGACCTAATAGTAGATATTTATATGAGGGTGACTATGTAAGACTTAAAAGCTTAAATTTATCTTACAATCTTCCTACAGATCTATTTGGAAATATTGGTATAAATTCATTTAAAGTTTATCTGGATATGAATAATATTTGGACATGGACTGCAGCCGATAATTTACCATTCGATCCAGACCAAGCGATTGATGGGGTATATAACACAATGACACCCTTGCCTAAGACTACAAGTTTAGGGTTAACCGTTGGGTTTTAATTTTTAAAAATGAAGAAAATGAAAAATATAATAAAACTTAGTTTTTTCTTAGCGCTGTCGATATCAACAATTTCTTGTTCAGAAGATTTTCTTGATCTACAGCCACAACAAAACATCTCAAATGATAATTTTTTAACAACATTTGAAGATTTTCAAACTGCCGTTTTAGGTCTTCACGATCAACTTCAAGGAGGTGGAAATGCCGCTCTTTACGGAAGATACACCCTACTTGTTCCAGATGTAATGGGAGAAGACGTGAAACAGAATGCAAGTGCAAACAGAGCTAAAGAATGGGCAGAATACAATGGAAGTGAAACAGACTTTATACCAGAAGACATATGGGAAGAGTTTTATGAAGCTATTAATATTGCAAATTCAGTAATAAATTCTGATTTCGATCCAGGAGCTGAATTAGCAGCAGATTTTAGTACATTAAAAGGTCAAGCTTACGGAATTAGGGGGCTTGCTTATTTTATGCTATCTAATTTTTATGCTCAGCCGTATAGCTTTTCTGCAGGTGCAGGCCATTTAGGAGTTCCAATAGTAACAGAATTTGACTTCCAGAATAAACCTTCTAGAAGTACTGTGGCTGAGGTTTACGCTCAAGTTATTGCAGATTTAAATCAAGCTACAACTTTAATAACAGGTACTCAGAAGAATGCTGGGTATTTCTCTAAAGCTGCAGCGGAAGCAATTCTGTCAAGAGTATACCTATATATGGAAGATTGGACTAATGCTGAATCAAAAGCAACTAGTGTAATTAATAATTATGGTTACACACTTGTCAGTAGAGATGCATATCCAACGCAATTTATAGATGGTTTGTCTTCTGAAGCTATTTTTGAGATGATCTACAATCAAACTGATAATACTGGTTCAAACCATATTGGAGGTATGTATAAAATTACAGGTTATGGTGACTATTTGCCCTCTAATGACTGGTATGCTCTTATGGAGGATGGTGACATTAGAAGGACAATGATTACGACTGACAGTAATTTAATTGGAGATTTTGCTAAATTACCTCTTGGTCCAGCTAGGGTAGATAAATGGCCTAGTGAAGGTCCACTAAACGGGACAGATAATGTTTCTATTATAAGACTATCTGAAGTTATCTTAAATAGAGCTGAAGCTAGAACAAACCTAGGAAATGATGCTGGAGCTCAAGCAGATGTAGATTTAATTCGACAAAGAGCTAACCCTGGAGTTGCAGCAGTTACAGCAACCGGAGCAGCTCTAAAAACTGAGGTTTACAACGAGAGGAGAGCTGAACTAGCTTTTGAGGGTCATAGGATATTTGACATCAATAGGAGAAAGCAAAATTTAGCTAGAGTTTTAGATTGTACTTCTGTTCCAGAAGCTTGTAATCTAAGCTATCCGAATAATTTATTTATTCTTCCTATTCCTGACGGAGAGACTAATTCAAATGAAAATATTTCTCAAAACCCAGGATATTAATATTTAAATAGACATTTTTTATAAAAAAAGGAGATCAAATGATCTCCTTTTTTTTCCTAGAAATTTAAATTTTTAAAATGAAAAAAAATCTCATTTGCTCAGTATTTTTCTTAACATCTTTTTTGTTATCATCACAAGAAAAAACTTCTTACCAAATACCAAAAAAAGAGTTACTCGAATTAATTGACGTGGAGCTTGCTCCCACAGTGATAAAAGATAGTAAAAATGAAAACATGGTTCTTTTATACAGAGACGCCTATAAAAGTATTTCTGATTTATCTCAAGAAGAGCTCCGTATTGCGGGACTTAGAGTCAATCCGTCCAAATATATTGGAAGTAGAACAACATACTACAAAAATGTAAAAGTATTAAAATTATCAAATAGTAAAGAGCCAAATCAATTACAAGGCTTACCCTTAAACCCAAAACTTTCAAACTTTAAAATTTCTCCAGACGAATCCAAAATTGCATTAACAAATACAACAGATGAAGGAGTAGAGTTATGGATAGCAGATCTAAAAACTCTAAGTGCTAAAAAGATTTATGGTTCAAATATAAATTCAACTCTTGGAAACCCGATTACATGGCTTAAAAACAACAATGAACTTTTAATTAAGACTATTCCAAACAGCAGAAAACCCTTGATCGATAGAAATAGTATTGTCCCAACAGGACCAACTATAACTGAAAATGAAGGGCAAAAGGCTCAAAACAGAACATATCAGGATTTAATTAAAAATCCTGACGATGCATTTAATTTCACTCAATTAAGTTTATCAAATATTATTAAAATAACGCTCGAAGGAAAACAAAAAAATTTCCTAAACTCGAAAATGTATCGCTCAGTTTCGGTTTCCCCAGATGGTAGTTTGGTTATGGTAAGTTTTATAAAAACACCTTTTTCGTATTTAGTTCCCTATTATAGATTTCCAACAGAATATAGAGTTTATAAAAACAGTGGCGACTTGGTTAAGGTTATTCAAGACTCCCCACTTATGGAGGAACTTCCAAAGGGAAGGATGTCTACTACAAATGAACCTAGAAATATTGGATGGAGAAAAGATGTTGGAGCATCATTATATTTCTTTAAAGCATTAGATAAAGGGGATCCTGAAAATAAAGTTGAATACAGAGATGCTCTTTACCAGTGGGATTATCCATTTAATAATAATCCAAAATTAATTCTTAAGGTGAACAATCGTCTATCAAATATTATTTGGGGTAACAAGGACATAGCTATAGCTAACGATACTTGGTGGAACAATAGAAATGTAAAAACTTATTTATTTAATCCATCTAAGCCATCTAAAAAAGCTTTAGTTATTGAAAATCGAAATTATCAAGATATTTATTCTGATCCCGGTAATTTTTTAATGAAAAATAGCAAATACAACACAAAAATATTAAGTGTTAAAAATAAAACTACTTTTTTAATAGGTTCAGGATTCACTGAGAAAGGCCAGTTCCCTTTTATAGATAAAATAAACTTAGAGACAAACTCTACAGAAAGACTTTACCAATCCTCTTACACAAAAAAATACGAAAATATAATCGATTATGATCCAGAAAAAAATCAAGCTTTTGTTAGAATCGAGTCGCCAAAAGAATTTCCAAATTATTACTTTAGAGAAATTGGATTAAACAAACTAAATAGGGTCACGTTTTTTAAGAATCCGTTTAAGGCACTTGAAAAAATTAAAAAAGAAATCATTACATATAAAAGAGATGATGGTCTTGATTTAAGTGGAGTATTGTATTTGCCCGAAGATGTATCTGTAGACGATAAAAAACCTATGATTTTGTGGGCATACCCAAGAGAATACAAGGATAAGTCTACTGCCTCTCAAAAGAGAAGTAATCCAAATACCTTTACTTATCCATCAATGAGGAACCCTATTTATTGGGCAACACAAGGGTACGTTGTTTTAGACAGAGCCGAGTTTCCAATTGTTGGTGAAGGAGATAAAGAACCAAATGATTCGTTTAGAAAACAATTGGTTGCCAATGGAAAGGCAGCTATAGATGCGGTGGACAGAATGGGTTTTATTGATAGAGAAAGAGTTGGAGTTGGTGGACATAGTTATGGAGCATTTATGGTTGCTAACTTATTAAGTCATAGTAATTTATTTGCTGCAGGAATTGCTAGAAGCGGAGCATATAACAGAACTCTTACTCCTTTTGGATTTCAAAGTGAGGAAAGAAGCTACTGGGAAGCGCCTAATGTTTATTATTCGATGTCACCTTTCATGCATGCAGATAAAATGAAAACTCCACTATTGTTAGTTCATGGTGAGGAAGATAACAATTCAGGAACCTACCCGTTGCAAAGCGTAAGATATTTTAATGCTCTGAAAGGGCTTGGTGCAACAGCAAGACTAATTATGCTTCCAAAAGAAAGCCATGGTTATAGAGCTAAAGAATCAATATTGCATCTTATTTGGGAACAAGACAGATGGCTTGAAATGCATGTGAAAAATAAAAAAAAGAAGTTGGTTAAAGAAAAAAATAAACCCAAGGGATAAAAAAATTGTATATTTAATATAAATAAACAGTTATGAATGAGATAGTTGCAGTGTTTGTAGCGATATTTGTTCTTATAGGTGGTATTGTTGCCTATGGCTTAATTAGTACTTCAATGGGTTACGAAGAGGATGAAAACCAAAATTATATTCCTGATCGTATAGAACGTATGTTTGGAAAAGATCCAAGTGCAAAAAAAGAAAAAGTACAAAGTAAAAAACAAAAAAAAGTTTCGAAATAAATTAAAAATAATTTATATGACTTTTAGTGGGTTTTTCGTGCCCAATAAATCTCATTATTGTAAATTGTCAGACTTAATTTAATTACCAAAAATTATATGGAAGCATTTATTTATGACGCGGTAAGAACGGTCAGAGGTAAGGGAAATAACAAAGGTGCTTTACTAGGCATTACCCCTACTGAACTCGTAAAACAAACCATGATAAATTTAAAAGATAAACACAATATCGACACAACTTTAGTTGAAGACATTATTCTTGGCTGTGTTACCCAAGTCATGGACCAAGCCGCAAATATTGCAAAATCTGCCGCACAAGCAGCTGATTATGGTGATCATTTATGTGGGGTGACTTTGAATAGATTTTGTGGCTCAGGACTTGAATCCATTAATCAAGCAGCTGCCTACATTAAATCTGGCTACAGAGATCTAATTATAGCGGGAGGAGTTGAATGTATGTCACGTGTAAAAATGGGATCCGATGGAGGTGGAATGTTTATAGATCCTAACCTTGCAATTCCGGGGAATATAATTCCACAGGGTATTTCTGCAGATTTAATTGCCTCAAAATATAGATACACAAGAGAGGAAACCGATAAATATGCGGTGGAATCTCAAAAGAGAGCTGCAAAAGCAGACAAAAATAATTATTTTAAATCGAGGATTTCAGTTAAAGATACAAACGGAATAGAAATTCTCTCGACCGATGAAAATATTCGTCCTGATACAAACCTTGACGGATTGTCTACTCTAATGCCCGCATTTGAAATGATTGGATCAATGGGGGGCTTTGATGATGTTGCACTAGATAAGTATCCTGAGGTTGAGAAAATAGATCACGTACATCATGCTGGTAATTCTTCTGCAATTGTTGATGGAGCCGCAATAACTCTAATTGGGAATAAAGAAATTGGTAAGAAATTAAATCTTAATCCTAGATTCAAAATTTTAACCGCTGCCATTCATGGTGTTGATCCAACAATTATGCTCACAGGGCCGGCACCAGCTTCAATGAAGGCCCTAAAAAAGTTAGGCATGAAATTAAGTGACATTGATCTTTTTGAAGTTAATGAGGCTTTTTCGGCTATTCCAATGCTATTTATGGAAAAAACGGGTGTAGATCCTAGTATCGTCAATGTTAACGGAGGTTCAATAGCTATGGGACATCCTTTAGGAGCTACAGGATGTATATTAACCGGAACAATTATGGATGAAATTGAACGCAGAGATTTGAATACTGGGTTGGTTACACTCTGTATAGGAGGAGGAATGGGTATTGCAACAATTATAGAACGTGTATAAATCTAATGAAAGATATTAAAGACAAATTTTTAAGTTACTCTGTTGATAAAGATGGAGTTGCTTTAATAGAAATAAATCAAAAAGAAGAACCGGCAAATCTTCTTACACTTGATTTTATCACCCGATACTTTGAAATAGCAAAAATTGCTATAGATGATAAAGATGTAAAAGGAGTCATTGTTACATCAGCAAGACCCATTTTTATGGCAGGTGGAGATTTGAGAATGCTTGCTAAACCGATAAAAGACAAAAAAGAGTTCTATGAGGGCATCATATTTTTTCATAAAGGGCTTAGAGAAATAGAAACTTCTGGAAAACCATTTGTAGCAGCAATTAATGGAACTGCACTAGGTGGTGGTCTAGAGCTGTGCTTGTCTTGTCACTACAGAATATCACTAAGTACAACGAAAATTAAAATCGGTTTTCCTGAAATAAAAGCTGGAATATTTCCAGGAGCTGGAGGTACTTCTAAGAGTCCATATATCCTAGGATTACAAAATTCTCTAATGTATATTCTTCAAGGAATTGAGGCAAGACCTCAAAAAGCATTAAGTGACGGATTAATAGATTTAGTAGTTGATTCTCAAGAACAGATGCTGTCCAAGGCAAAAGAATACATCATAAATATGAAAAATCCTCTTCAGCCATGGGATAATAAAAAACATAAAATTCCAGGAGGAGGTATTTGGACACCAAATGGCGTTCAAACTTTAGCTGGAGCATCTGGAAATGTGGGTAAACTCACTCACGGAAATTATCCTTCTGCTCAAAAAGTTCTTAAAGTTATACACGATGGAATACAAATACCAATTGACAGAGCTCTTGAAATTGAAGCTCGATATTTTATAGAAGCAGTTACCAGTAAGGAGGCAAAGAATATGATTCGAACCGGATTCTTCGGAATTCAAGGTGCGGCAAAAGGAAAAGCAAGACCTAAAAACGAGGAAAAGTACGAGATTAAAAAAATTGGAATTTTAGGAGCAGGAATGATGGGTTCTGGAATTGCATATGTCTCGGCTAGAGCCGGAATGGAAGTGATTTTAAAAGATGTGACAATTAATGGAGCTAAAAAAGGTAAAATATATTCTGAAGAATTACTTAACAAAGCGATTTCAAGAGGCAGGTCCACAGAAGAAAAAAAACAAGCTACTTTATCAAAGATTATCCCAACCGAAAACCCTAAAGATATAGAAGGTAGTGATTTAATTATTGAAGCAGTTTTTGAAAATGTAGATTTGAAAGATAAAGTTACCAAAGAAACGGAGGCTGTTTTAGGAGATGATAAAATTTATGGTTCTAATACGTCCACCATTCCAATTAGTTTGCTCGCTAAATCATCTAAAAGACCAGAAAATTTTATTGGAATTCACTTTTTTTCTCCAGTTGACAAAATGCCACTTGTTGAGATTATTGTTGGAGACAAAACTTCAGATAAAGCAATTGCAGCAGCTATTGATTATACAGTTGCGATTAGGAAAGTGCCAATTGTAGTTAATGATAGTAGAGGATTTTTCACATCCAGATGTTTTGGAACTTATGTTAGCGAAGGAATGTTTCTTCTAGAAGAAGGAGTTGCTCCTCAAATAATTGAAAGAATAGCCATTAAAAAAGGGATGCCTGTTGGACCACTTGCAGTTCATGATGAGGTTTCATTAACATTAAGTGCTCATGTTTTTGAAAGTGACCCTTCTGAGAAAAAGGATTCAGAAAAAAGGACATACAACCTTATTAAAAAATTAATAAATACGCATAATAGAACCGGGAAAAGAGATGGAGCTGGTTTTTATGATTATCCAAAAGGAGAACAAAAGAGACTCTGGAAAGGATTGAAAGAGGTATTTAATCAAAAAAAAGACGCATTTCCTGAAAATATAATTTCAAAACGTTTGTTACATAGACAATCCCTCGAAAGCTTTAGATGTCTTGCTGAAGGAGTACTTCGTTCTACAACCGACGGAGATATTGGTTCAGTTCTTGGCTGGGGTTTCCCAATTTATACCGGTGGAGCTTTATCCTATATAGATTATATCGGAATGGATAATTTTATAAAGGACTGTGATGAATTTAAATCAAAATTTGGTGACCACTGGGATGTGCCTTTTGAACTTAGAGAATTGTTAAAAGAGAATAAATCTGTTCATGATTTTAAATTCTAATTACTATTCTAATTCAACCGTCATCTTTAATATCAAACTAAGATTTTGATTTATTATTTCTATACCTTAATAATAGTAGAAATTACGATATGTACTACCAAAATTTGTTTTCCAACATTGAAATCAAAGAGATCCCAGCTGCAGCGCCTGAGATGAAAAGATTCCAATCGCGATCTTTTGCTTTAATTACATTTAGAAATAAAAATGAAATTGAAATAACAAAAAATACAACTAGTAATTGTCCAAATTCAATTCCTAAGTTAAATCCAAACAATGGTTTAATTATTGATGATTTATCTAAGATTAAAGCTTTAAAATAATTTGAAAAATCCATACCATGAATAAGTCCAAAGAAAAGTGCGATAAAATAATTTTTACTCATATTAGCATATTCTCCTTTTAGATTTGAACCTATTACATTATTCAAAGCTGTAATAAATATAGTTACGGGAATAAGAAATTTTATAACATTTGATGGGATGTTAAATAAATTAAATGAAACAAGAGCTAAGGTTATACTATGTCCGATGGTAAATGCAGTAACCAGGATAAGAATTTTTTTCCATTGTTGTATCCTGTAAACGGCACATAGAACTATTAAAAAAAGGATGTGATCATATCCATTTAGATTAGATATATGCTCGAAACCCAACTTAAGGTAAAATCTAAATGGATTCATGTCAAAAATTTAATTCATAAGTTGATGTTTTTTTGTTAAGCATTACACTTTTAGATTCATCATTTACATGAATATAAACTATATTATTTTGATCATAAAATAAATCTGTAAAGACTGCATTTTTTATTTCCATTGAATTAAATATTTCCTCCACGGGTTTTTCAAGATATACCCAAAGTGCTATATTCTCTCCTTCCCCACTCAGTTTTTTTTTCTTAATTTCTAGATCAATTTTTTTTCTGTTAAATTTTACATAAAAAAATCTGTTCAGATAATCCATCAACATCTTATCTGCATCGGAGTGTTCATTTGGTTGGCAAAAAGCCAATTCTTTACTAAATGGATCAAAAACTAAAGCTTCGTTGACATCAGTTAAAAAAAGTTTCAGATTAACTGTGAGTAGTTTTTCTTTTGAATAAAATTCAATTTCGCATAAGGATAACCTTAAAGGATGAGCAAAAGTAATGCTAGATGAAAGTAATAGAGCAAGGAACCATTGATACACGCTACTGTTAATTAAAATAAACTAGATTGAACTCGCACCGGCTTTTTCTGCATAAGCTTGAACCTCTCTAAAGACTCGGATTAAATTTCCTCCCCATATTTTTTCAATTTGGGCTTCATTGTAACCTCGTCTAACCAGTTCAACTGTAATATTCTTTATTTCACTTACATCAAAAATTCCGTCAATGCCACCACCTCCATCAAAGTCACATCCAATGCCAATATGGTCGATTCCAGCAATTTTGACTATGTGGTCGATGTGATCAACCACATGACCAACATTTGCTGATGGGTCAGGATATTTTTTGTTTATTAGATTTATTTTTTCTCTATAATCATCACGCTCATCTACATTCATTTCTGAAACCGTCTTCATATTTGACCGAAACGCTGCTAACGCTGAATCACGCTTTACATTAGGCTTAGCTTCACGCAAATAATTACTTAACATTGTTAATTGAACTACTCCCCTATTTTTTGCAATTAACTTTAACATTTCATCTGTGAAATTACGCTTATGATTAGTTACCGCCCTTGCATTTGAATGACTTGCAATGATTGGGGCTTTGGATATTTTTATTGCATCATAGAAAACACTATCATTTCCATGTGAAATATCTACCATTATTCCTAATCTGTTCATTTCACCAATAACCTTTGACCCTAAATCACTGATACCATTGTGTTCCATTCCATTAGGATCAGTGGCTGAATCAGCAAGATCATTATTTGAAGAATGAACCAAGGTGATATAACGGACACCTTTATCATAATAAAGTTCAACATTTGATATGTCACTGCCTATTGGATATCCATTTTCAATTCCAATGTAAATGGCATGTTTTCCTTCTTTTTCTAAAGTGTAAGCATCGTCCGGATTTAATGCTAAACCAACTTTGTCAGAGTTTCTATCAATAGATGTCGTTATTGAATCTATCATTTGTAAACAAAGGGATTTAGCTCTTCCATTACCATCATCGTCTCGTATGTCTTGAGCAACAAAAGCAGCAAAAAAGATAGCATCTAGATCACCTTCTTTCATTCTTGGATAATCCACTTTGGATCCTGTTTTTTTTGGGTCATGTCTGACCGACATATCAAAACCTGGCTCAATCATTCTAAGTGGTGTGTCTGCATGGGTGTCTAAAGTGAGAACCTTATTATGTATTTTATGTGCTCGTTGGATTAACTCTTTTTCCGACTCATTCTTATTTTCACTACATGCGCTAGCGAATAATATTATCAGGGTTGTAATTACAAATTTATTTTTCAATTTTTTAATTATTTATATCTAATTTACAAATAAATCATTTCATCATACCTTTACAAGTATGTTTAATGTGGGTAAAATTAAAAGAAGATTAAAATATTCATACATAGCTGCTTTTGCAGGTTTTTTGTTTGGATTCGATACCATTGTTATTTCTGGAGTAGATCAAAAATTACAAGAACTATGGAGTTCTTCTGACTTATTTCACGGACTGGTAGTAATTGGTATGGCTTTGTGGGGGACTGTAATTGGAGCTATCTTTGGTGGGTTACCAACCAATTACTTTGGTAGAAAAAGAACCCTACTTTGGATAGGTTATCTTTACTCAATATCAGCAATAGGTTCTGCAATCTCTTATGATCCAATAACATTTGCATTTTTTAGATTTTTAGGAGGTGTTGGAATTGGAATTTCCACCATCGCTGCTCCGGCATATATATCAGAAATTTCAGCTTCAAATGAAAGAGGTAAGCTTGTAGGATATTATCAGCTCAATATTGTTATTGGTATTCTTTTTGCTTTTGTATCGAACTTTTTTCTAAAAGAATTAGGAGAAAGTAGTTGGAGATTTATGGTTGGGGTTGAAGCATTTCCAGCGATAATTTATACAATCATGGTATTTTATATTTCTCAGAGTCCAAGATGGATTTTTTTAAGTGGTGATGTTTCCAAATCCGAATTTATTTATGAAAAGTTGTTTTCAATAAAGGAAAAGCAGATTTTTTTAAAAGAAATTTCTGAAACTAAAAACGAATTCCAAAAAAACGACAGCATTTTTAAAAATAAGTATAGATTTATCTTATATCTAGCTTTTATGATAGCTTTTTTTAATCAATTTTCTGGTATAAACGCTTTTTTATATTATTCACCAAGAATTTTTCAGGAAGGAGGCCTTGGAGAAAATTCAGCATTTCTAAGCAGTATTGGAATTGGTTTTACAAATTTAATATTCACTATAATAGGCATTTCACTAATTGACAAATTAGGTAGAAAAGTACTTATGATTATTGGTTCTATTGGATATATAATTTCACTTACTTTTATTTTTTTATCCTTTTTATTTTCATGGGGAGGTATTATTCTTCCCGTGTCACTTTTTTTGTTCATTGCTGCTCATGCAATTGGACAAGGAAGTGTGATTTGGGTTTATATTTCAGAAATATTCCCAAACCATATTAGAAGTAGTGGACAATCTTTTGGAACCTCCACACACTGGATTTTAGCAGCTCTTATTCCTTCTATGATACCATTTTTATTTGCTAGTATAGGTGCATCCTATGTTTTTCTTGTTTTCCTTTTAATGATGATTTTTCAGTTGATATTTGTTGTTTTTTCAATGCCAGAAACAAAGGGTAAGTCTTTAGAAACTTTGTCAAATGAACTTCTAAAATAAAATAGATGTCAAGAGTTGTTAGTTTCGGTGAAATTTTATGGGATAAATTGCCATCCGGGAATGTACCGGGCGGTGCTCCTTTAAATTTCGCTTATAGATTTAATTCTTTCCAAAATTCATTATCAATTATCAGCAAAGTAGGAGATGATTCATTGGGAAGGCAGCTTATAGAATTTTTAAATAAAAACAGTCTAGAAACTGAACATATCCAAATCTCAAAAATTTATAAAACTGGCGAGGTTAATGTTTCAATTGATAAAAACGGATTTGCAGATTACGAAATATTAAATCCTGTTGCCTGGGATGACATAAATCATAACGTAAAGATTGAAAGGTTGGTTAAAAATTGTTCAATGTTTGTGTTTGGAAGTTTAATATGCAGAAATGTAACTTCTAGAGAAACTCTTAAGGGACTTTTAAAAATTGCTCCCTTTAAGTTATTCGATGTAAATTTAAGATCTCCATATTATAACTTCAACTTAATAGAAGAATTAATGTTATCCTCAGATTTTATAAAATTCAACCTCGAGGAAATCATCGAAATTTCTTCGATATACAATAGGAAAGAAACATCCTTAGAAAGTATGATCAAGATAATTTCAAAGAAAACCAAGACCACCAATATTTGTGTTACTATGGGTGAAAAAGGTGCGTGTTACTACACCAATAATTTATTTTACTTTCAAGACGGATTTAAAATAACTGTATCAGATACTATTGGTGCCGGAGACTCCTTTCTAGCAACTCTTGTTGAAGGAATTTTAAATAATGCAAAACCTGAAGAAGTCTTAAAAAAAGCATGTGCAGTTGCTGCACTGGTTGCTTCTAAAAAAGGGGCAACATCTAAAGTTTCTATTTCTGAAATTAGTGATTTAATAGAGAGTAAATAAATTTTTAATTGGTTAGGTAAATTTTATAATTTTAAATGATTTTTATGAAACGTAAAGCATTCGAATATAAAATTTTTGTTTTAGTCCCTAGTAAAACTATGAGGAACATTTTTTTTGCAATATTCTCGCTTTTAATTTTGAGTTGCTCCAAGGATTCTGAAGAAAAAACTGTAGTAATTCCAGAGATAACATATAATTATTTTTTTGAAAGGGTTCAGTCAAAATATCAATTCACCTTGAATGACAGAAAGTTAATCCTAAGTTTTAATCTCAGTGATTTGTCACTAAGTATACAGGAAAATAAGTATAGTAAGATTAATTGTTGGCAAACAGAAATAATAAACTTAAGAGAAGATTTTAGATTGTTACAAAATAATGGACAGGGATACGCATTTAAAACTGATTGGATTGAAGACTACAAAAAAAAAGGCGTTATAGAGTATTCACTTTTTTTTGAAAAAAACAACTTAAACCTGACCAAAAAAAATATTTACACCAATCCCGATTTGGGTGAAATAGAATCCACATCTACAGGTTTTAAATTTGATTCTATTGAAATTGAATCTTGTCCCGAGGATGTTGACTACAGAGTTGATCCTAATTATGAGGATTTAGACTTACTGGATCCAAATGATTATGCAACAGCATTTTTTAGAGATGCATCTGATTTAGATGTTGAAATTGATTATAAAGAAATGATAATTACTATAATTAGCGACGATGTATGGGAAAGAGGCAGTGCTATAGGTGTTGCAAAAAGAGTATGTGATGATGATATCATTATAGAATTAAAGGAGGGATATTGGAATCAAGAGTCTGTTATGAGAAGATTTGACTTGATGTATCACGAATTAGGTCATGATGCATTAAATTTAAAACACGTTTGCAACAGATACGACATTATGTATACATCCAATACTGAATTTAACGAAAGTTGTAGAGAAAATCTCAATTTAATAGTACCAGACTCACTAGATCCTCAAAAATATTATGGATTTAAAAAAGCTTCGAGTAGGATGTTTTTGGGTGTTAACCAGGTTAACTTTGATTGTGGAGCAGATAAAACAAAATATAATATTATAGTTGACTAAGTATATTTTATTTTTAATTAATCTAAATATAAATAATTGATTTACAGTTATTTATACTAATTCTAAACGTTTATAGACATATATTTGTTTAAAATTTAATTATGGAAGTCAAATCAATTTCATCGTGCATTAATTGCGAAAACATTACATCTACATTTGATTGCTCAAAGCACAATATCGAGGTAGACATTGACAAGGTGTGTTCAGATCACACATTTAAAAAGTCATTGACTAAAGAATCTAATTGTTCAAATTGTATAAATTTCAAAACTCAAAATTGCGCCAATCCTACTCTAGCTGCAGAGGGAATGTTGTGCTTTTCTTGGGCATAATTTATAATTAGATTTTAACATTTTTTGTTAAAATAACTAATTCTTTAATTAAGGGTATTCCTGTTTTTCTATTTTTTATAATTGGTCAAATAAATTCAAGATAGTTTGGGGGAATACCCATTAATTATTCTTTCCTATATAGCATAGTTGTTTATTATTTATAATTATTCTAAATAAATTTTTATCTTTTAAGTATTATTTTATATTTGCTTTAAATTTATTTAGACCAATTATAAATAACATGAGAAAAAAAATTTTAATTTTTCTTATTTTAAGTTGTTCATACTTAAAATGCCAAGACTCAATAGATCAAATAAAAAAGGATTCAATCACATCTCTTGATGAAGTAATCATAAAATCCAACACCATTTTGGGTAGTAAATTTGTAGCTAAAAATAGAACTGGCGCTGCTTATTATCTTTCCATTGAAGAGCTTGCAAAATTTAATTACACTGATATCAATCGTGCTCTTAATAAAATATCTGGAATTAATGTTTACGAAGAAGATGGTTTTGGTTTACGACCTAATATAAGTATCAGAGGCACTTCGCCTGAGAGAAGTTCTAAAATAGCAATAATGGAAGACGGTGTATTAATTTCTCCCGCTCCATATAGTGCATCATCTGCTTATTATTTTCCTTCTGTGGCAAGAATGCATGCCGTAGAAGTACTTAAAGGGAGTAGTCAGATTCAATATGGACCATACACAACTGGCGGTGCTATTAATTTTGTTTCGACTGAAATCCCAGAATCATTCAAAGGTAAAGTTGTAAGTAGCTACGGAAGCTTTAACACGGGACAGTTACATTCAACTTTTGGAAATCAGACTAAAAATTTTGGATATATGTTAGAGTATCTAAATTATAATTCAAATGGATTTAAATCACTTGGAAATAACATGAACACAGGTTTTGACATCAATGAAATTACCTCTAAAATAAGATTTAAATCATCTGAAAAAGCCAAAAATAAACAGAGTTTAGAGTTCAAATTTCATACTTATGACGAAGTTTCAAACGAAACATATTTAGGATTAACCGAATCTGATTTTAATAATAATCCGTATCTAAGATATTCAGCCTCTGAAAAAGATAAAATGAATGCTGAACACAATCAATATATGTTAACTCACGAATTTAATTTTTCAGAAAAATTTAAAATTTCGTCAAACCTTTACTACAATGGATTTAAAAGAAATTGGTACAAACTTGATGATGTAGTTTTTGAAGGAAATTCGCAGAAAATATCAAAAATTGTTGAAAATCCCTCTCAATATCCTGCTCACCTTTCAATTATAAAAGGAACATTAAATGGAAGTAATAATTCTTTAAAAGTTAAAGCTAATAATAGAGAATATATTTCAAGAGGAGTACAAACAAAATTTGATTATCATTGGTATGGAAAAAATAAATCCTTTAATGATTTAGAAATTGGGTTCAGGTTACATTATGATGAAGAGGATAGATTTCAATGGGAAGATATTTACAATATCAATAATGGTTTTATGTCACTTGCAGATTACGGTAGCCCAGGAGCTCAAGGGAACAGGGTTAGTTATGCAAAATCTTTTGCAACCTATTTGATGTATAAGTATAAATTTAAAGGTTTGACTATTACTCCTGGAATTAGATATGAGTCTATAGAGCTTTCGAGAAATGATTATGGAAAGTCTAATCCACTAAGAAATCTAGATGAGGTTTCATTTAGAAACAACAGTGTTTCAGTGTTTATTCCAGGAATTGGATTTAATTATACTTTCAATAATAAGTTTTCAATTTTTAGTGGAATTCACAAGGGATATTCACCTCCTGGCAATTCAGAGGGTCAAAAAGCTGAAGAAAGTATTAATCTTGAACTTGGAGGAAGGTTTTCAATAAATAATATTAATGCAGAAATAATTGCCTATCAAAATAATTATAGTAATCTACTCGGAAATGATTTAGCAGCGACCGGTGGTTTTGGTGAAGTTGATCCCTTTAACGCAGGAAGGGCGCTAGTAAACGGCATTGAATTTTTATTGAAATCTGAATTATTTAATAACAATAAAATTAATTTTCCGTTTTCTGTATCTTACACCCATACAAATGCAAGATTTTTAAGTGACTTTGGAAGTACTCAAGCTATATGGGGTGAAGTTAGTGATGGAGATAGAATACCATATATTCCTCAACATCAATTTAATTCAACATTTAGCATACAAACAAGTAAGTACGAAATAAACTTTAGCAATAATTACAATGGAAAATTTTCAACGGTAGCAGACGGAACAACAGAAATTCCATCATATTTTGTATTTGACATTTCTTTTAGAATGAACATCGCCTCCAATTTAATTTTCACCTCTAAAATGTTAAATCTGTTTAATGAAAAGTATGCCGTTTCGATGGCTCCTGCTGGTTTAAGACCTGGTCACCCATTTGGAATATATGCAGGTATGGAATATAAATTTTAAAATATGAAAAGAAAGATTCTTTTGGTATTTGTTTTCATATTAGTTGTAATCCAATTTATAAGACCAAAGCAAAATAATAAAGATGATTACGATTTAGCTTATTTTATTGAAGAAACAAGTTTAAATAAACATTTATTAGTAATTATGAAAAACTCTTGTTTTGATTGTCACTCAAATAAAACAAATTACCCTTGGTACTCGCATATTTCACCTGTTTCCATGTGGATACAAAATCATATTGATGAAGGAAAAAAACATTTAAACTTTTCTAAATGGGATAAATACTCTTTGAAAAAGAAAGAACATAAACTTGAGGAGTTTATTGAAGAGATTCAAGAAGGTGAAATGCCTTTAAAATCCTATAAACTTATTCATGCCTCATCCAGATTGGATTACAAACAAAAGGACTCACTTTTAAATTGGGCTATGAACACAAAAAGTATTTACCAAGATCTTTTGTCCGAAAACAAACATTAATATCATTTGTACCTTGGGTGGGAATCGAACCCACACTCCCGAGAGAACTGGATTTTGAATCCAGCGCGTCTACCAATTCCGCCACCAAGGCAATTTTATAAATGTAAACAAATAATTGTAACATTTAAAAATGTTTCCTTCTAAGTTCCATTACGAAATAAATTTCTAAATTTGCAATCCATTTAAACTTACCAAATAAGCATGACAGAGGCAAAAATTTTTAGCTGTTCGCAAAGTCACGATTTAGCTACGAGTATAGCTAAAGATTTCGGTGCTAAATTGGGTAAAATTAAGTTTTCCAATTTTAGTGATGGAGAATTTCAACCCTCTTTTGAAGAGTCTGTTAGAGGTTCTAGAGTATTCATTATTGGGTCTACCCATCCAAATTCTGACCATCTTATGGAAATGCTATTAATGCTTGATGCTGCCAAGCGTTCTTCTGCAAGACATGTAACAGCTGTTCTTCCTTACTTTGGATGGGCAAGACAGGATAGAAAAGATAAACCAAGAGTCCCAATAGGAGCAAAATTAATTGCGAAGCTGTTGGAATCTGCTGGAGCTACGAGAATAATCACCATGGATCTTCATGCAGACCAAATTCAAGGTTTTTTTGAAAAGCCTGTTGACCATTTATATGCCTCTACCATTTTTGTTCCACACATTAAAAACTTAAGATTAAAAAATTTAACCATAGCCTCACCGGATATGGGAGGATCTAAACGTGCATATGCATATTCTAAATTTTTGGAGTCAGATGTTGTTATTTGTTATAAGCAAAGAAAAAAAGCAAATATTATTGAAAATATGGAGCTTATTGGCAATGTTGAAGGAAAAAATGTTGTGCTAGTTGATGACATGGTGGACACTGCCGGAACACTAACAAAGGCCTCAGATTTAATGATTCAAAGAGGTGCTTTATCTGTAAGGGCTGTATGCACCCACGGTATTTTATCTGGTAATGCATATGAAAAAATAGAAAAGTCTAATTTAGCGGAGTTAATAATTACTGACACGATACCTGTTAAGCCCGAATCAAAAAAGATTAAAATTTTAAGTTGTGCTCAACTTTTTGGATCAACTATGAAGAATGTTCATTTAAACAAATCAATAGATAAAAACTTTTTAAACTAAAAAAATGAAATCAATTACAATTAATGGGACTATAAGAAAAGTTCTAGGGAAAAAATCAACAAAGGAGTTGAGAAAACAAGATTTGGTTCCATGTGTACTATATGGAGAGGTTGAGCCCACTCACTTTACCGCAAAAGAACTAGATCTTTCCAAACTTGTTTATACCCCTAATGCTCATACCGTCAAGATTATTCTCGAAAAAAAAGAATTAAATGCTATTCTACAGGATATCCAGTTCCATCCTCTATCAGACAAAATCTTGCATATTGATTTCTATCAAATTAATGAAAGCAAAGAGGTTGCAATGGAAATACCTGTTAAAACTGAGGGTTCCGCGCCAGGTGTATTGATAACTGGAGGTGTCTTAATACTTAACCAAAGAAAATTGAAGGTAAAAGCTCTTCCTAAAAATTTACCAGACTTGATAACTGCTGACATATCAAACTTAGAATTAGGGGATAAACTATATTCTTCAGAATTAAAGACTGAAAAATATGAATTCCTACATCCTGATAACACAGTCGTGTGTCAGGTTAAGGTTGCTAGAGCCTCGCTGACGGAAATAGAATCTGAAACTGAAGAAGTGACCGAAGAGGTTGCTGAAGAGTCAACTGAAGGGAAAAAGGATTCAGCGGAAGTGAAAGAAGAAACTCCACCAAAGGAATAATTTCTTGTCAAAATATAAAAAGAACTTAAATGTCCTGGTGGAATCCTTTTATAAATAAAAAGCCTCAACCAAAAGATATTTCGAAAAAATTTTTGATTGTTGGTCTTGGTAATATTGGAATAGATTATGCCTTAACGAGACACAATTTTGGTTTTGATGCATTGAATTATATAGCTAAAAGTAGAGAGTTAAACTTTACTGAATTAAGGTATGGTGCAGTTACAAAGTTCAACTTTAAGGGCAGAGTTTTTATTTTTTTAAAACCTTCAACATATGTTAATAAAAGCGGTGATTCAGTAAAATACTGGATGGTTAAAGAAAGGATAAACCTTCAAAACCTACTGGTTATCTGTGATGATTTAAATATTCCTTTTGGATCAATTAGAATCAAAACAAAAGGAAGTGATGGAGGTCACAATGGCCTTAAGGATCTTCAAGCTAAATTAGGAACCAATATTTATGGTAGATTAAGGTTTGGAATTAAAAATGAAACTAAAAAAAATACAAGCCAATTTGTTTTGGATAAATGGAATCAAAACGAACTAGATGTTATAGAATCTTATTTCAACAAAATAGAAAAAGCAGTTTTTTCTTACACTCTACTTGGACCATCAAATGCGATGAATAATTTTAATACTTAAAATTTCTAATTAGCTAACTCAAAGTTGGAAGTAACAGATGTGGAAATATTATTTTCCTTGTCCCTAGAAATTATTTTCCATAAATAAATATTCCCGTTTTGAAGTTCTATGTCAAGTGCTTCAATCAAAATTTTTTCATATTTAATTTCCTGACCATTTGAAGCATTCTCAATAATCAAATCATAATTTTCAATATCTCCATCTAGATCATATCCTTCCCATTGAAATGTAACTATATTAACTGAATTTAAAATTGATTCATTTAAAGGGTAAATTAGCTTTGCAGGAAATGGGACGTGAGACAATTGAGACTGTGTCTCCAAATAAAAGTTTCTAGTCTCACTTAATGCAATATTTTCACTTGAGTCAGATTTACTCACTACGTACCAACTATAGGGCGCTCCCCTCTCGAGAGTAACTTGAGATGTGGTTAAATTTGTTGTTTTTGACTTGTTTTCATTAGTTATCTGATTTTCAATAATTAATTCATAGGTGTCAGTATGTTTTGATTCTGTCCAACTAAATTCTACCTCCGCGAAATTTGAATTTGAATTTGAAAATAAACAAGTATTATTGTTTTCGGGGTTAATTAAAGCTACCTGCTCGGGATCAGGAATCGACTCTTTACATGAGAAAATTAAAATAAGTACAAAAAATGAGATGTGTTTTTTTATCATTTCTTTATAAACTTTATTGTTTCAAACCCAGAATTCGAATGAATCTTCAAAAAATAATTTCCAATTGGTAGCATAGAAATGTCTAGTTTGAAATTTCTAGACATAATGTCTAATTTAATTTTCTCAGAATAGACAATGTGCCCGTAAATATCAATTATATGTATTTCTGAATGCGAAGAATCACCCCCTATTAAAATATTTAAATTATCAGTTGATGGATTAGGATATATCTGTGACTTCTTGTCTATATATATGTATTCTTTATGTGTGCCTTGGCAATCCAGTGAGGTACTAACTTCTATTATATTAAGTCCTTTTGCTAAATTAAAATCTTTTTCGTTTTCATAGGTTATAAACTTTTTACCATTTACATTAATAATATATTTTTTACCACCTTCAAAATTTAAACTTATAATTTTATTTGACTTGTTAATTTTACTTGTAACATTTAAAGGTAAAGGTTCACTTATCTCGGCTGTATAACAAGTTTGAAAACTGCTGATTTTTTCCATCACGCATATCTGATAGGTGGCCGGGATTAGGTTTTGAAGTAATAGTTCTTGATTTGACATTGCAAATGATCGAAAATATCCGTTACTACCAGAAATTTCAACTTCATAATCAAAAATCGCTATTGCAGAGATCTGAATTTCTCCATTTTGTTTTCCTTTACACGTTGCATCTCTCTTGGAAATTTTGATATTTCTTATGTCATTTAAATCACACAAATCTCCTATTCCATTATTATTAAAATCAGCCTGATCAGGATTAGTTACAAAGGGGCAATTGTCCTCATCATTTGGAATTAAATCACTGTCTGTATTAGATTTAATTTCTCCACTTAGACATAATTTTAATGCCAAATATTTTAAAATACCAGTGTCAACTGGGTACTGATCAATAATTCTTAAAGTCCACTCTCCCCCAGAATTTAAGTTGTATAAATCTTTAAGATTTCCAATTGGTTTATATATGCCCGTAAACGGAGGTCCCCCATTTTGGATAAGATTTATTGACTCTGAATCAAAAACGGTATTGGTATAATTACTTCCTGTACCACCCAAATTTTTTGTTAAAATCACTTCATCTCCTTTAGGTGAAATTAGTATTATTGTTAAGTCTTGGACATAAGTATGATCGATGCTCAATTCTAAATCTAAATCGATAACCTTTAAATCATCTAACACATTTATTTTTACCTCAGTTACCCCTTCTATTGCTGATGTTGCGTCCTTTAAATTTAAAGGGATATTATTAGATGTGTACGAATTACAACTTATAATAGTTGTAGAAAATTTTCTTGAATTAGATGGAAGACTATTACTGCAAATATTTAAAGCTGACACCCTCCAATAATAAGTTTCCTCTGGATCTAAATTTGAAATTGAAATTTTATTTTCAATAGTTTTTTCATCTTTAACAAGAGAAGAAAAATCTTCAACTGTACTTAACTCGAAACGATAATTATCAGCATAATTGACATTTGACCACTCAAAATTTTGATTGATGTCAGCTTCACTTAAGTTATTATTTGGGGAAAGTAAATTTGGTGAAGAGACCGAGTCAGGATAAAAACTCACAATAAAACTTTCTTGTTCGGTTATATTATCGTGTGTCCCATTTAAAAGGATATTGTACGTTCCATAGGGTAATTCATTTCGATTTAGAGCAATACTACCCAAAGTCCCGGAAGAATTTAAACTAGTTGGAGAGATGTTATATGATATTTGGCTTGGATAATCTAAAAGTTTAAATTGAATTTCACCATTGAAGTTATTGTACGTCTTCAAATTGAATTCGAAAGTTAATTCTTCATCCCCACAACCTGTTTTTTCAGGTTCAACAAAAGGAAAAGCGAAGTCTCTGTCTTCAATTTTAAATGATGATGTGTTAACGGCAAAATAAATATTATTATCAGCTGAAATTTTAACTCTAGCTCTTTCGGTTGTTATATTTCCTGGTACAATTATGTAAGCCTCTCCATTATTTAGTATGTTTTCAGCTAAAGGTATAGAAAAATTTTCTCCACCATCAACCGATAAAAATATTGAAACTCTTTCAGTACTAATAGGTACCTTATCCGTATTAGCAACATCCCAAATTATTTTTTGATTAGATCCAGATTTCCAAACAAAATCAGTTGAATCGTTTGAAATAATTCTAAATGGTCCAGCAGTTGCGGTAACAAAAACTTTCTTTACATCTTGAGAAATCTGTCCCATTCCATTCGGGTTTGATTCACTTCTGTCCCTAACTGTAACTCCCCATAAAAGAGTTCTTTCAACGTTTGAAACTGTCTCCCACGAGGAAAAAAGAGTGGGGTTTGATGACACCAGATTTCCATTTAAAATTTGAGAAATATTGGGTATGTTCCTTATCTCATTTTCAGAGGGGGGGATTGATCTATTTATACTTCCTGTAAGAAGACCAGGTCCAAAATTAGATGCATCAACTTGACCTGAGTCGAGTTGTTCCCAGCAATAAGTTAAATTATCATTATCAGAATCAAATCCATTTGCTTTGAGATAGTATGCTGTCCCTTTAGGGATATAAAAATCTTCTCCAGCATTTACAGTCGGCTTTTGATTTAAAGAATTGACATTTGAATGACAAGAAACATTATCTACATAAGATTCAACATCTTGTATACTATGATAGTGAAAATAGGGATCACTGTGGCGCTGCATATTTTCTCCAGAAACAAATCCTGCATAGGACATAATAGTAGAACCGCTTCCTGGCTCTGATGAAACACCAAAAGGTTCTGGATCATAAGCATAAGTGTGGGTTGCCCCAAATTGGTGCCCAACCTCATGCAAAACAAAATCAAGATCGAAATAATCATTTAAAAAAATTCCGCTACTACCGTTAGTAGCCGTAAATGGATGAGCGGAATAAGCTCTATCTTTACTATCATTAACACACACATTACCAACAGAGCCTGCATCACCACTTGCTTGACCACGGTGAAACAAATGTCCCAAGTCATAATTTTCTTCCCCTACTAATGAAGACAAAGTAGAATTAATTTCACTTGCAAAATTTGAGTTAAATGGGTCTCTCTCTTTATCTTCATAAATGAGAGACGCATCAGATACAATAATTAGTCTAATTCCTAAATCAACTTCCATTATTTCGTTAAGTCTGTTAATTGTAGAAACTACTGCGGCAAATGCATCTTCAGAATTAGTTCCGTTTTGGTTATTGTTATCTCCCCAAAATTCAGTGTACTCCCCGCTAGCTGCAATTGCAATTCTAAAAGATTTAGGCACTCTATTAATGATCTTATTTGATATTTTTTTATTTAAATTTTTTATTGATGAATTAAGTTTATTCGAATTAGTTTTACAAAATAATCTTTCTCCTATATAATTGTAGCTGTTGGAATCATAAAAAATATGCTCTGTATTACTATTCTTCAACGGCTGTAAAAAAATAAATCCTTTTGGTGTTCTAAGAGTTCCCGAAATACCAAGCGGTGAAAAAGTAATTCTCAAAATAACATTTTTTCTTGTGTCACTATAGCCCCTAAAAGTTCTTATGTTAGGGTATTTTAACTGTATTTTTTTGGATAAAGTTTTTGTTTCTTTCAATGAAAAAAATTCAAGTTTTCCTTTTTCATTAGGGAAATCTATTTTAATTGATTCATCTTCCTTTATATTTAGAATTTTGCTGGTAAAACTTTTGTATTTTAAAGATATATTATTGATTTCTTTGCTTACTTCAATTTCATCTTGATGTCTTGTGGAAGTCTTCAATTTCCAGTAATCTTGACAATAAGAAAGTTGAAATGTTATTGTGAAAAAAACGAAAATTAACTTTCTCAAAAATTTACTATTTAATACAAAGGTTTTGTATCTTTCAAATAGAAAAATACTTGCAATACTTTTCAATTAAAGATAAACTTTTTTCGTGAAGGTAATTTATGGTATCGAAAATTATAAACCATTAAAATCCTGTGCTTTAACCATTGGTACTTTCGATGGTGTGCATGTTGGGCACCAAAAAATAATTAAACGATTAGTAATGGTATCAAAGAATAAGGATATCAAGCCTATTGTTTTAACTTTTTTCCCTCATCCAAGAATGATTTTACGAAGTGATACATCTATCAAGCTAATCGACACCCTTGAGGAAAAAATTGATTTACTTAAAAAACTAAATGTCGAGACTTTAATTATTCACCCTTTTTCTATGTCTTTTTCAAAGATGACTGCAAACGAATTTATTAGAGATATAATTGTAAAGTCTCTTTCAGTTAAATATCTAATTATTGGATATGACCATCGCTTTGGCAGAAACAGAGAGGCAACTGTAGATAACTTAATTAAGTTTGGTTTTACTTACGGTTTTGAAGTCGAAAAAATAGAAGCCAAGGAAATCAAATCGGTAAATGTAAGCTCAACGAAAATTAGAAATGCAATTACAACTGGACATATTTACAAAGCCAATAAATACCTGAATCGGCCTTTTAGAATAACAGGTAAGGTTGTAACTGGAAACGGAATTGGAAGAAAAATTGATTTCCCAACTGCAAATATATTCATTCCTGAAGGTTTCAAATTACTACCCAAAGATGGTGTTTACTTTGTGAAATCCTTAATTAATAATCATTATTTCTTTGGAATGATGAACATTGGATTTAGACCCACTATTAATGGTAAAGTAAGAACAACTGAAGTACATTATTTAAATTTAAATGAAAATTTATATGATAAAAAAATTAAAATTGAGGTTTTAGATTTAATTAGAAATGAAAAAAAATTTAATTCTTTAAAAGAGCTTGAAAAGCAATTAGTCAGTGATAAAAAACTTTGTGAAGATTTGATTCAAAAATTATAAAATCAATAGTCTATCTTTGAATTAGAAAAATGATACCACTACAATTATTAAGAGATAATAAAAAGGAAATAATTGAAAGCTTAACGAAAAGGGGCTTTGATTACTTGCCAACTATTAATATAATTCTTCAATTAGATATTAAAAGGAGAGAAATTCAAACACTTATGGATTCAAGTCTCTCGGAGACAAATAAATTGTCAAAATTAATTGGAGAACAAATTAAATCAGGAGACTCATCCAAAGTTGGATCATTAAAAGAAAAGATTTTTGAATTAAAGAATAAAAACAAAAACTATCAAAATGATTTAAATGAAATAAAAAAATCATTGTTTGAACAAAGATGTAATATTCCTAATCCCCCTTTAAATAAGGTGGTAAAAGGTGGAAGCTCAGATGAAAATGAAATAATTAAAGAAGTTTTAAAACTTGACAAAACAAAACATAAATTGCTATCTCATTGGGATTTGGGTAAAAAATATGATATAATAGATTTTGAATTAGGAGTCAAAATCACAGCTGCTGGATTTCCAGTTTACAAAGGAAAAGGTGCGAAGTTACAAAGAGCATTGGTAAATTTTTTTTTGAATATGAATACCAATGAGGGTTATCAGGAAGTTCAGGTCCCTCATCTTGTTAATTATCAGTCTGCATTTTCTACTGGCCAATTGCCTGATAAAGAAGGTCAAATGTATTTCTTAGAAAAAGAAAACCTTTATTTAATTCCAACAGCCGAAGTTCCTATAACTAATATTTACAGAGGAGTTACATTGGATGAATCAAGTTTACCAATCGCTCTTACAGGTTACACTCCTTGTTTTAGGAGGGAAGCTGGAAGCTATGGTAAAGACGTAAGAGGACTTAATAGACTCCACCAATTCGATAAAGTAGAAATAGTAAGACTAGAAAAGGAAGACAGGTCTTCAGAAGCCCTTTCAAAAATGGTAGATCATGTCGAAAAAATAGTTAAAGAACTTAACCTTCCCTACCGTATTTTAAGGTTATGTGGGGGTGACTTGGGGTTTACCTCTGCATGCACATATGATTTTGAACTATTTTCGTCAGCTCAAAACAAGTGGTTAGAAGTTAGTTCAGTTTCTACTTTTGAAAATTTTCAGTCTGAAAGATTAAAAATTAAGTATAAATCTAAAAAGGGAATCAAAAAAAATGTACACACGTTAAATGGAAGTGCACTAGCTATCCCTAGGGTTATGGCCTCACTACTAGAAAATAATCAAACTAATGATGGAATCGAGATCCCTAAATGTCTTGTTCCATATACTGGATTTGAAATCATAAATTAAATTTTCGAGATGGATTTTTTTTATCCCAAAAAAAAATTAGGTCAGCATTTTTTAAAAGATATAAAAATTGCAGAAAAAATAGTCAATTCCCTTGATATAGATAAAATGGACATTATAATTGAGATAGGTCCCGGAAAAGGAATTCTCACTGAAAAATTAATTCAAAGTTATTCAAATTTGTATTTAATTGAAATTGACAAAGATTTATTACCCTTCTTAAAATCCAAATTCCCCAAACTTGGAAAAAAAATTTTAAATATTGATTTTTTGAAATTTAGTTTTGATGACTTTTTTAAGAAAAAAAATGTCTCAATAATAGGTAACTTCCCCTACAACATTTCATCTCAAATAATTTTTAAAATTATAGAAAATAAAGAACGTATTAATTGTTTAGTAGGAATGTTTCAAAAAGAGGTGGCAAAAAGAATTTGTGAAAAACCAGGATCAAAAGTGTATGGTATAACATCTGTTTTGACTCAATTTTATTTTAAGGTGAAGTACTTATTTACAGTATCTCCAGAAGTTTTCACACCTAAACCAAAAGTATATTCAGGAGTTATATATTTAAGGAGAAAAAATAAAATATTGATTAATTGTAATGAGAAATTATTGCATAAAATTGTAAAAGCCAGCTTTCAACAAAGAAGAAAAACATTACGAAATAGCCTTAAATCATTTAAGATTCCTAAAAGTATCACAGAAGATAGTATATTTGGGTTGAGACCCGAGAAAATTTCAGGCGAAGGCTTTATAGCGCTAACAGAACTGATTGAAAATGGAAAAGCTACATGTAAATGATATCTTTTTAGAGAAGATAAAAACTCTCATCTATGAAAATAAAAATGAGATTCTAAAAAAAGAATTAATCAACTTTCATTACGCTGATATAGCAGAAATTATAAAGCTAATTTCATTAGACGAAGCTATTCATATCGTCAAGCTTTTAGAAAGTGACATAACTGCTGAGGCTCTTGCTGAAGTTGACGAAAGCTTTAGAGAGAAAATTTTAAATAAACTTTCGGCTAAAGAAATTGCTGAGGAAATAGAGGAACTAGATACTGATGATGCAGCTGATATTGTTGGTGAACTGCCAGAAATTTTGCAGGAAAAGGTTTTATCAAAAATTGAGGACACAGAACACTCTCAAGATATAAGAGAACTTCTAAATTATCAAGAAGGTACGGCTGGGGCTCTTATGGCTAAAGAACTTGTTAGTGTGAATGAAAACCTTAGTGTTATAAACTGTGTTAGAGAAATGAGGAAACAAGCTAAAGAAGTCACTAGAGTTCATTCTATTTATGTTACCAATTCAAAAAAAAAATTACTTGGTAGATTATCTCTAAAAGACCTCTTAACAGCAAACTCAAAGTCAAAAGTTAAAGATATATATATTCCTAATGTAGACTTTGTAAATGTGAGTGAAGATGTCAATGAAGTTGCCAATATTATGTCTAAGTATGATTTGGAAGCTATCCCAGTAGTTAATGAAAAAAAACAGTTACTTGGTAGGATTACTATAGATGATATATTAGATATTATAAAGGAGGAAGCCGATAAAGATTATCAATT
>JBELIL010000079.1:0-1373 GCA_042090925.1 Flavobacteriales bacterium
GGTATTCCTCTTTTTAGAAAAGAGTTTAAAATAATTAAACCATCTTTATAACTAACAGAGTCATTTTCATTCAGAAAGAATTTATTAAAACTATTAGAATAATCATTTAAGATTTTTTCAGACATATCTTTATCTACATTCAGATATAAAATTGATTTTGATTCAATCGATTTTTTTTCCTGTAGTAATTCCTCAGTTGATTTAATAATTGGGAAATCAAAAGGAGCATATAAAGTGCTGCCAGTCCATCTCTTGCCCTCGGAAAACTGAAGAGAATATTGGGTGTCTAATGGTAAAAAATAAACAATAATAAAAGCTGAAGCTATTAAAATGAAAGTTTTGTATAGGAAAGGACTGATCTCCAAAAACTTTTTTAACATTGTCAAATAATTTTAATAATCTAAAAAAATCTAAATCAAGAAATAGATAATAAAGGTATAATACGATCATTTAGACTCAATTCCCTCTAAAAGTTCTTTCATTTCTGCAAAACCTTCAGTATCTCCAACTGTAGCATAGATATTTTTTAGTGTCTGTATTGCCTCTAGGTTACTTTTTGAATCAATTTCAATAAGTTTTAGTAAAATAGGAATGCAATCCATATAAATTGACTCTCGTTTTAATTTAAGTTCATCGTATTTTTTGTTTTCAGCTCTTGATGTACCTAAAGAGTTCATTTCCTCTACAATAGTATTTTCTTGTTCTAAAATCAATGATACTAAATTTAAGTATGCATTTTGCATTTTAGGATCAAGTTCGATGGCTTTTTTGTAATAATTCTCAGCATCTTTTTTTTCTCCTAATTCCGTACTAACAACACCTAAATTATAATATAATGTAGCATTGCTTGAATCTTGTTTCAGAGCTTCCGAAATTAACTCTGAATACCTTTCATTATTGCCTAAACGAAAATTTATATTCGCTTCTGTTAATATTAAATCAACGTCAGTAGGATTTTCGCTTCTTGCCTCCTCAACGGCTTGAATGGCCTTATCCTGCATTCCTAAATTATCATAAAGTAAAGCAATTGATTTTATAATATTTGGATATACAGATTTGGTATCTTCTTCTCTAACGTTTTCGTAATCTTCTGATTTTTTAAATAAAGAGTATTCAACTTCTGAAATTTCTTTTTCAACACCAGTTTCTAGTGGGGTTGCGAAGTATTTAGTTATAATCCCTGTATACTTCAATTCTTTTAGCTTTTCGTAATATGATAAAGCATTTTCGTAATAATTTCCGTTAATTGAACTGACTGCCGCATAATAAAGAAGATCTGTTTTCTCTGGTGACATTTTAAATGCTAGATTATAATTAAAAGCAGCATCTTTATAGTTACCGGAATTATAAATTTCATTAGCATAAGTTTGAAT
>JBELIL010000079.1:1473-3184 GCA_042090925.1 Flavobacteriales bacterium
CAAGTTTTCTTGTGAATCATCATCGCTTTCTTCTTCCTTAATAACTTTAGCTACAGCGGCTATCGTGTCTTCACCCTTTAAATTAATTAACTTAACCCCTTGAGTTGCTCTTCCCATTACTCTTAGTTTCTCAACATTCATTCTAATAGCAATCCCAGATTTGTTGATAATCATTAAGTCATTTTCATCACTTACATTCTTTATAGCTACTAATGAACCTGTCTTATCAGTAATGGATATAGTTTTTACTCCTTTACCCCCCCTATTTGTAATTCTATAATTCTCCAAACTTGATCTTTTACCATATCCGTTTTTAGAAACAACTAAAATGTCTGTTGATACATCATTCACTGAAACCATCCCAATTACCTCATCTTTATTGTCTTTTAATTTAATTCCTCTTACCCCTGATGCACCTCTTCCCATAGGCCTTGTTTTACTTTCCTGAAATCTAATAGCTTTACCTGTCTTAACTGCCATTAAAATTTCACTATTGCCGTTGGTTAGTTTAGCTTCCAATAATTCGTCATTTTCTTTAATTGTAATAGCATTAATTCCGTTAATTCTTGGGCGCGAATATTTTTCTAAGGAAGTTTTCTTGATTTGTCCCTTCTTCGTGGCCATAACAACATAATGACTATTAACATAATCGGAATCTTTCAAATCTTGGGTATTTATAAATGCTTTAACTTTATCATCTTGTTCAATGTTAATTAAATTTTGAATGGCTCTTCCTTTAGAAGTCTTTGACCCCTCTGGTATTTCGAAAATTCTCATCCAAAAGCATCGCCCTTTTTGAGTAAAAAAAAGCATATACTGATGGTTTGTACCCACAAACATGTGTTCTAAAAAGTCTTCGTTTCTAGTTGTAGATGCTTTTTGGCCTACACCTCCACGGTTTTGTGTTTTATACTCTACCAATGGTGTTCGCTTAATATATCCAGCGTGAGATATTGTTACGACAACTTTATCATCTGGTATCATGTCCTCTTCGCTAAAATTACCACCGGCATATTGGATTTCTGATCGTCTTTCATCACCATACTTCTGTTTTACTTCTAGTAGCTCGGTTTTAATAATTTCCATTCTACGATCCTTATTATTTAAGATGTCTTTTAAATCTAGAATTGTATTTTTAAGCTCATCGAATTCTTCTCTTAATTTGCTTTGCTCAAGACCAGTTAGTTGCCTAAGGCGCATCTCTACAATTGCTTTAGACTGTATTTCAGTAAGTTCATATTTTGAAGAGAGATTTTCTCTTGCTTCATCAGGAGTTTTTGATTTTCTTATTATATTAATAACATCATCAATATTATCTGAAGCAATTATCAATCCTTCTAAAATATGTGCTCTATCTTCGGCTTTTTTTAGTTCAAATTCTGTTCTTTTAACTACAACTTCATGTCTATGTTCAACAAAGTAGTGTATTAATTCTTTTAAATTTAATAGTCTTGGTCTACCATTAACCAACGCTATATTGTTAACACTAAAGGATGATTGAAGTGGTGTAAATTTATATAACTTATTTAAAACTATATTTGGTATAGCGTCTCTTTTTAAGATGTAAACTATTCTAAGCCCTTTTCTGTCAGATTCATCTCTGATATTTGATATACCTTCAATTTTCTTTTCGTTTACTAATTCAGCTGTTTTCTTTATCATTTCAGCTTTATTAACTTGATAAGGAATTTCTGTAACAATAATACATTCT
>JBELIL010000079.1:3284-6941 GCA_042090925.1 Flavobacteriales bacterium
CCTTTTCTGATAAACCAATTTTTTCAATAAAAATATTATTAATAAACTTAAGTATTCCATCCACCACCTCAGCCAAATTATGAGGAGGCATATTAGTTGCCATACCAACAGCTATTCCTGAGCCTCCGTTAATCAAAAGATTAGGTATTTTGGTTGGTAATACAACAGGTTCTTCTAGGGTGTCATCAAAGTTTAATTGTTTATCGACTGTGTTTTTATCAATATCAGCTAATAAATCTTCAGAGATTTTTTGCATTCTAGCTTCTGTATATCTCATAGCAGCTGGGCTGTCACCATCAATGGATCCGTAATTTCCCTGACCATCAACTAGCATATATCTTAAACTCCATTCTTGAGCCATTCTAACCATAGTGTCATATACTGAAGAATCACCATGAGGATGATATTTTCCTAAAACTTCACCAACTATTCGAGCAGATTTTCTATATGATGAAGATGCACGTATACCCATTTCATGCATACCATATAAAACTCTTCTATGTACTGGCTTGAGGCCATCACGGACGTCAGGTAAAGCACGTGACACAATGACAGACATAGAGTAATCTATATATGAAGACTCCATTTCTTTTACGATGTTTATAGGTATAAGTTTTTCCCCCTCAGCCATTTCAAAAATTTTTATATTGTAAATTTATCTTTTTTATGTAGTGTTTATTGGGTTTGAGAAAATTATTTCTTATCTATTTATTAACATTTTATTTTTAAAAAATCAACTTCTAAATGAGTTATATCTACTTTGATTTTAATTTTTTTTTTTGTCTATTAGCCAAATAAATAAATATGGTACAATCTTTGAAAATTAATTTAAAAATATTTTTTTATGGATGACAATTTTTCTCCAAGAGTTAAAGATGTTATTTCTTTCAGCAAAGAAGAGGCTTTAAGACTAGGACACGATCATATTGGAACTGAACATTTAGTGCTAGGTATATTACGTGACGGAGGTGGTAAAGCAATTACAATTCTTAACGCCATCGATATTGATTTAGATAATCTTAGGAAAAAAGTGGAAATTTTAAATCCAGCTTTACTAAACAACGATAGGATTGAGAATACAAAAAGAAACCTCCATCTGACGAGACAAGCCGAAAGAGCTCTTAAAACAACTTTCTTAGAAGCTAAATTATTTCAAAGTAATTTAATAGACACTGCACATCTTGTACTCTGTATCTTAAGAAACGAAAATGACCCAACCACAAAGCTTTTGAGTAAGTTCAATATTAACTATGATTTGGTAAAAGAGCAGTTCAAGATATTACTAACAAATGATTCAGATTACCTAGAAATTTCAGATTCATCTTTTCCAGAAGAAAAAGATGATTCTGAAAACAGCGAAAAACTAAATCCATTCGTTCCAACTTCTGAATCTGGCAAATCAAGGAAATCTAAAACTCCAGTTCTTGATAATTTTGGGAAAGATATAACCGGACTCGCTGAAATGGATAAATTAGATCCAGTTGTTGGACGAGAAAAAGAGATTGAAAGGGTTTCTCAAATTTTAAGCAGAAGAAAGAAAAATAACCCTCTGTTAATTGGTGAGCCAGGAGTTGGAAAATCGGCTATCGCCGAAGGATTAGCCCTAAGAATAATTCAAAAAAGGGTATCTAGAGTTCTTTATGGAAAAAGAATAATAACTCTTGATCTTGCCAGTCTTGTAGCTGGTACTAAATATAGAGGTCAATTTGAAGAAAGAATGAAAGCAGTTGTTAACGAGCTAGAAAAGAATCATGATATCATTCTCTTTATAGATGAAATTCATACAATTGTTGGTGCTGGTGGTGCTACAGGTAGTTTAGATGCCTCAAATATGTTTAAACCAGCTCTAGCAAGAGGTGAAATACAATGCATAGGTGCTACAACTATAGACGAATACAGGCAAAATATTGAAAAAGATGGAGCTTTAGAAAGAAGATTTCAAAAAGTTTTAATTGAACAAACTTCAGAAAAAGAAACAATCGAAATTCTAAATAATGTAAAAGAAAAATATGAAAATCATCATAATGTAACTTACACAAAGTCTGCTATTGATGCATGCGTAGAATTAACAAGTAGATATTTAACCGACCGTTATTTACCTGATAAGGCAATAGATGCCCTTGACGAAGCTGGTTCTAGAGTACATATTAAAAATATGAATGTCCCAAAAGAAGTCGTAGACTTGGAAGAACAACTTGAAATTGTAAGAAATAATAAGAATAGTGTTGTCAAAAAACAAAAATATGAAGAAGCTGCAAAACTTCGTGATGATGAAAAAAGAGTTGAAAGAAATTTAATTTTAGCTCAAGAAAAGTGGGAAGAAGAATCCAAGATAAATAGAATTGAGGTTACTGATGAACACATATCAGAGGTTGTTTCTATGATGACAGGAATACCGGTTAGCAAAATACTTTCTAGTGAAAAAAATAAGCTCTCTGGAATGTGCGAAACAATAAATTCAAATTTGATTGGTCAAGAGCAAGCTGTTGAAAAGGTAGTTAAAGCAATTCAAAGAAATAGAGCTGGTTTGAAGGATCCACAGAAACCCATAGGATCTTTTATTTTTTTAGGTCAAACTGGAGTCGGTAAAACTCAATTAGCTAAAATCTTAGCAAGGGAAATATTTGATTCAGAAGAAAATTTAATTAGGATTGACATGAGTGAATATATGGAGAAATTTGCTATATCAAGATTAATTGGTGCTCCCCCAGGTTACGTTGGCTATGAAGAGGGTGGACAGCTAAGTGAAAAGGTGAGAATTAAGCCATATTCAGTAATTCTCCTTGATGAAGTAGAAAAAGCTCACCCAGATGTCTTTAACATGCTTCTTCAAGTTTTGGATGATGGTTATTTAACAGATAGTTTAGGTAGAAAAGTTAATTTTCAAAATACAATTATAATTATGACTTCCAATTTAGGAGCAAGACAAATCAAAGATTTTGGAATCGGCGTAGGTTTTGAAACTTCATCTCAAAAAGCACAAACTGACGAATATGAAAAAAGTGTAATTAAAAATGCTCTAAAAAAAACCTTTTCTCCAGAGTTTTTAAATCGTATAGATGATATCGTTATTTTCAATAGCCTTGAGAAAAAACATATGTTAAAAATTATTAACATCGAGCTTGATCAAGTTGTTAAAAGAATTAAGAAACTTGGTTTTAAAATAAAAATTTCAAGAAAAGCTAAAGAATTTCTTGTGGACAAGGGATATGATAAAAAATATGGAGCTAGACCCCTTAAAAGAGCTATTCAAAAATATCTAGAGGATCTAATTGCGCAAGAAATAGTATCGGACTCCATTAAAGAAAATGATCTAATCAAGATTGATGTTGACAATAAAAGTCCCAAATTATCCCTAAACATAGGTGGCTAATTCATTTTTTTTTTTTTACAAAACAATTAAAGTACTTTTGCATCTTAATATTTAATTTGTTTAAATCTAGTTTGGTATAGTTTTGATATTTAATTTTTGTTTTTAATAACAAATAGAATACAAACTTTAATACGTCTATTAAATGAAAATTCTAAAATTTGGAGGTACTTCAATAGCAGATGATTTTTGCATTAACAATATAATTGACATTGTTAAAAATGAAACTAAGTGTGTAGTTGTAGTATCAGCAATTTCAGATGTCACAAATTTACTTAATAACTGTA
>JBELIL010000004.1:0-34351 GCA_042090925.1 Flavobacteriales bacterium
TGTATCGTTCCTACAAGAAATTTACATTATGGCTGTTTAATTGAAATTGAAGTAATTGCTTCAACAGAGTTGTAATTATTTGCGAGATTTTTAAATATTCGTACTCGTCATATATCTTATTGTATTAATAATATGAAAAAATTCAATAGTGCGCTAATTCTGATTAACTTAACTTTTTTTGTTTGAATATTGTTAAGTTTATATTATCGCGTTTTTGAATGGAAATCTGATTTACTAAGTCCAATTATTATAATGGCACTTGTCTATACTGTGTCCTGTTATTAATATAATAATGAGAATAAAGAATACATTCAACACAAAAAAATAACTACCATTTCGTAGAGGAAACACTCTCCAGAATCTAAATAAGATTTTTGTACATTTAAAATATTACATATCAAAAAAGTTATTTTTACAGAAAAGACAGACTCTTATCATAATTTAATTCTTCTAATCCTTTCAGGGGAGTCAATATATATATTAACCTACGTTTTAGCTAGGGTATTTAGACCGACATTTTTAGATGTATTTAATTTAACTAATTTGCAATTGGGAAGTTTATTTTCAATATACGGGACGATTGCTTTATTTTCATATTTTGGTGGGGGCTTGATTGCAGATAAATTTCCACCTGGAAAATTAATGGGAATAGCACTTTTTTCAACAGCTCTTGGTGGACTAGTGATGGCAACATTTCCCTCGTTTTTTGTTTTGCAAATATTATACGCGTATTGGGGTATTACAACTATTTTTTTATTTTGGGGAGCTATGATAAAAGCCACTCGTCTTTGGGGAGGCAACAAAAATCAAGGAAGAGCTTTTGGTTTTTTAGATGCAGGAAGAGGCGTAATTGCAGCTTTAATTGGAAGTATAGGTGTTTTTATTTTCTCTAAAGTTTTAAAAAATGAATTAAGTTTAGAAAGTATTATCGAAAAGCAAGAAGCTTTTAGATATGTGATTTTATCCTCTTCTTTTTTTGTTACTATTGTTGGAATCCTAGTCTTTCTTTTTATGAAATCAGAATCTATAAATGAATCAAAAAATGAATCAAAAAAAAACAATTCAATCAATTCATTAAAAAATATTAAGACGGTTCTGAAATATAGATCTATATGGTTAATGATGATAATAATAATTTCAGCTTATGTCGGATATAAACTTACAGATATATATTCTTTATATGCTTTTGAAGTTATGTTATACAGTGAAATTAAAGCAGCAGAGATTGGATCACTCCAATTATACCTTCGACCAATAGTTTGTTTAATTTTTGGTCTTTTAGCAGATAAGAGTAGTAGTATTAAATGGATAATTATTGGTTTTAACATTATGGTGATTGGGTCATTAATTTTCGCTTCTGGAATAATAACAAATCATATGAATTTAATTTTTTTACTATCATTAGTTATTACTGCAGTTGGAACTTATGCAGTAAGAGCTCTTTATTTTTCAATATTTAATGAAGGTAAGATACCAATAAAAATTACCGGGACAGCTGTTGGTATAATTTCAATAGCTGGTTATACACCCGATATTTTCGCTACTCCAGTAATGGGATATTTGCTAGACAATTATCCTGGACCACTAGGCCACCAATATGTATTTATGATGCTTTTTCTGTTTTCATTACTTGGGCTCTGGGCATCTATTAATTTTTATAGAAACTTAAATACTCGGTAAAAACTATTTCGTGTAGAAAAGGTTATCCAAATGACATATATTTTCTAAATTAGAAATATGAAAAAAACACTTATAGTCATCATTGCCCTTTTTATTTTGTCTTCAACAAGTTGTAACGAAAGTAAAATAGTTAAGGTTGATGATTCAATAAACAAAGAAATATTTAGCAAAAATGTATCTATTTTCAATGCTGCAATTGAGGCATTCGTAAATGAAGATAAAATAATGTTTATGAACAACTTTGCTGATTCTTTAAAATGGTCTGGACCCGATAAAAAAACAAGTAATCAATTTGATTCGAAAGAAGATCTTGCCGATGCAATTGATTCTTACATGGAGTTTTATGATGACCATGCACTAAAAAACACTACATTTTATGGTGGAAGTATTTATTCAACAGATAAACCAAATTCTGACCCCAATACAGGTATCAGAGTTTATGGTGATTGGTACCACAAACATAGTGAAACTGGTAAGGAAGTGAGTCATAAATGGATGGCATTAGTTTGGTTTAATGAGGCAGGCAAGATATATGAATTTAGAGACTTTTTTGATATAAATGGATTTTTAAGTCAACATATTCAATAATCGTCTTAAATTTTAAACATTACTGAAATTAAATAAAAATTAATCAAAAATTATGAAGAAAATATTAATCATATCCCTTTTTATTTTAATTCAAAATAATTTTGCGCATTCTCAATTTGAAGCAATCAAAAGTTTCCAAAAAGAGATTATAAAAAATGAAATAACTGGAAGTAATGTTATTATGATTTATAAAGAAGGCAAGGTCGTTTTTTTAAATGCAGAAAACTCCAATTTAATTGGGGATAAGAAAATTAACAATCAAAGTTATAAGCCTTATAAAGAAACGTTGTTCCCAATTTGGTCAATGTCAAAACCTATAACTGTAGTGAGTATTATGATCTTGGTTGAAAAAGGACTTATTAAACTTGATGACAATGTCTCAAAATATTTACCTGAATTCACGCAAATATATTGTAAAGGTAAATCAGGTAAATATTTGTGTAAAAAACCTTTAAAAATTATTCATCTTTTAACTCATCGATCTGGATTTGGTTATTACAGTCATCAGGGCTACGGATATGGTTTAACAAGTACAATTAAGTATGATAATTTAAATGATTTTTCTAAGGATTTATCAAACGTGGTTTTGGAATTTGAACCTGGTGAAAAATATTACTATGGAGTGAACCAGGCTTTGCTAGGAAGGCTAGTGGAGGTTGTATCCAAAAAAGATTTTTATACTTTTTTAAAAGAAGAAATTTTTGAACCTCTTGAAATGACTGAAACTAAATTTTATTTAACAGAGCAGGATCGCTTACGGTTTCAACCATTGTATATAAATTTTGGAACTATAAAGGGTTTTACCACTGAGCTTGATGAATTAACCTATGAAGAAAGTAATGCTGCTTATTTTGGAGGAGAGGGTTTAATTTCTACAATGAATGATTATTCGAATTTTTGCATTATGCTCCTAAATGGTGGTATTTTTAAAGGTAAAAGGATTATAACAGAGAAAAGTATTGGGATAATGACTAGCAAATATTCATCTTTTTATCCCAATGAGGAATTTGCTGACACTAGGAAACTCGGATTTAATTTTGGTTTTTCAATGTTTGTTCTTGATGATCCCGTGGTTGATGGTACAGGAAGTACTAAAGGGATTTATGGATGGAGTGGGTATCATGGAACTCATTTTTGGATTGATCCAACAAAAAAAATGTTTGGTTTATTTATGTCTAGACACAGACAAAATATATCAAATATTGATATTCAAAAAGAACTTAGAAGAGCTGTTTATCAAAATCCAAATTAATTTTAAAAATAAAAAGTTTATAAGCGTATTTTTTACATTTTATCAAAAAAAGCACAATTATTTTGTGATTTTGTTATTTTAAACCAACATAAATTACAAAACAAGCAAAAAATAGCTGTTAATTTATTGTTATTTTAATTTAATTCTTTTAATTTTAGCGATCTGTAAATTTTATACAATAATATTTTAATTAAAATAAATTAATCAAATCGAAATTACTATGAAAAAAAATGTAATGAAGAGTATTTTCTCTACGCTTATCTTTTTAGTATCCGTAGGAATTTATGCTCAGTCTGTATCTGGACTTGTTACCAGTGAGGACGGTCCTCTTCCTGGAGCTACTGTTCTTGTTAAAGGAACGAGTGACGGAACAACGACTGATTTTGACGGAAATTTTACAATAAATGCAGGAGCAGACGATGTTCTTGTAGTATCATTTGTGGGATTTGTATCCCAAGAAATTTCTGTTGCAGGACAAGATAATATAACAGTTAACCTTCTTTCGGACAGTGAACTTGACGAAGTAATTGTAACTGGTTATGGTTCTCAAAATGAAAGAGAAATTACCTCAGCTACAGTAAATGTAAATGCTGAAGATTTTAACCAAGGACCTATAAATGATCCAGTACAATTACTACAAGGTAAAGTTGCTGGGCTATCTATTTATAAGCCAGGTGGTAACCCAAATGAAAGTCCAACAATTAGAATTAGAGGTCTTTCAACTCTTGGTGCTAATACATCACCACTAGTTGTAATAGATGGAGTACCGGGTGCAACACTTGCTAGTATTGATGCAAATGATATTGAATCGATGACCGTTTTGAAAGACGGATCGGGAGCTGCAATATATGGTACAAGGGGTTCTAGTGGTGTAATACTTATTACTTCTAAGAAAGGTAAATCTGGACCTATGCAGGTAAGTTACAGTACAAGTTTTGCACAAACTTCAATCTCACAAGAAATACCAGTTTTATCTCCAACTGAGTTTAAAGCAAATGGTGGAACCGATTTAGGAACTGAAACCGATTGGGTTGACGCTATTACGAGAAATGGTAGCAATGTAGTTCACAATTTTTCAGTTTCTGGAGGTGGAGACAAGAGTACTTACAGAATGTCTGCTAACTTAAGAAGAGCTGAGGGTATTCTTAACAAAACTGGATTTGATCAAATGAATACAAGAGCAGCACTAAACACAAAAGCTATGAATGATAAATTAGATATAACTTTTAATTTGTCATATACAAAATTTGACCGTAGGTTAGGTGATGAAAGAGCTTTTGAATTTGCTCAATTTTACAATCCTACTGCCCCAATTTTTGCTAACGATCCTCTAGCAAGATATCAAGTTAGTCCAACACAATTTGGAGGATATTTTGAGCAGTTAGGTCTTTTTAGAAGTTATAATCCAGTTTCTATCATTGAGCAAACAAGAAATACAAGAGTTTCTACTGATTTTGTTTACAATGTTGCAGCTACATATAATTTATCAGAAAATTTGGAACTCACAGCTGTTGTTGCTGAACAAAGAACTTCTTCTAACGATCAACGTTATAGACCAACCACGTTGTGGTTTGAAGGAAATGCAACGAGTCCAACTAGAAAAGGACTTGCAAACCTTGCAAGTTTCAACTATTCTTCTTCAGTTTTTGAGTACTACGGAAAATATAATATAGATCTTGGAAGTTCGAACTTAAACCTTACAGGTGGTTATTCCTACAACCAATTTAATACATCGGGTAATTCTTTAGAATTAGGTGATTTCCCAGATAATTCAATTGACTGGTCTGATGCAATTGGTGCATCTCAAGATTTATTAAATGCAGGTTATGTAGGTGCAAATAGTTATGCTTCTCCTGATGATAAGATTATTGGTATGTTTGGTAGAGCCAACCTTGTAATAAATAACAAATATTTTGTAAATGCTTCTATAAGAAGAGAAGGTTCTTCTAGATTTGGTGCGGACAACAGATGGGGTCTTTTCCCTAGTTTTGGTGTTGGTGCTGATTTAAATGAGATTTTAGGATTAGGAGTTAGAAAACTTAAAGTAAGAGCAAGTACGGCTACAACAGGTGCATTACCTGGAGCTACTGGTTTAACAGCACAAGCTAGAACATTTGTTTACGATGGCGGTGGTTCTGCTGGTGGGGCTACAGTACTAGCTAGAGGTGCTAATCCTGACCTTAAGTGGGAAGAGAAAAATGAATTTAATTTCGGAATTGAATATGAAACCGAAAGATTATCTCTAGATTTTGATGTTTATAACAGAAAAATTAAAGATTTTATATTAAATCAACAAGTTGATGTATCTATTTATGGTGTTGCTAATAGATTCCAAAATGCTGGTCAGGTTACTTCCAGTGGATGGGAATTCAAAGCCGAGTATGACGTAATTAAAAACGATAATTTAACATATGAAACTGGTTTAATATTTTACAATAACAAAGTTGTGCTAGATGAATTTAGCAATGAAGTTGGTCAATATGGTTTCTTAGGTTCTCCTGGACAAAACGCCGTTACAATGGTACGAGTAAAAGTTGGAGATGAACTTGGACAAATATATGGTCCTGTATTCGATGGTGTAAATGCTGACGGTTCAATTAAATTTAAAGATGTGACTGGTGATGGTACATTAAATACTGATTCAGGAAACGTACTTCAAGATGATTACGATGGAGAGGTACTTGGTACAGGATATCCAACTCTTGAAATGTCATGGTCAAACTATATTGATTTTGGAAAGGGATGGTCAGTAAATGCATTTTTTAGAGGTGCTTTTGGCCATAGTTTGATAAATACTTTTAGAGCTTTTTATGAGCCTAATGTTCCTTCTCAAACTTCATATAACCAAATGAATACATCTCTTAGAGAGCCAACTTTGGGTGTTGCCCAGTATAGTTCGTTGTATGTAGAAAAAGCAGATTTTTTCTTACTCGACAACTTAACAATCTCTAAGCAAATTATATTACCGGAAGGTAGCGGTATTAAAGATCTTACTGTATCTTTAAATGCGCTAAGACCTTTTGTGCTAACAAGTTATACAGGTACGGATCCTTCACCGGAGCTTTTCGATTCTCTTGGTGGTGGTGAAGAAGGTGTTGAAGCAGGTTCTGATGGAGCTGCTCTACTTGCGCCTGGTATAGATAGAAGACAGGATTACTTTCAAAGTAAGACTTTTTCTATTGGATTAAGTGTTAACTTTTAATTGATGGAGATTATTAATAATTTAAAAATGATAAAAATGAATAAATTTATAACAACAATACTTAGTTTAAGTATTATAACATTTGTTATCTCCTGTACCGATTTGGATGAGGATTTAAAAGGTGTGATTACTTCTGATATTAGTGTCGAAGGAATCGCTACTGATGATGGAGGTAGTGGAGGTGGAGATGCCCTTGGTGGTGCATTTGCTGGTTTACGTAATACGGGAACAGCGGGCCATACCAACTGGTATTCTGCACAGGAGCTAACTTCTGATGAGATGGTAGTTACAACTAAAGGTGGTGACTGGTATGACGGGGGATGGTTAATTGATTTCCATCAACACAATTATAAAAACACTAATCCTAGTGTAAATAATAATTGGAATAGTCACTATAGCGCAGTTGCTACTACTAATGAACTTTTAGCCGCTGGATTAGATGCGAATGGAACAGCTCAAATCAAAGCTTTAAGAGCTTATTACTTTTGGAGATTAATGGACATGTATGGTAGAATTAAATTACCAACATCTCCAGAACAAGATGCTCCTCAGAGTACTAGAATTGAGGCTTTTAATTTTATTGAGTCTGAATTACTAGCTTCATTAGGTATAAGTGCTGTTACTGCTTCAATGGATTTAAGTGGTAGTGCACTAGGAACCGACAAGAATCCTTATAGACTTAATCAGTTTGGTGTTTTAGGTATACTTGCAAAACTGTATTTAAATGCAGAAGTATATACAGGTACTGGAAGATATCAAGAAGCTCACGATGCAGCTGATTATATCATTAATAACGGTGGATATACACTTTGCGGCGCAGGTTGTAAAGTTAAAAACTTAGGAAAGCGTCCTGCTGTTGCAACAGATCCTGATGAACTTGAAGGTTTTGCCGCTGTATTTGCTCCAAATAATGCTGGTAACCCAGAACATATTTGGACAGTAAATTATGAGGCTGGAGTAAATAATGGATTTAATCTTGCCATGATGGCTCTTCATTATTCAAGTCAAATAACATGGAACTTTGATTCACAGCCATGGAATGGATATTCAACTTTGGAAGCTTTCTATAATTCCTTTGATGATAACGATGCTCGTAAAAAAGCTAGTTTCATTGTTGGACCACAGTTGGACTACTTTGGGAACTCACTCCTAGACTATGCTACTGATGATGGTGAACCATTATTGGATTACACACCAGCTATCAATGAAATTTTCCCTGATGGTATAAGACAAGCTGGAGCTAGACCTGGTAAGTTTAGCTACAAACAGTTTGGAAGATCTGATATGGATAACGATTTTACTCTTTTAAGATTAGGTCAAATTTATCTAATTAGAGCCGAAGCTGCTGCTAGAGTTGGTGGTAGCTGGGATGGAGCTGCTGCTCTTACTGATGCTAATATTATCAGAGCTAGAGCGAATGCATCCGCTTATACTGCTGCTCAACTTACAGAAACTGAATTCTTGGCTGAAAGAGGTAGAGAAATGTTCTCTGAAGCTGTTAGAAGAACAGATTTGATAAGATTTGGAGCCTACGGAAACGCATGGTGGGAAAAAAGTGCTTCAACTGCAAATAAAATTATATTCCCAATTCCATTTGATGCTCTTCAAGCAGCTAATGGGACTTTAACTCAAAATCCAGGGTACTAAAATCATTTATTTGATTTTAAAAAAAAGGCTTCCCTTACTGGGGGGCCTTTTTTTATTTGAAACAATAACTTTAATTTTACATAAAATACAAAATAGCTTTGATTAGAATATTAATAAAGCTTCTATTTAGCCTTACATTTATTTTTTTGTCATGTGACGAACATGGTGAAAGATTTATTCGATATGAAGATGAATCGGGTTTAGTTTTTGAAAATAATCTTGAGTATACTGAAAATTTAAACCCATACACCTACAGAAATTTCTATAATGGCGGTGGAGTTGCTTTGGGTGATGTAAACAATGACGGTTTAATTGATGTTTACTTTACTGGAAATATAGTTGACAATAAATTATTTCTAAATAAAGGAAATTTCAAATTTGTTGATATAACAACGACTGCAGGAGTTGCTTGTTCCAACGTATGGTCTACCGGTGCAACTTTTGCGGATATAAATGGCGATGGGTTTTTAGACATCTATGTTTGCAAGTCTGGTCCTCCAGGTGGTAAAAACAGAAATAATGAACTTTTTATCAATAATGGAGATTTAACCTTTACTGAGAAATCTAAAGAATATAATCTAGATGTTACTGGTTTATCTGTAAATGCTGCATTTTTTGATTATGATAAAGATGGAGATTTAGACTGTTATATTTTAAACAACTCCTTTAGAAGTATTGGTGGTTACGATTTAATCGAAGGGCAGAGAAAAATTCCAGATCCAGATGGTCAAGGGAATAAATTTTTAGAAAACATTGGAAATAAATTTCTTGATGTGAGTCAAAAAGCAAATATTTTTACAAGTAATATTGGATTTGGGTTAGGTATCACCCTTAGCGATTTTAATAATGACGGTTGGACTGATTTGTTCATTTCAAATGATTTTTTTGAAAAAGATTATTTATACATAAATAACAAGGACAAAACATTCTCTGAAAATTCTTCAAAATATTTTAAATCTATGTCTCTTGGCTCAATGGGTGCGGACTCTGCAGACTTAGATAACGATTTGTTAACTGATTTATTTGTTACTGAAATGCTGCCGAAATCATTAGAAAGAAAAAAAACAAAGGCAGTCTATGATTCATGGGATAAACACCAACTTGCTGTATCAAAGGGATATTATTATCAATACCCTAGAAATGTCCTTCAGAGAAATTATGGGAATTCTGGATTTTTAGAAATTGGGAGATATTCGAATCTTGCCGCAACTGAGTGGAGTTGGGCTTCAATGATTTTTGATATGGATAACGACGGTCTTAGAGATATTTTTATTGCAAACGGAATTTTTAAAGATTTGCTAGATAGAGATTATCTCGCTTACATGGCAAATAAAGAGAGAATATCAAACTTAATGAAAACAGGTGATGAGGTTATAAAAAAATTGATTGATATAATGCCATCTAAAGCAGTTAAAAATAATATATATAGAAATAATGGAGATTTCAACTTTACTGAAGTTACCGATCAGTGGGGATTTGATACGCCAAGCTTTAGCAATGGAATGGCTTTTGGTGATCTTGATAATGACGGAGATCAAGATATAGTGATCAATAATGTAAATATGAAATCTTTTGTTTACAATAACCAAAACAACAATCAAAAGTCAAAAAGTATATCTTTTAATTTAGAAGGTGCAAATAACAACAGCAATGCTATTGGTGCAAAACTTACAATCTACTATGGAGAAGGAAAATCTAGTATGTCTGAGCACTTTCCCTCAAGAGGATTCCAATCTTCAATTTCAAACAAAATTCATTTTGGTATAGGGAATAATGATAAAATAGATAGTATAATAGTTAATTGGCCAAATGACAAAATTTCAAAGCTATATAATTTAAAAACAAATAGAACTCACAATATTGACCAACAGAATTCTGTAAATTTCAATAAATCTACTTTATTTAATAAAAAAAATAGAAAAAATTTAAATCAAATAGATGTCTTAAATCACAATCACAGAGAAAATAAATTCGTAGATTTTAATAAAGAACGACTTATACCTCAAATGTTTAGTAATGAAGGACCTATAATTGTTTCTAATGATTTGAATAATGATAAAGTGCCTGATTTTTTTATTGGTTCTTCGAAGAACCAAATTTCATCACTTTTTTTATCTAACGGTTTATCCTACAATAAAATTGACAAGCCTTTTGATTTAAATAAAGTTTCAGAGGACACCGATGCTGTTTTCTTTGATAGTGATAACGATGGTGACGATGATCTTTATGTCTCATCTGGAGGAAAATCTTTTTCTAGGTACGATAGCAATCTAAATGATAGACTTTATGTTAACGAAGGAAATGGGAAATTTAAATCTTCAAACTCCTTCATTTCTTTTGATAAACCCTTCTCAACGGGTGCTGTTTCTGTTGGGGACTACAACAACGACTCATTGTTAGATATTTTTGTAGGAGAACGATATGATGTAGACAGCTATGGTGTTCCTGTATCTGGAAGGCTTTATAAAAATTTAGGTGATAATAAATTTGAAAATATTAAAATAAAGTCTTTTGAAAATATTGGACTTATCACATCTGCTAAATGGATAGATATAAATTCTGATAATAAATTAGACTTAATTGTTTCTGGAGAGTGGATGCCAATTAAAGTATTTGTAAATATTGACGGAGACTTTATCGATAAAACTAAGGATTATGGACTTGATAAATCCAATGGATTATGGAATGATATAGAAATTGTTGATATCGACAGCGATGGAGATTTTGATATCATTGCTGCTAATTTTGGGGAAAATAATTTCTATAAACCAAATATGAAAATGTTTGTTAGTGACTTTGATTTAAACGGATTTAAAGAACAAATTATTTGTTATGAAATAGGTGGAAAATATTTCCCAATTTTGGATAAAGATGAATTGATAACTCAATTGCCATCGATAAAGAAAAAACTTGTCTATTATAAGGATTATTCAAATCTTAGTATAGATCAGATTTTTGATGAAGAAACTTTTGAAAGTCCAACAGTCCTTAATATAAATACTTTAAAGTCTTCAGTTTTTATAAACAATAATGGAAAATTTTTACAAACCTCTATGCCTCCAGAGATTAATTATTCATCGATGTATGATATTGAAATAGTTGAAAAGAATAAAAGAGGTGTAAAAATTGTTATGGGAGGAAACCAATACAATATTAAACCCCAATTTGGAAGACAAGACGCATCCAAAGGATACTTTCTAAATATAGAAATTTCAAATGATTCAATATCATATTCAAATTTAGAATCCCTAAATATTGATGGTCAAATACGTAAATTTGAAGGATTTGTTTATAAAAATAAAAAATGCATTGCTGTTGGAATTAATAATAAAAAAACTAAGTTTTTTGAATATAAATAGAATATATATACTTATAATTTGTGGAATGGTTTTTTTTGGTTGTAAAAATCAGTCTGAGTATACAAAAGTATTGAAAAGAGAGCTGGAAAATAAAAAGCAGTTTAATGACTTAATTTTTGACATTAAAATTGGACAATCAAGACAAGACTATTTCGATATTTGTTATCAACTAAATAAGCAAAAAAAAATAACTTCAGGTGAAAGAAGTCTTAACCCTGAATTGATTTTGGAATCCAAAAATAACTCAAAAAAAGGCGGAAATATTAAAATGTCTTTTAATGGCATTTTTAATAAAAAAAAAATAATGAGAGGGTTTGAAATGAGATTTTATTTTACTGGGTGGTCAGATTGGAATAAAGATTTGTCCTCTGAAACCCTTTTACTTCAATTGAAAGATACTTTAAAGGTTTGGTTTCCTGGAAACGAATTTTTTAAAGTTAACTTTGATAATAATCTTTCTACAGAAGTAAAAATCGATGGTAACCGAAGAATTTTAGCCTACGTAGTTAACTCCAAGGACGTTGCTGTAAGAATTGAAGATATGAGTGGTAAATATGACTAATATGCGTTTTATTTTTCTGTTTCTGTTTTTGATATCATGTCAAAAAAACGATAATCTTTTTGAATTAAAAGATAATAGCAAAATAGGAATCAGTTTTTCAAATAATTTAGGTTTTGACAATGATTTTAATGTCTACAAGTATAGAAATTTTTATAACGGTGGAGGAGTAGCATTAGGAGATATTAATAATGACGGACTAATAGATTTATACCTCACTTCAAACCAAAATAAAAATAAACTTTATTTAAACAAAGGAGATTTTAGTTTTGTGGATATTACAGATTCTGCAAAGGTTGGTGGCTCTAAGGCGTGGTCTACTGGAGTAACCATGGTGGACATCAATTCAGATGGCCTAGTAGACATATATGTTTGTAATTCTGGTGATATCAAAGGAGATAATAAACAAAATGAACTTTTTATAAACAATGGAAACTTAACCTTTACAGAATCTGCCTCCGATTATAATCTTGATGATAAAGGATACTCTACTCATGCAAGTTTTTTTGATTATGATAAAGATGGAGATTTAGACGTGTATATTTTAAATAATTCTTATCAAGCTATTGGCTCATTTAATTTAACCAAAAATGAAAGACCAAAAAGAGACTTACTTGGTGGTGACAAATTAATGGAAAACATCGATGGTGTTTTTAAAGATGTTAGTGAAAAATCAAATATTTTTGGAAGTGTAATTGGTTTTGGTTTAGGAGTGACTGTAGGAGATACCAATGGAGATGGTTGGGAGGATATATTTGTAAGCAATGATTTTTTTGAAAGAGATTACTTATATATTAATAATAAAAATGGAACTTTTACTGAGGACCTAACCAATCAAATGAAATCCATAAGCGGTGCATCTATGGGTGCCGACCTTGCTGACATTGATAATGATGGTTTCAATGATATTTTTGTAACGGAGATGCTTCCTTCAAAGTATGAAAGGCTAAAATCGGTTACAACTTTTGAGGATTGGAACAAATACCAGTATGTTGTAAAAAATGGCTACTACCACCAATTTACTAGAAACGTTTTGCATTTAAACAATCAAAATCAAACCTTTAGTGAAATAGGTAGATTTGCAGGAGTTGAAGCCTCGGATTGGAGTTGGGGAGCACTGTTTTTTGATATGGAAAACGATGGATATAAAGATTTATTTATTGCAAATGGAATTTATAAAGATCTCACTGATCAAGATTATTTGCAATACATATCTAACGATGAAGTCGTCAAGTCAATTGTAATGAATAAAAAGGTGGACTATAAGAGATTAATTGAAATTATCCCTTCAGAAAAAGTACCTAATCGTGCCTACAAAAATGATAATGGTATTAATTTCAGTTCTTTTACAAATTCAGGTTTGGAATTACCAAGTTTTTCAAATGGGTCTGCATACGGTGACTTAGATAATGATGGTGATTTAGATTTAATTGTAAATAACGTTAATATGCCCATTTTTGTTTTTGAAAACAAAAACAAAAATTCGAATAATTATATAAAATTTGAATTGAAGGGACTTTATAAAAATGTTAATGCGATAGGTGCTAAAATTACTGTAAAAACTAAAAATGGTATACAAGTTCAAGAAGTACAACCTGCAAGAGGCTTCCAATCAACAGTTGATATAAGACCAAATTTTGGATTAGGCGATGCTAAAATTGTGGATATAGAAGTTGATTGGCCTTATGGTAAAAAAACTTTTTTAAAAAACATAGGTGTGAATCAAATTTTATCTCTAAATGAAAAAGATGCGATCGAATTTTCGGAAAACTTAACGAATAATAATAATGTAACTAAACCCTTGTTTCAAAAAACTCAAATAAAACCAAAAATCATTCACAAGGAGAGCAATTTTGTAGATTTTAACAGAGAAAGACTTATTTACCATATGTGTAGCAGTGAAGGTCCTAAAATGACCAAAGGAGATATTAATGGAGATAATGAAGAGGATATTTTAATTTCCTCATCCAAAGGTAATACCACCCAAATACTAATAAAAGAAGGCCCCAATTATTATATAGATAATAAAAATGAAAAATTATTCAATGATCTAAAAGATATTGAAAACTCCGAAATTTTACCTTTCGATGCTGATAACGACGGAGATATGGATTTGTATTTTTCAAGCGGTAGTGTAGAACACTCGATATATTCTCAAAATTTATATGATAGACTACTTTTAAACAATGGTAAGGGAGAATTTATTGATTCAAATCAAAGTCTACCGGATATTAATAATAAGATTAGTACCGCCGTTGTGATTTCTGGTGATATAGATAATGATGGTGATTTAGATTTATTTGTTGGGGAAAGGGTTAAAATAGGGAGCTATGGTTTACCTTGCTCTGGTTTTATTTTAGTTAATGACGGGAACGGGAATTTTACAAATCAAACTCAAAAAATAGCTCCAAATTTAATTGATATAGGTATGATTACGGATGCTTTATTTGAAGATATTGATTTTGATGGAAATTTAGATCTTATTTTAGTAGGAGAATATATGGGAATTACTATCTTCAAAAATGAAGGTACTCAACTGAATCCAATTAAAAGTTCACTTTCAGATGAAAAGGGTTGGTGGAATAAAATTTATGTCACAGATTTAAATAATGACGGTAAAAATGATCTAATTGTGGGTAATCACGGTTTAAATTCAAGATTTAATGCAAGTAAATCTAAACCCCTAAAACTCTATTATAATGATTTTGACAATAATGGTTTTGGAGAAGGGATTATTTGTTTTGAAGCTGAAAATGGAAAAGATTATCCTTTTGCATTACGTCACGATTTGATTGATCAGATCAAAAGTTTAAAGAAAAAATTCCCGGATTATGAATCTTTTAAAACTGCTGATATAACAAAAATTTTTCATCAAAAAACTCTAAATGAATCTGATATCCACATTGTAAATACATTAGAAACATCCATATATATAAATAAAAATGGATTTGAATTTGAAAAAATCCGTATTCCAAGTGAAGTACAATTTAGCCCAGTATATTCAATTAGTACCTATGATTTTGATAATGACGGAGACGAAGATATTTTATTAGGAGGTAATTTATATGACGTTAAACCTGAAGTTGGTATTTATGATGCTTCTTATGGAGTATATCTAGAAAATTTAGGTAATCTTAAATTCAAATATCACAGAGGTGGAAACGGTTTTTTTGTAAAAGGAGAAATCAGAGACATTTTAATTTCTGATAAAAATATCTTTGTTTCTAAAAATAATGACAAAATGGAAGTTTTTAAATTTTAAAATTTTATTGTGATTAAAGAAAAATCAAACATGCTCTTAGTAGCTTTTTTTTTATTTATGTTCTGTTGTAATAAATTAGACAAGATAGATGAAAGTAGTATCAAATTTAGGACATTAAACCCCTCAGATACCGGAATAAATTTTAAAAATAAACTTACTTATAATACGAAGGTCAACATAATTGAGTATTTGTACTATTACAATGGAGGAGGAGTAGCTGTTGGAGACATAAACAATGACGGACTAGAAGATATTTATTTTTCAGGGAATCAAGTCTCTGACCGTTTATACCTAAACTTAGGAAATTTGAAATTTCAAGATATTACTCCAACATCAGGAATCAAAACGGACAATTCTTGGTCCAACGGAGTTAGTTTTGAAGATGTAAATAATGACGGATATTTAGATATATATGTTTGTAAAGTAGGTCCCTTGAGTCCAAAAGGAACCCACAACTTACTTTACATTAATAATAAAAATATGACTTTTACAGAAAGCTCTTCTCAGTTAGGTTTAAATTTTTCTGGTTTTTCTACCCATTCTACATTTTTGGACTATGATAAAGATGGAGATTTAGATATGTATTTGATGAACCACGCAATTCATACCGTAAGGAGCTACGGAAGCTCAAAAAAAAGAAATGAAACTGATGAATTATCCGGTGATAAGTTTTTTGAAAACAGATTAAACGAAAAAGAAAAAAAGTTCATAGATGTTACCAAGGAGTCAAAAATTTATAATAGCCCACTGGGGTATGGTCTAGCTCTAACTACAACTGATTTTAACAACGACGGCTGGTTAGACATTTATGTTGGCAATGACTTTCATGAAAATGATTATTTATATTTAAATAACAAAGACAAAACATTTACGGAGTCCATTAAAAATTCAATGAGTCATACATCTCATTTCACCATGGGAGTTGATGTAGCTGATCTAAATCAAGATGGAAAACTAGACGTTTTTACAACAGACATGATGCCTTATGATCCAAAAATCCTCTTAAAATCAGGAGGGGAGGACTTAGATAAAATTTCAAGAATAAAAAAAGATTTGGGATTTGAGCAACAATTTTCAAGAAATCATATGCAAATAAATAAAGGAAACAATACCTTCTCTGAAGTTGCTATTCAAACTAATACTTATGCAACAGACTGGAGTTGGGGTGTTTTGTTACAAGATTTTGACTCGGATGGACGAGATGATATTTTTATATCAAATGGAATATTAAAACGACCCAATGATTTAGATTATATAAATTATTTAAGTAATGTTGACTTCAGAGAATATAATAACTCTAGACAAGATGTAATTAAGAAAAAACTTATAGATAAGATGCCGACTCTTAAAATTCCAAATCTTTTTTTTAAAAATAATGGAAATTTAAATTTCGAAAAGGTAAATTCATTTTACACTGGTATTCCCTCTTACAGCAATGGAGCTGCATATGCAGATTTAGACCTTGACGGAGACCTTGATATTGTTCTCAACAATCTGAATTCTGAAGCCTCTGTTATTGAAAATTTAACAGAAAAATCGAACTTTATTTCCATAAAATTAGTTGGAAATACGGAATATCCAGTAACGAGGGGGTCGAGAATAAATGTATACTTTAATAATAAAAAACTTGTTAAGGAAGACATAATTACTAGAGGTTTTCAGTCCTCTTCTTCACATAATATTTTTTTTGGATTGGGTAAAAATAAAAAGATTGATTCTTTACTTATAAGATGGCCCGATGGACACAAAGAAACAAGGATGATCAAAAACATTAATCAAAGTGTGACTATTTTTAAAGGTGACTATAGTTTAAAAAATGAGGATAGGGTCAAAATAAAAAAAACAAATAATTTTCAGATTAAATATCTTCCCATTAAACACAAAGAAACTGATTATTATGATTATGAAAAAGAAAGGTTAATTCCAGAAAGATTGTCATTTGAAGGCCCAGCAGTTGTTAAGGCCGATTTTAATGATGACGGGTATGAAGATTTTTTCATGGGAGGCGCAAAATTTCAAAGAGGTAAAATTTTTCTTTCAACTAAAAACAAAGGATTCAAAGAGATAAAAAATTTTGATTTACAAAAAGATAATCAATACGAAGACACAGACGCTGCAGCTTTCGATATAGATAAAGACGGGGATCTGGATCTTTATGTTGTTAGTGGTGGAAACGAGTACAAAGAGTCAGATAAAAACTATATGGATCGAGTTTATTTAAATGACGGTCTTGGGAATTTTACACGTCTTCAGATATCTCTTCCAAGAACAAATGGTTCTTCTGTATCGGTTTCAGATTTTAACAATGACGGTTATGACGATTTATTTTTAGGGTCAAGATCAATAACAGGATTCTATGGGCTAAGCCCTTACAGCTTTATCATGTTAAATAATGGTGATAATACATTATCGCCAATTGAACAACAAAGATACGGAATGGTGACAGACAGTAAATGGGTTGATATTAACTCTGACGGAAAAGAGGATCTCATTTTAGCAGGCGATTGGATGCCCATAACTGTATTAATCCAAGAGGATGATTTAAAATTTACAAATAAAACGGAAAAGTACGGACTCTCTAAAACAAATGGACTATGGAATGTAGTTGATATTAAAGATTTTAACAAAGATGGCAGGATAGATATAATTGCTGGAAATGCAGGGACTAATTTTAAATGGAAACCTTCTTTTAAAAAACCTGTAAAATTATATCTTGATGATTTTGATGATAACCTGCAACCCGATCCTATTATATTTTATGATTTTTTTGGAAAATATGTCCCTTTTCCATCAAAAGATAAACTAGATAAACAGTTACCATATCTAAAAAAGAAGTTTACGAACTATAACAATTTTTCAAATATAAGCGATATTAAATCTTTGACAGGTAAAGCAGAAAATGATATTATGGAGATAAAATATATTTATGACCTCGAATCTTCAATTTTTATAAATGAAGAAGGAGGATTTAAAAAATATGCTTTGCCACCTTCAGCACAACTTAGTAGCATAGAAGATTTTAAATTTTTAAAAAATTCAAATGATATAATCTATGTAGGTAATTTTACTAAATATGTCACAGAACTTGGATTTTCCAGTGCTAACCCTGGGGGTTTGTTGCAAGATTTAGATATTGTAAACATGAATTTTAATAAGATTAAAAATCTTCCACTACCCATTAATACTGACTTTAAAGAGATACTGGGTTTTGATAAAAATTACTTACTATTTTCAAATAATGATTATATATTTTCAGTTAGTGGGGATGACTTTAAATAAACTATGCAATTCTATAAACTAATAATCATAGTTTTTATGAAAAAACTTTTTATGATAAGCGAAAATAATAACGTATAGTATTTAGTTATTAAGAACATAAAATTTAATTGATCAATGTCAATAGATTTATGACTCTATATAAGTGTATGTTTTTTAGTAAATTAGTATTTGATTTTTATAGATGAGAGTATTACCTTTTATTTTGGCTGTATTTTTATATTCTTGCACCTTGACAGTGCCAAAGGAGGTTGAAGTGAAATTTGATGAAATCCCAGAGAAAGTTGACTTCAACTATCATGTAAAACCAATACTTTCTGACAGATGTTATTCTTGTCATGGCCCTGATGAAAAATCGAGAAGAGCTGGTCTGAGACTAGATCTAGAAAAAACCGCTTTCATGCAATTATCTAGTGGAAAAACTGCTATAGATGCTGGAAGTATTAGTGGAAGTGAAATGGCTCACAGGATTCTATCTAATGACCCTGATGAAGTTATGCCCACCCCGGAGTCTAACCTGAGTTTAACTACTACAGAAAAAGCTATACTTTTAAAATGGATTGAGCAAGGCGCAGAATGGAAAGAACATTGGTCTTTTTTGCCTGTTCAAGATCTGTCGAATCAACTTTCAAACAACTTTAAAAATCCAATTGATTATTTTGTTTCAAAGAAACTTCAAACACAAGGAATGGATTTTTCAGCCATTTCATCTAAAGAAAAACTAATTAGAAGATTGTATTTCGACCTAACTGGCTTACCTCCCTCAATCGATGAAGTTGAATCTTTTGTGAATTCAAATGACAAAAATGCGTATTTAAATATTGTAAATAAACTCCTTGATACTGATGAGCATGCAGAAAGATTAACTATGGATTGGTTAGACGTCTCCAGGTACGCTGACTCTCATGGTCTTCACGCAGACGGGATAAGGACAATGTGGCCTTGGAGAGATTGGGTAATTAATGCATTTAAGAATAATACCCCTTATGATGAATTTGTATCAGTTCAACTTAGCGGAGATATGAGAGAAAACGCGAGCAAGGGTGAAATATTAGCTACAGCTTTTAACAGAAATAATCCAATGACAGCTGAGGGAGGTGTTATTGACGAGGAGTGGCGTTTAAATTATGTCTTTGATAGAACAGAAACACTTGGAACTGCAGTAATGGGACTCACCCTAATGTGTGCAAAATGCCATGATCATAAATTTGATCCAATTTCCCAAAAAGATTATTATCAATTATCCGCTTTTTTTAACCAGACTAGAGAAATTGGAATGACTGGTGATGATGGAGATTTTGGACCATTACTATTCTTGCCAGATGAAGAAACTGAATTAAAATTAAATAAAATTAAATCGGCTATACATTTAAAAGAAAAAGAATTAGATACCAAAATATCAGAATTAAGTAGTTTTTACAGCTATGTTGATAATTTATCGAAATATAAATCTAGATCTATCCCTAGAAAAAATTTGATTGAAAAAGTTTCTTTTGATAAAATCAGAAAACAAAGAGTTACAAGTGATGACAAAATACTTATCGTACAGGGTTCATTTGGGCGTGAAACAGATTACATTATCGACAATAGTAGAGATGTTACTTCCTATCATAATCAAAAACTTAAAAAAGGCATAGTTGGAAATGCATTGGAGTTTGATGGAAGCAATCAAGTATTTCTAGAAAAAGTGCCTAACTTTGAATGGACTGAACCTTTTTCTGCCGCTTTTTGGTTTAAAACACCAAAAAGAAAAAAAGGATTTACCCAAAGCTTACTTACAACTACTGGTGGTAAAAACTCTTGGTGGAGAGGCTGGGATTTGACTTTGGATGACAAAAATCATCTCAACTTGAGGCTTATAAGCTCACTGCCTGGTGACGCTATACACGTCAAATCAACTGATTCACTAACTGTAAATAATTGGCACCATATAGCTTTTTCATACGATGGAAGTGGAAATTCCGCAGGTATTAATTTATTTTTAAATGGAGAAAAAATAAATGAGAAATTGATATACAATAATTTAAAAAAATCAATTTTGCCTGTCTCAAGTAGTGGTATTTATCTTCAAGAACAAGCATTAAAAATTGGAGCTTCAGGTGATTTTTCTTCGGGGGACAATGGATGGGTCGAAGGGTTGTTTGACGAACTATTTGTTTTTAATAAATCAATAAGTTCTTATGAATTAAAAAACCTGTACAACACATATAAAATTAAGGAAAAAGTATTAGATGATAAAGACAAAGTTGATCATTTAGTTTATAATGATTTGAGTATTAAAAAAATTAAAAATCAAATCAGAAATTTAAAAAAACAGTGGCTAAAAAATATCTCTGATGTCAAGACTGTTATGGTCATGGAGGAGATGAAAGAAAAAAGAAAGTCTTTTCTTTATGATAGAGGGAGTTATCAATTACCTAGTTATGAGGTAAAAGCTGATGTTCCATCCAAACTTCCAAAAATGACTTCTGAAATGCCGAAAAATAGACTCGGATTGTCAAAATGGATATTTGACAAAAAAAATCCCTTGACGGCAAGAGTAGCGGTTAACAGATATTGGCAGATGATTTTTGGAAGAGGCATCGTAAACACCCCTGGTGATTTTGGAGTCCAAGGTCAGCTCCCGTCACATCCTGATTTACTTGAATATCTTTCTAATTATTTTATGGAAAAGGAATGGGATATAAGAGATCTGTTAAGATTGATGGTGACATCGCATACGTATATGCAAAGCTCTAAACCAAGTCAAAGGCAAGTCGAAATTGACCCCGACAACATACTTCTTTCAAGAAGTAATAGTTACAGGTTACCTGCTGAAATGATTAGAGACAACGCCTTAGCTGCTAGTGGACTTCTTGTAAAACACATTGGTGGTAAAAGCGTTAGACCATATCAACCCAAAGGTTTATGGAAAGAAAAATCAAACTTTTCAATTAAACTTTTAAATTACAAAGAGTCAATTGGAGATAGTTTATATCGAAGAAGTATGTATACTTTTATAAGAAGAACAAACCCTCCACCGTCGATGTCTACTTTTGATGCTCCAACAAGAGAGGTTTGTACGGTAAAAAGAGAAATAACCAATACACCTTTGCAGGCCCTTGTTCTATTGAATGATCCACAGTTTGTGGAAGCATCTAGAATTCTTGCAGAAAGGATTCAAAAAGAAAGACCCTCCTCAATAGAGGAATCGATAAAACATGGTTTTCGTCTATGTACTTCAAGAAAACCAAGGGATAAAGAAATAGAATTACTTAAAAGTTTATATGATGAGCAACTTAAAAAGTTTAAACAAAGTCCAAAACTTGCATATAATATTTTTAAAAATGGAAAAAAACCAAGAGATAAAACCTTAAATTTATATAAAACTGCTGCACTGTCAATGGTAGCTAATGTTATGTTAAATCATGATGAAGTTTATATGAGAAGATAAAATTTACTATGAATTGTAATCACCACCATCATAATGAGAAATTTTCTAGGAGAGATTTTTTAACAAAAACTTCTTTAGGACTTGGAGCCCTTACTCTGGGATCCCTTATAAGTCCAGCAAGAGCTTTTAATGGAATTTCAAATCTTAATAACACAAACCTTCCTCCTCAATTGCCTCATTTTCCTGCTAAAGCAAAAAGAATAATATATTTATTTCAAAGTGGTGCACCTTCTCAAATTGATCTATTTGATCACAAGCCACTTCTTACAAAAATGCACGGTAAGGAACTTCCACCTAGTGTAAGGGGTGGTCAGAGGTTAACAGGTATGAGTGCAGGTCAAGCATCATTTCCTTTGGTTTCCTCCATTTATGATTTTAAACAGTATGGTCAAAGCGGAGCTTGGGTCAGTGAACTAATGCCATACACATCAAAAATTGTTGATGAACTTTGTTTCGTTAAATCGATGTACACAGAAGAAATCAATCATGACCCGGCTGTAACTTTTATTCAAACAGGTTCGAATCTACCTGGCAGACCTTCTATGGGGTCATGGGTTAGCTATGGTTTGGGATCTGACAATAAAAACTTACCTGAGTTTGTAGTACTTGTAACAAAAGATAAACAAGGCCAGCCCCTCTATGCCCGCTCTTGGGGTAACGGATTTTTGCCATCAAAATATCAGGGAGTTCAATTTCGATCTGGTAAAGATGCTGTTCTTTACTTGCAGAATCCCCCAGGTGTAACAGGTGATATAAGAAGAGAGCAACTTGAATACTTAAAAAAACTTGAAGATGATAATTATAGAGATATAGGTGATCCCGAAATTTTATCTAGAATGTCTCAATATGAAATGGCATATAGAATGCAAACATCTGTCCCTGAAGTTATGGATGTATCGGATGAACCCGATTATATTTTCGATATGTATGGAGAGGATAGTAAAAATCCAGGAACATTTGCAGCTAACTGTTTGCTAGCAAGAAAACTTATAGAAAAAGATGTCAAATTTGTTCAACTTTATCACCAAGGTTGGGATCATCACGGGAATTTAAATAAAGAATTAAAGGTACAATGTAAAGACACAGATCAACCCTCTGCTGCACTTATAATGGACCTAAAACAAAGAGGTCTGTTGGAGGACACACTTGTAATATGGGGTGGAGAATTTGGAAGGACAAACTATACTCAAGGGGATATTACAGACCCTGGATATGGTAGAGACCACCATCCAAGATGTTTTACTCTCTTCATGGCTGGTGCTGGTGTAAAAAAAGGTATTACGTATGGTGCCACAGATGAATTTGGTTATAATTTAAGAGAAAACCCTGTGCATGTACATGATTTTCAGGCTACAATTTTACACCTTTTAGGCCTTGATCACGAAAAACTAACATTTAAGCACCAGGGTAGGAGATATAGATTAACAGATGTTCACGGAAAAATTATAAACGATATACTGGTATGAAAAAAAATAATAATTCTAGAAGAGACTTTATAAAAAATTCTGCTTTCGTTGGAATTGGTATTGCCTCAGCAAAAAAAACGTTTTCCATTGGGAAAAAAAGTCAATTATCAGAAAACACAATCGGTCACAACGGATTTACATATAAAGTTGATAAAAGTTGGAGTAAACAAAATATCAATACTCACCCAGTTCACCACTGTCACGAAATGATTATGGATAAAAAGGATAGGTTGTTTATGACAACAACTCACAAAAAAAACAACGTTCTGATTTACAACAAAGATGGTAAAGTTTTAGATGGTTGGAGTGTGGGTTTTAACGGTGCACATGGCTTAACATTAAGTAATGAAGGGGGCGCCGAATATTTATACATCACTGACCCAGATTTACATAGGGTATGTAAAACCGACCTAAAAGGAAAATTAATTCTCGAAATATCTTATCCAAAAGAAATTAAAGATTATTCTTCTCAAGATGATTTTAAACCAACTGAGACAGCAATTGCACCAAATGGTGATATTTATGTTGCAGATGGTTATGGTAAAGATTTTATTATAAAGTATGATCAAAAAGGAAGGTATTTGGGACATTTTGGAGGTAAAGGAGATGGAAAAAATCAATTTGATTGTTGCCATGGAATAACTCTTGATAGCAGATTTAATCAAAGCCCCACTCTTCTTATTTCGTCTAGAACAAAAAATGAGTTTAAAAGATTTACATTAAATGGAAAACATATAGAAACTGTTTCACTTCCTGGATATTGGATGTGTAGACCCGTTATCAAGGGTGACAATCTTTATTTTGCTATTATCAATACTTATAACTGGTGGAATTATGACGGAATGCTTGCAGTTTTAGATAAAAAAAATAAAGTAATTTCACTACCAGGAGGAGGTCAGCCATCATATAATAATGGAATAATTGATAAACCTGTTTATGATGATCGTAGTTTTCTAAATCCACATGATCTCTGCGTAGACAATGACGAAAATATCTATGTTCCTCAGTGGAATTCAGGTAGAACAACTCCTCTAAAATTAATTAGAGTTTAAATTTTATTTTTTGGAAACTATTTTTTTTCTTGGCAGATTTCATCCATTGCTGGTTCATCTTCCAATTGGGTTTTTGATTCTTGCTATTTTAATTGAAATTTATTGTTCTATTTTTAAAATAAGAATTAATCAGAGTATAATCAATTTTACCTGGTTTATAGCTTTCTTTTCCTCAGTAATGACAACTACATTAGGTCTTTTAATAGCAGAGACTGGACACTACATAGATGAAAACCTGTTTATGCACAAAGTTTTTGGTTTATCCCTAACAGCTGTTTCTTTTGTTTCATGGTTTTTCAGACTATCATTTTTTTCAAATTTATTTTCATCTTCATTAAAAACAGTATTAAATATTAGTATTCTTTTTCTTTTGACTTTAACAGGTCATTATGGTGGAAATTTAACCCATGGTGAAACATATCTTGTGGATTATGCTCCTGAAAATATAAAAGAGCTGGTTGTTAAAAAAAATAAATATGTAGAATTAGAAATTGATTCTGTTGAAATTTACAATGATCTTATACAACCAATTTTCAATCAAAAATGTGTGTCATGCCATAATAAAGAAATATTTAGGGGAAATCTTAATATGGATTCCTATAGTAATCTTTTAAAGGGAGGTAGTAGTGGTAATCCTATAAATAAATCGGACCCTAGAGAAAGCTTGTTAATTAAAAGAATTACTATGCCAACAAGTGAACTTAAATATATGCCTCCAGATGGAGAGCCTGTATCGTTTGATGAAATTAAAACTCTAATATGGTGGATAAATAATTTGGACAAATCGAATGAAAATTTAGCATCGCTAAATGTTGAAGATGATATAAAAGAATCTCTTGAAATGCTGTACAGTATAAATTTTAAAGAAAAACAATGGTTTGAAAAAATCACAGTAGGAAAATTGGATGAATCTTTAATTCAAAGTATTGATAATAGTGTATTTCAAATTAAATATGTTTCAGATGATAAAAAATTCCTTTCTGTAAAATACTTAAAGAAAAATGTGAGTATTTCCGATATTGAAAAACTTCAAAAGATTAGTAGTAACATTACCTATTTTACAGCAAAATCCTCAAACCTGTCTAATGACATGATTAAAAGCATATCTAATTTTGAAAACTTAGTAAAACTCGAAATTCAAGACAATAATATTGACGATGAAAGCATTGAAATTCTTCAAGCACTTAATAATCTTGAAATACTTAACATCCACAACACAAAAATCACGAGTCAATCTATTGAACTCCTTAAAAATTTCAAAAACTTAAAAAGGGCATATATTTGGGGAACAAGGATATCCAAAAATGAAGTAGATGATTTTAATAGAAAGGATTCAAAACTTAAATTAATTGGAGGAAGCTGATTCTTACAAAAATTACTAAAACTATAGTTCATAACGAAAATAGATTAACTCTTAAGTTCATAGAATTTTGTTTTAGTTAAATTTGCAATTGTTTATGAAAGAACTATTTAAATATATTATTATCTCATTTTTGACTGTGAGCTGCATCAGAAAAGATTTTAATCAAAATGAACTTAACAATCCAGCACTTTTTCATTCTGCAATGCAGAATCTATCAGATATAATTGTATATGATATTTTTTCTCCCCCTGTAGCTTCCAGAGTTTATTTATATCCTTCAATTGCAGCTTACGAGTTAATAGCTAAAGAAATGCCCCTAAAATACAAGTCCCTAGTTGGACAAGTGAAAGGCTTAACAAAAATACCTGATCCAGAAAAAGACTTTAGAAATTACAATTTAAATCTAACTATTTTGTATACTTTTAACAAAGTAGGAAGAGCCCTTATCTTTTCAGATGAATTGATGGATAAGTTTGAAAAATGGCTTACAAATAAATTAATTTCAATTGGTGTTCCGAAAAAAATAAAAATTGCTTCAGATAAATATGCTGATAAGGTTTCCAAACATATTTTAGAATGGGCAAAGGATGATTTGTATAATCAAACTAGAACTTATCCTAAATATACAATATTGGAAGAAGAAGTTTTCTGGAAACCAACCCCTCCTGATTACATGGATGGAATTGAGCCTCATTGGAATAAAATTCGGACCTTAGTTTTAGATTCTGCAAATCAGTTTGTGCCAAAAGAGCCTATGAAATATGATTTAACAAGTGGTAGTCCATTTCAAAAACAACTCCAAGAAGTATATGAGATTGGAAAAAAAATGGATCCAGAGAAGATTGAGATTGCAAAATTTTGGGATTGTAACCCCTATGTAACACATCACAGAGGCCATGCTATGTTTGCGACAAAAAAAATAACTCCAGGTGGACACTGGATAGGAATTACAGCAATTGCCGGTAGAACAGCAAAAAGTAGTTTTGACCAGGTTGTAAATGCATATGCAAATGTTTCGATTTCATTATTCGATTCATTTATTAGTTGTTGGGATGAAAAATGGAGATCAATATTGGTTAGACCGGAAACATTAATAAATCAATATTATGATGAAGAGTGGCTGCCTCTTTTACAAACCCCTCCATTCCCAGAGTATACCAGTGGACACTCTGTAATTTCTAGGGCTGCCGCAAAAGCTCTTACAAATTTATATGGTGACAATTTTAAATTTACAGATACAACAGAGGTCGCATATGGTTTGCCTTCAAGGAAGTATAATTCTTTTATTCAAGCTTCTGAAGAGGCTGCTGTTTCAAGACTATATGGTGGTATTCATTATAGAATGGCGATCGAAGAAGGAGTTTTGCAAGGTGAAAAGGTTGGAAGCTATATATTAGAAAACTTGATAACAAATATAAATCCTTTTCCTATCACTTCAATAGAAGATTAGAATACTTCTAAATAACCAGTTTTAACTCTTAATTATTTTTTTTTCTTTATATTTAACGACTTATTAACATTTAATTAACAAACATTCTCTGTTTTATGAAAAAAATCAAATTTAAAAAAACCAATTATTTTTTGGTATTTTGTACTCTTTTATTTACTTCACTTGCTTATTCACAATCTATTTCAGGTACTGTAACTGATGCTGAAACAGGTGATCCATTATTAGGAGTTACGATCGTTCTAAAAAACACAAGTAAAGGCGTAGTTACCGACTTTGACGGTAATTACATTATAAATAACGTAGATCCAGGTGACTATAACATTGACCTTTCTTACATTGGCTATGGACGTATATCCCAGACAATTACTGTAGGTGCTGATGATACAATCTACGATTTTGTAATGTCATTTTCTGCATCTAAGCTCGATGAATTAGTTGTTACGGGTACTGGAGCACCTGTAGCACGAAAAAAAATCGGTAATAGTATCGGTTCAATTTCTACTGCAAAATTAGAAAACTTACCCATCAATTCATTTTCAGACATACTTCAAGGTAGAGAACCTGGTTTGGTTGCTTTTCCTTCTGGTGGTCTTAATGGGGAGGGTGCTCAAATTAGAATTCGTGGTAATGCTTCACTTTCTCAATTAAATGAACCAATAATCATTGTCGACGGAGTTAGAGTCGATAGAGGTGGTGGTTTTGGAGGTTATATTGACTCTGGTGGAGGTGCCGGATCAAGACTTGATGATATTAATCCGGAATCTATAGAAAGAATAGAAATTTTAAAAGGAGCTTCTGCTGCAACTTTATTTGGAACCGAAGCGAGTAATGGTGTAATTCAAATTTTTACTAAAAAGGGTCAAATAGGAGAACCTAAATTTAAATTCAAAGCTACTCAGGGATGGACGAATTTTCCAAAAGGAAAATTTCAAGATAATACAGGTTGGACATCAAGTGCATCCACAGCAGCAAGAATGAGTACGGTCCTTGGAAGATCAGTTCAACCATACGAACTTGTTAGGTTTAATGCTACAGAAGATTTGTTTGAAACTGGTATTAATAATATAGTAAACTTAAACGTTTCTGGAGGAAGTGAGTTTATGACTTATTTTGCTTCTGCGAGATATCAATATTCTGATGGACCTGTAGGTGGTAAAGAAAGACAAGGATATCTAGAAGGACAATCAACAAATGCCTCTGATATCAATGAAATGGGTCAGTTCAATATTAATTTGAATATTAATCCTAGTGATAAGTTTAATATTAGATTGACTTCAGGATTTACTTCTAGGTACCAAACAACACTTCAAAATAATAATAATATTTATGGTACAGGTTCGCTTGCTCAATTTAGTAAACCTGAGTTAGTTACTGAAAGCAACACAACTGGTGTAATTGCTTTTGCTACAGTCGATGAAACCTTACAATTAGGTTATAATACAAGAATTAATCACTATAATGGTAGTGTAGGTCTTAATTATTATGCTACCGAATGGCTTAAAATTGACGGTACTTTTGGAATCGATTACTCCGGTCAGGTTAGTGAAGATTTTTGGCCATTTCAATGGAATATAGACGGTTTTTCTGGTAGTAGACCTACTGGACAATTATCTGTAGGAACTAGAGATTTCATGGCTAAGACAGCTGAAATAAAAATTGTAATGGATAACAAAATTGGATCACTTACCTCGAATTTAATAGTTGGTGGCCAGTACGTTGGACAACAAGAAAAGATAGTAGGAAGTCAAGGTACTGAATTTCCAGGACCTGGTTTTGAAGTTGTAGGTGCTGCAGCGCAGCAAAACAATTTTGAACAATTTATTGAGACAATTAATATAGGTGCTTTCGTACAAGAACAAATAGGATATAATGATTACTTATTCCTTACTCTTGGTGCAAGATTTGACGCTCATTCTGCTTTTGGAAGTAACTTTAATGGCCAGTTTTACCCTAAAGTTTCACTTTCTTACATACCCTCAGATTCGGGTAGTTGGAGTGGTTTAGGTCCAATAAGTTCTTTACAATTAAGAACTGCTTATGGTATGGCGGGGCTACAACCTGGAGCATTTGACGCATTTACTTCATATTTAGCTCTTGCATCCTCAAATGGAGCAGGAATCGCACCTAACAACTTAGGTGATCCTGATCTGAAACCAGAGATTTCAAAAGAATTTGAAATTGGTTTTAATGCAGGTTTATTTAATGATAAATTTAATTTAGAATTTACCTACTGGGATAGAATTACTTCAGATGCCCTATATTCAAGACAATTCCCATTATCTGGTGGATTTAGAAATCAGCAATTGACTAATGTTGGAGAACTTGAAGCGAATGGTCTTGAAATAAATTTAAGTGGTAACATCATTAGAAAAGGAGATTTAACTGTTAATGCATATGTGAACGCTGCTTATTTACAAGAAAATGTTAAAAGTTTAGGTGGAGCTCCACCACTAAAAGTAGGTGGTTCATATCCTAGATATAGAAATTTCTTACAAGAAGGCTTTGCACCTGGTGCAAATTTTGGAGCACGATTAGCTAACGTATCTTCAGGATCATTACCTATTGATATTGCAAATGGTGATGGCCTTCCTGATACGACACAGCAATTGGTTGCCTTTCTAACTGGTAATGGAAGCTACAGTCTACCAACATCCATTGGTACAGGTTCAGTTCTTCTAGCAGACGATGATGGGGATGGTGATTATTTAGATCATTATCTAGGAAAATCAACACCAGACTGGACAGGTGCTTTTGGAGGATCTGTTAGTTATAAGAATTGGACTTTAAATACAACTTTTGAATTTAAAGCAGGAAATTTTGTAATAAACAACTTAACCGACGCGTTTAGACAAGCAAATGGTGCAATCGGAAGAAACTTACCAAGATCTGCCAAAGTAGCTAGAGATTACTCTACAGGTGGAGTTGATGCTGGCTTTACTCCACAGGGAGACGGTAACGTTCGTTTAGAAGCTCTAGATGAGTGGCTAAATAACACTCTCGCTTTGGCTCCGTTTTCAGGTTTAAATACTTTGGAAAAAGCTGATTTTGTAAGATGGAGAGAATTAAGTTTAAACTATAATATTACAGGTTCAATAATTGATCAATTTAGTTTAGATACTGCCTCCATTGGAATTTCTGGAAGAAATATTGCATTATTTACAAGTTATACAGGAGTAGATCCTGAAATAAACTTTGTAGGAAGAGGAAGTGGTTCAAATTTGGATCAAAATTTCGGTCAGGGAATCGCTGCATTCGGATGGCCAATTCCCACACAAGTATTATTAACATTAAAAGTTGGATTTTAAATTACTAATTATGAAAAATTATATAATAAAATACTTTGGAATAGTTTTTTCGATATTGCTATTCAATAATTGTAGCCTTGATGCTGACAACCCTAATAACCTACTTGAAGACGGTCTAGACATTAGAGCTTTTGGCCCTATGGTTAACGGTTTAGAGGGTGTGCTTATTCGTGCATATGGAAATATTCTAGCTCCATATTCTGTTGCATCTGATGAGATGATATGGATTGGATCAAGAGATGCATGGCAGCAGCTTAATTTTGGCAACTTAGATGGTATAGGAAATGAATTTGTTGACGGGGCATATTTTTATGTTAACGAAGCCCGATATTGGGCAGACGATGTAATCGCTAGAGGTCTTGAGTTTAGTACTTCAAATGCATTTTCTGCATCTGACAAAACTGATTTAGCAAGAGCCTATATGTACGGAGCTGTAATTTACATTGTTATTGCTGACATGTTTGATGATTTCGTGGTTGGATCTGCTAAAACAGAAGCTGCACCTCCAGTTGGAGATTCAAATATGAGCTCTCTTTATGATACTGCACTGGGATACATTAATTCTGCTTTAGCATTAAATGCAGGTTTAACCGGTGAGCTTACTGCACTGAAAGCGAGAGCTACATTTGCTAAAGGTATATGGGGTAAAGTTAATCCTGTAAACACAGCTAGCCCTCTAGTTTCCTCTGCAGATGCTGCTAATTTAGCTACAGCTGCGTTAGCCGATCTAGGAACTGACTTCAGTGTTAATTTAATTACTGATCCAGGTGCCCCTGAAACAATTGGAGCTTTGGATATAGCAGGCGAGGTTAATGACAGATTAGAAATGAGACTTTCAAATACATATATTATTTCAACAGATTTGAAAAGACCAGATTCGCCTAATGATGGAGACGCTTCAACTACTATTAGTTTGAAAGATCCTATTGATGATATTGCTGATCCAGCTCTTTACAGACATGTTGCTTCGTTTACTAATGCTGGAAGATTTCCCGAGTATCCGGTTGCTTCTGGAAGGGAAATGCATTTAATATTAGCTGAAAATTCTTTAGCAAATGGTGATAATGCAGGTTTTACAACCCACATAAATCATATAAGGTCAATGGACGGGTTAACTGCATATTCAGGTCAAATTGATGCCCAAGCTATGTTATTACATACTAGACGAGTAAATTTATTTTTGCAAGGTAGAAGACTTTCTGATCATTATAGATTTGCAAGTCCATCTGAGTACTGGATTTCAACTTCTGTAGCTACTACAGCACCAGGAGAATTCTTCCCAATAACTATTTCTGAAATTCAAGCAAATCCGAATATACAGTAATTAAATATCAATTAATTTAAAAAACCCCTCCAAGTGGAGGGGTTTTTTTATAGAGATATTCCAAATCCAAAGTTTCCTATAATGATTCCCTTTTTACCTATACCTGGTACTGTTGGAAAACTTTCAATGCTTGACCCTTTTGAATTATAAAACATACCATCTTTTTCATAACCAAAGTTTCCTGTCAAATTTAAATTATTTGGAATTCTTCCTATTCCATATCCTACTTCTAGTCTAAAAAATATTTTTGAGTTTGATTTAATACCCAATTTAACATTAAAGGTGTTTATGTTTTCTTTAATCTGAGCATTCCCTAGTCCTTTATTTCCATTTTCATCTGTTAGCTCTATTTCCTCAAACAAAATCAATGAACTTAGATTTCCTGAACCCAAAGATGCATATAAACCATTACCTTTAGAATTAATGTAAATATTTATTCCATAATCTGTATAGTTTAAATCAATACTAGTTTCATCTGGATTTAACTTAAAACTACTATAATCAAAATAAGGTGAAACTTTATTTTTAAATATTGGTAAAATAGCTTCAGTTGATAGCCCTATTACATTTGGTATGCCCATCTTAATTCCAAATGAGAAACGTTTTAAATTTGAAATTGTGTCTATTTTAATTGTATCTATTTTTTGGAGATTTTGACTAAAAGAGAAATTGGATGTAAAAATTAAAAGGTTAATAATAATTACGAATAGCCTCATAAATCATATAACTTAAGATATCTTCTGCAATTAACAAGTTTTGAGTAATCAACATTTTTATCAACTTCTATTCTGTTATATCTATTTGCAAGTTCCCAAGCGGTGAAAAATATCAATTTTATTCTGTCTTTTAAAAGATCATATTCAATTTTTTCAGCAGTATCAGTTGGTTTATGATAGTCTTCGTGTATACCATTGAAATAAAATATTGCAGGAATATTATTTTTAACAAAATGAAAATGATCACTTCTGTAATAAATACATTCTGACTGGTCTATGTCGTTGTATTTGTAATCAAGATATAATTTTGTTGTATTATTATTTGTTGACTCTGATACTTCGTGTAATTCCGAGCTGAGTAGATTAGTTCCTATTAAATATAAATATCTTTCTACATTATTTTTATGTCTTGGGTCAATTCTGCCTATCATATCTATATTTAAGTTGACTATAGTTTTCTCTAGTGGATACAAAGGGTTTTCAGTGTAAAATTTTGAACCTAATAGACCCTTTTCTTCTCCAGTAAGATGTAAAAAAATAATTGATCTTCTTGGTCTAAAACCTGTTTTTACAGCATTTTGGAACGCCTCAGCAATTTTAAGCACACCTATAGTTCCTGAGGCATTATCATCAGCACCATTATAAATCTCACCATTTTTTTCTCCTTCGTGATCTAAATGAGATGAAATAATAATGTATTCATCAGGTACTTCTGAACCTTCAATGACTGCAACGACATTTTCTGTTTGAACGATATCACCAGAAATATTAAGTTTCATTCTTTGAAAATAACTTTCAGTCCCTTTTGCCTCTTTAATTTTTAAAGATTCATAATATTCTGAAATAAATTTAACAGCTCTTTTCTGACCTAGTTTACCAGTTTCTCTACCTTTGAAAAAATCAGAAGCATAGACATATATTAGGTTTTTTAATTCATTAACATTTATGTCTTTGGTAAAAGAATTGAGTTTAAGATTTTGAGAAAAAACATTATTAACGAAAAAAATCGTAAATAAAAAGAATATACATCTTTTCAAAAAACTTAATTTATTTGTGCGTAAATGTGGTCCCATAGTTTAATTCTTTTCTTCAGGGCTAACTTGGATGCATTTAAAGCCTCCTTTATTTTGACTTCATTATTTTCACATAAAGTAGTAATCATATTCATTGCCATAGGACCATGATGGTCTCCATCCATTTCGATATGTCTTTCAAGATAATAAATTAGACTATCAACCGATTTGTTTTCCAATTTGATTTTTCTAACAATCTCAATAAACATGTTGGGAATCAAATCCTCCCTTCCAAATGTAAAAACTGCAGCGGTTACGTGTGTTTTATCTTCTTTTATTACTGAAAATGTAAATTTTAAAAAATCTTTTATTTCGTTTGCAATGTTAAGACTTTCAATGATTTT
>JBELIL010000080.1:0-6711 GCA_042090925.1 Flavobacteriales bacterium
CAATTTGGGGGTCACAAATATGCAGCAGGGCTAAAATTACACGAATCAAAACTCAAATTATTTAGAAGCGAATTCGAAAAGTTTTCTAACAAAAACATATCAGAAAAACAAAAAGTAAAAACCCTTATATATGATCTAGAAGTCCCGTTAACTGATTTGAACCTTAAATTTTTTAATATTATCAAACAAATGGGACCTTTTGGACCTAAAAATTTAAAGCCTATTTTTTGCACAAGAGATTGTTTAATTTCAGAACGAACTTGTTGCGTCGGCAAAGAAAGTCAACACTTGCAAATTTTTATCAAAGCTGAAAGTAAAACATTTAAGGGAATTGCATTTAATAAAGGAGAAGAGTTAAACAAGATAAAAGAAAGTGAAACTGTTGATTTCTTGTATTCTATTGAAAAAAACTCATGGAACGGTAATGAGGAATTACAATTGATGATTATAGATATCATATACCAAAAAAAGCCCCCATTTGTTGGGGGCTAAGAGGCTTAACGGTTAGTGTTCAAATCGAAAAAAAATCAAAAAAATTAAGCCTTTTTAAATAACGATTAATTAAAAATATATCTTAATCCAAGTTGAGCTTGCCATCTAGAACTTTGGATTCCTCTATCATCTGGTAATAAATTGAAATTAGATGTTAAAACGTCAAATTCTGGATTTGGTGCACCTGTAACTGTTCTTAAAATTTGTTGATTCCCTGGAGAAAACTTTCTACCCCAATCCTTATTCAAAAGATTAGAAAAATTAAAAATATCAGCAGTGAGTTGAATTGTATTTCTACTTTTCCCTGTGTTGATAGCTATGTCTTGAACAAATCTTAAGTCTACGATGTCACTCCAAGGACCCATATCACCATTTCGTTCAGCATACCCTCCTCTTCTATTATTCAAATAATCATTGTTGCTTATATATTGATTCAATTGACTCCACTGTGTTGGATCTGTTAAATTTATTTCAGAAGCATTATTGGGAACATACATTAATGCATTGTCTCTACTATCATCGTTGAACAAGTCACTTCTGTCATTATAGATGTAAGTAAATGGGGATTGATTTCTTCCTTCATAAAAGACACCTATTTGAGTGGTTAAATTGTTATTCCATTCTTTTTTATATGAAACATTGGCAATGACTCTTCCTCCTTGAGCAAAGTCAGACCTTGCAATATCTAGAGTTGAATTTTTACCTCTTTGGGTTTCCATATTTCTCCATTGAGAAGAATTTATAGATGATGTACCATCAAAAATTGTATATGCATCACCATAGGAGAAAGTTAGATTAGTATTTAAGTTATTTCCGAACTTTTTTCTAGCAGTGAAAGCAATATTATAAGCATATCCTTTATTAGTATTAGATCCCAGCATAATTCTTCCATAAGTGTCATCTACTTCATCCCTTCTGTTATAGTAAGGGCGATTATCAGCACCTTCCAAGAATCCAACTGCACCTTTTACATTTATATTTTGATAGTATACATCAGAAAGATTTTTTGTATAGATTCCCTCTAAAGACAAGAACAAACCGTTTTCAAATAGTTTATCAATTGCTAACGAAGTTTTAAATTTCATGGGCATTTTAAAATCTGGTGTGAAAAGATCAACATTTCCGCCTAACTCTCCCGTCCCAGGTTGAGGATCTCTGTATAAATTGTTTAAATCATTAGTGAATGGAACTCCTTGAGTTGTAAATGTATAACCCCCAATTTGTCCATCATTATTCAGCACAGCAGAGGGCCAAACTAATGGAATTCTCGATAAGAATGAACCAAAACCACCTCTAACAATAAGTGATCTGTCACCTTTCATATCCCAATTAAAACCTATTCTTGGAGATACATAAACCCTGGTTCCAATTCCAAGTCCAACTTTGGCTCCCTGAAGGTCTTTCCCCTCAGCTTCCAAAAGCGGAATAGTTATTTGGTTAAAGTGTTCATTTACATTTCCTTTATTCCAAATAGGGATGTCAAGCCTAACACCTGCCGTTAATTTTAATTTGTCATTTGCTTGGAATTCATCTTGAAGGTAAAAGCCTAATTGAGCGAGTTCTGGTTCAGCGGCACTTCCAGGAACTGAATTATCACCAATTCCTCCAAGTAATGAATAACCTATTTGATAATTATTTTGTTGGGTTATATCATTATCGAGGAAACCTTGTAAATTATTCCATTCGTAGTAACCTAATGCATTATAGAAAAAAAGATTATAAGCCTTGCCAAACTCATTGTGCGTACCAATTGTAAAAGTATGTTTACCACTGTATATTTCTAAATTGTTTGTTATAGAAACCTGATCAAAATTCATTACGTTTGCACTTGAAGCTTGTTCTGTCCCGAAGAAAATATTTCCAGCTCCATCTCTAATTCTAACAAAAGGAAATTCTCCTCCTAGACCACCTCGATCATCTCTAACCGCAGTGTAACCGACGATAAAATTATTTGAAAAATTATCTGCTTGGTAATCCCATTTCAAAGATAAAGCGGTTGATTTGTGAGGGAAAAATTCTGAGGAATTATAATATCTTATTGAGCTACCACTAGAAACTGAAGCCTCTATATTCTTAACTTCTATGTATCTCGCAGACAAAGAAAGTTTGTTTCTTTCATCTACATTATAATCAAGCTTAAAAGTAAATTTGTCACTTTCTAGAATCGTTGGATTCGTGTAATATTGACCCACATCATATCCATAATTACTTTGAACAAAATTTGCTAAGCCCTGAATTTGAGCTTCACTAGAGTCTCCTCTATATGTAGAAAATTGGAAATCAGTAGGCGTTTCGTCCTCTTGTCTTTCATAATTGATAAAGTAGAATAGTCTATCTTTTACTATAGGGCCCCCAACTCTAATGCCATAGGTCTGGGATGTGAATTCGGGTAATTTTACTCTATCTGAATCGCTTGAAGCCAAAGAGCCCGGTGTCTTTCCTGCAAGGTCTTGATTTCTAAAGAAATAATAAGTAGAAGCTTCAAAATCATTCGTTCCAGACCTACTTACTGCGTTTATGGCACCCCCAGCAAATCCTCCTATTCTTACGTCAAATGGAGCAATTTGGACCTGGAAAGTCTCTATTGCGTCAACCGAAAACGGACTAACTGCTGTTTGACCCCCATTTGTTCCAGATCCTGCTAAACCAAAATTGTCGTTATTAATTGCTCCGTCTATATAAATCGCATTATACCTATTATTCATTCCAGCAAGTGAAATCTCAAAACCGTCTGAACCCTCATCAATTTGTGCAAAAGGGGACAACCTTATAAAGTCACCAAGTGATCTAGAAGCTTGGGGTAATAAATCGATCTGTTCTCTGCTTATAGAAGTTTCTGACCCCGTTTTGTCGCTGCTCTCACCAGAGGAGAGTAAAACAATTTCTTCGAGTTCATTCAATGATGTTGATAATATTGTATTTATTCTTTCCGTTGCTCCAAGTTGAACAAATAAATTTTCTTTTTTAAAGGTTTCAAAGCCTAAGTAACTTATTTCTAGATTATAGGGACCACCTGGCCTTAGTCCGGAGACCCTGTAAAAACCATCAAAATCAGTTATGACCCCGTATCTAGATCCAGTAGGCTCATGTATGACTAAAATTGAAGAACCCGCTAAAGGCTCACCATCAGAATCTAGCACTCTTCCTCCAATAGAAGAACTAGTTACACCTTGACTGAAACTAAGTTTAATAGAAAGTAATAATATAAAGTAAATTAGTTTTTTCATGTTTATTAATTTTTGTTAAAAGTATAGATGTATTTAAATGGGTATTTTAAATCAAGATTAAAAAATTGATATTTAAATTTTACCCAAAAAGAGAAATAGCAACGATTATTTTATCGGAGCTTTACCTTTTTTTAACATATTAATAACTTAGTTAAATAAAAAACTTACTAGTGATTTCGGATCCAAATTTTCTTTATTCCCTTTTTCTGATTTTATACTTTTTAAAACATTTGTAGCCAATTGTTTTCCCAATTCAACTCCCCATTGGTCATAGCTAAAAATATTCCAAATTATACCCTGAACAAAAATTTTATGCTCATAAATAGCAATTAACCGACCTATATTTTTAGGTGTAATTTTGTCAAAAATTATCGCGTTAGATGGTTTATTACCCTCAAAAATTTTATACGGGGTTAAAAATTCAATTTCATCTGCACTTGTTTTTTGTGATATAAATTCTTTTTTAACTTCTTCTCTTTTTTTTCCTTTCATTAAAGCATCGGCCTGACCAATTAAATTTGCAAGTAATTTTTTTTGGTGCTCAGAATTTTTAAATAAAGAATTTTTAAATCCAATAAAATCTACAGGAATTAGCTTTGTACCTTGATGGATGTGTTGAAAAAAAGCATGTTGAGAATTTGTACCACTTGATCCCCAAATTATTGGACTAGTTTGATAATTTGTTTTTTCGCCACTTCTACTCACATTTTTTCCATTACTTTCCATTACACTCTGTTGTAAATATGCAGGTAGGCTTCTCAAATACTCAGTGTAGGGAATAATAGCTTCTGTTTCAGAATTCCAAAAATTATTGTACCAAATACTAATCATAGCCAACATTTTTGGAATATTATTTTTAAATTCAGTTTTTTTAAAGTGATAATCTATGTCCATTGCACCATCTAAAAGTTCTTGAAAGTTATCCGGACCAATTGCAAGAGCAATTGTAATTCCGGCTGAACTCCACAAAGAAAACCTTCCACCCACCCAATCATTCATAGGAAAAATTTTATCACCAGAAATTCCAAAATCTTTTGTTTTGTTTAAATTGTTTGAAACCGCCACAAAATGCTTTGAAACAGCTTTTTTATTTGTTTTTTCTATGAACCATTTCTTAATTGTTTCACCATTTGTTATGGTTTCTTGAGTAGAAAAGCTTTTTGATACTATAATAAAAACCGTTGTCTCAGGATCTAAAACTTCTAATAATGAATGCACATGATCACCATCAACATTGGATATAAATTTTATTTTAAGGTGATTTCTATAAAATTCAAGGGCTTCAGTAACCATTTTCGGACCAAGATCAGAACCTCCAATTCCAATATTAACTATTGTTGATATTTTTTCCCCAGAATAACCTAGATAATTACCGCTTATAATTTCATTAGAAAATTTAAAAACTCTTTCTCTTTCAGATTTTATTTTTTTTATAATATTCTCTCCATCATGGATTATTTCATTATCACTTTGATCTCTAACGGCTGTGTGTAAAACAGCTCTTTTCTCGGTTTCATTAATTTTTTCTCCATTGAAATATAATTTAATCGCATCATCTAGTTTTACCTCTTGTGCAAGTTTGTCAAAAATTTCTAATGTTTTCTCAGTCAACCTATTTTTTGAAAAATCCAAAAGTAAATCACCAAATTTTATTGAGAATTTTTTAAACCTATTCGAATCGTTTGCAAAAAATTGTGAAATCGTTTGGCCTTTAATTTCATTGAAGTGTTTTTTCAATTCTGACCAACTTTTGGTTTTTAAAGGATTAATTCTTGGTAAAATCATTGTAATTCATTGCTAATTTTATCTTATGTACTTCATCTTCAAAATAAATGCACCTTAATTTTGTTTTTAAAGGTTTAATTTTTTCAAAAAATTCAGCTTTTAGAGATTTCGAAATTGGTTTTGCCTCTGGTAATTTTTGTTTGTAAGGGTCTACTTGTCTGCCATTTTTCCAAAACCTATAGCATACATGAGGACCAGAGGTATAACCTGTCATACCAACCCAACCAATTACGTCTCCTTGGTTAACATATTGTCCAACTCTTACTTTCCTTCTTTTCATGTGCAGGTACTGGGTAGAATATTTATTATTATGTCTTATTTTAACATAATTTCCGTTACCATTTGCATATTTGGATTCGGTTACTCTTCCATTTGCGGTAGCCATTATTGGGGTTCCAACTGGAGCTGCGTAATCTGTTCCTTTATGAGGTTTAACACGTCCGTAATATGCAATTTTCCTTTTTAAATTGTATCTCGACGAGATTCGACTAAATTTGACTGGTGATTTTAAGAAAGCCCGTCTTAGATTTTTAGCTTTGTCATCAAAATAATCTATAATTCCTTTATTTTGGTCCGAAATAAATTCAAAAGCATAAAGACCTTTCCCTCTGTGCTCAAAGTAGGCTGCTTTAATCTTTTCAATTCCAATCGATATACTATCATCGACAAACTTCTCGGTATATATAACTTTAAATCGATCACCTTTATCAAGTCTTGTAAAATCAATTGTCCAAGCGTAGACATCTGCCAAAAAATACGTTAGCATACTATTATAACCACTATTGATCATTGTTTCATACAACGAACTTTTTATAGTACCAGTTGCCTGCAACTCAACAATTCTTATAGGCTTCTCTACTTTTTCCCCATAAATACTGTCCCTTAAATGCACTACTGTATAGCTCAGGGGTCCAGGGTGATAAATAAAATATTTTGGAGCCCTAATACTATCTTTAGTAAAAAGTAGAGTGTAAGGCTTTCCGATTTGCAGCTTTCTAATATTTATTGAACTCTTTATTTTCTGAAGTATCTGGTAAACCTCTGGATAATCGATTCCGTTGTTTTCTAGTATGTCTCCAAATGTATCTCCTCTTTTGATTTTATATTCTTCTGAGGAAAACTTATTAAAATCAAGCCCATAGTTAATATTCGGTTTTTCAATTACTACATGACTTATCCCAATGGGTTTTGGTATTTTTTTTTCATT
>JBELIL010000081.1:0-6674 GCA_042090925.1 Flavobacteriales bacterium
TGAGTATACTAGATTTGAAAATGCTCTTTTTGGGGCTCCTTCAAGAGGATACTCCAGTGGAATTGGTATTAATATAAATAACTCTCTAGAAGCAAAAGTGAAAAGTAAAGATTCTTCATCTTTGGAACCAAAGAAAATTACAATTTTCAGCAATTTAAATATTTCAACGTCATATAGTGTATCAGCAGAAGAGTTCAAGTGGTCCCCAGTAAGAATGAGTACCGCTTTGAATTTTTTTGAAAATAAATTAGCCACGAATCTGAATGCAACATTTGATCCATATGGTTTAGATGAAAATCAAAATCGTATAAATGTTTTAAATATCAAAAATGGGGGTGGGTTGTTAAGGATGACAAGTGCAAATATGAATATGAATTTTAGATTAGATAATGATACATTCAAAAAAAGAAGTGAAAAAAGTGATAAGAAAGAAAATGAAGAAAAAGATCGAGGTATATTAGATTTATCTGAAATAGAAAGGTTGTCCGGTGGAGGGAGAGATGATGATTTATTTGGGAGATCAAATGATTTTTCTAATTCTAGAATTAATAAGGATAAAGAAAATAAAACTATAAATGAGAAATTGTATTTCACGAAAATTGATTGGAGTATGAAACTGGCATATCAATTAACCTACAATAATTCAAGAGGTCAAAATGACTTTAGTAATAACTCCCTTATGCTTTCAGGAGACGTTGATTTAACTCCAAAATGGAAAGTCGGCGTATCTTCCGGATACGATTTCAAGGGAAAAGGAGTAACTTATACACAATTCGTAATCGATAGGGACTTAAATAGCTGGAAATTAAATTTTAGCTGGGTGCCATTTGGACAAAGAGCATCATGGTATTTTTTCATAGGCATAAAATCTGGACTATTGAGTGACTTAAAGTATGACAAAAGAAGAGAACCAGACAGAAATTTTTACTAATATGAAAAAAGAAATTATTTACACAAAAAATGCTCCAGAACCAATTGGACCTTACAATCAAGCTGTTAAAATAGGAAAAACACTTTATGTTTCAGGCCAAATTCCTCTTATTCCTGGGAAAATGGAACTCGTTAACGGTAATCTCGAGAAAGAAACTATTCAAGTAATGAAAAACCTAGAAGCGGTACTTTTAAAAGCAAATATGACATTTGATAATGTTGTAAAAACAACAATTTTCTTGTCTGATATGGATAATTTTGAAATAATTAACAAAATTTATGGTAAATATTTCGATCCAGAAAATGCTCCTGCAAGGGAAACTGTGGAAGTAAGTAATTTGCCAAAATACGTAAGACTTGAGATTTCAGTAATTGCAAGCGAAATTGACTAAAAGGTTTGATTTTTGTTATGAAATTCGACCAATTTATCAATAGGTCTTTTTACAATATTACCCAACGTTAATCCATAACTTTCAAGCTTAGTATTTATTTCATCTTTTAGAAGATAAGAAATCGAACCTACAAAATGAACAGGGATTTCTTTTGCTTCTTTGAATTGCAAAATTTGATGTCTAATAAATCTATCTAATCCATTATCAATTAAGGTTCTTATATAGTCATTGTTTTTATTATCTATTAAAAATTGAGCAAATTTTGCTAGGTATGCATTCGGTGACTCTTTTTTATACAAAAACTCTTTAACGTGATCGGGATCTAAATTGTAAATGTTTTCAAATTTTTTTGATAATTCTTGGGGCATCTCATGAAAATAATATCCTCTTAATAATTCTTTTCCAAAAAAATTTCCACTTGCTTCGTCCATTAGTATATATCCCAAAGATATTATGTGCTGCTTAGCATTTTGTCCATCAAAAAAAGTGCAATTTGAACCAGTTCCAAGGATACAAACAATTGATTTTTCTCCAATCCTAGCTGAAGCATAAACTGCTGCGTAGGTATCTTCTTTTATGATAAATTTACAATTTTCAAAAATATCATCGAAAACATTGTACATCCTATCAATTGACGTTTTCACACCACAACCAGCTCCGTAAAAGTAAATATTTTTAAAGTTTTTCCTATTTTTAAAAATCTCAAAATTATTTATTATTCTTTCCCTCAATATAGATGATGTTAATACATGGGGATTCAAACCTAGAGTCTGAGTAGAGAAAGCAATTTTACAATTATCTAATGCAATCCAGTCAGCTTTTGTGGCTCCACTATCAACAATTAAATCCATTTTTAAATGTTATTAATGAGCTGTGCTAATGAAATCAACTTTGATGAATATCCGCATTCGTTATCATACCAGCTAATTATTTTAAAAAAATTATTATTTAACTTTATACCTGCATTAGCATCAAAAATTGAAGTTCTTTCGTCTCCAATGAAATCTTGAGAAACAACTGGTTCGTCCTCGTAACCCAAAACATCCTTCATAGAAGTTTCACTTGCATTTTTCATAACATTTTTGATACCCTCGTAATCTGTTGATTTTTCCAGTTCAACCGTAAGATCAACCACAGATACATTAGCCGTTGGAACTCGAAATGCCATACCGGTTAATTTTCCCTCTAGACTTGGAATAACTTTTGTAACTGCTTTAGCTGCTCCAGTAGATGCTGGAATTATATTCAATAGAGCACTTCTACCTCCTCTAAAATCTTTTTTCGAAGGTCCATCGACTGTAAACTGGGTTGCAGTGGTTGCGTGAACTGTAGTCATTAAAGCTTGTTTTATAGTAAAATTGTCATTTAAAACTTTAGCTATCGGAGCAAGACAATTAGTTGTACAAGAAGCATTAGATACAATTGTATTACTTGCTTTTAAATCCATATGATTGACACCAATCACAAACATAGGAGCATCTGGAGAAGGTGCTGATATAACGACTTTTTTTGCTCCTCCATTAATATGGAGCATTGCCTTATCTTTTGATGTAAAAAAACCTGTACATTCTGCGACGACATCGGTATTTGACTTATCCCAACCAATTTGTTCGGGATTTGACTCACTTGTAATTCTAATTTTTTTACCTCCAATCGTAAGAAAATTATTTTCAACATTAATCTCCTCTTTAAAAAGTCCGTGTACAGAGTCGTATTTGAGCAAATACGCTAAATGCTTTACATCAAGTAAATCGTTAATTGCAACAACATCAACATCAGGTTTTTGCATTGCAAGGCGAAAAACCATTCTTCCAATTCTTCCAAAACCGTTTATTCCTATTTTTAGTGACATTTGTATAAATTTTTAAATTGATAATATGTCTGTCAAACGAAGCAAGTCCTCGTTCGTTGCAGATTTGATTTTAGTTACGTTTTCAAGAGGGGTTAGCTTTAATTGATTATTTTCTATACCAACCATAACAGATGACTTTCCTGCTATCAAAGATTCAACCGAAAAAACACCCATTCTTGAAGCTAAAACTCGATCAAAGCAGGTTGGAGCCCCTCCCCTTTGCATATGGCCTAATACTGAAACCCTTACCTCATAATCTGGTAGATTTTTTTCAACATAAGATGCAAGTTCAAAGACATTTTTCCCAGTTTTATCGCCTTCAGCTACAACAACAATACTTGATGCCTTTCCGGTTTTTTCACTTTTTTTAAGTGAATTTAAAAGTTTTTTTAGTCCTCTGTCTTCCTCAGGTATTAAGATTTCTTCAGCACCAGCACCAATTCCAGAATGTAAGGCAATATGACCAGCATCCCTCCCCATAACTTCAATGAAAAAAAGTCTATTATGAGAAATTGCTGTGTCTCTTATTTTGTCAATTACTTGTATAACAGTGTTAATGGCGGTATCATAACCTATAGTATATTGAGTACCTGAAATATCGTTGTCTATTGTTCCCGGTATACCTATTACAGAAAAATTAAATTCTTTTTGAAATATTCTTGCTCCATTAAAAGAACCATCTCCACCAATTACTACTAAAGATTCAATTTTATTTTTTATTAAATTGTTATATGCTTTTTTTCTTCCTGAAAAAGTTCTAAAGTCTGAAGATCTAGCCGATTTAAGAATTGTCCCTCCTTTATTTATAATATTATTAACTCTTCTTGCATTTGCTTTATCAATTGAGTTTTCAATTAAACCTTGATACCCCTTATAAACAATAAAACAATCTAAATTGTAGAAAGCACTGGCTCTTACAACAGCTCTAACTGCTGCATTCATACCGGGGGCATCACCACCAGAAGTAAGGACTGCGATTCTTTTCATGTATTTAGAAAGAAAATTTTAATATTTAAGATTGACTAAAATAAAGATTTAATGGCATATAACATATTAATTCTTTTTCAAAGATTCTGATTTGATTTTATTAATCAAATTTTTAAAAGTATTAAAATCTACCTGGTAAGATAATCCCATCCCTTGGGTATAACCAAATTGGTCTCCTAAGTATCTAAAATCATTTTCTCTATTAAAGATTTTTGCTCTTAAATTTCCATTTTCATTTAAAATGAAATCTATCTGTACATCTCCTACAATTACTGTTTGCTGCATTCCATCAATAGGAACCCCAATTTTTCCGTTGATTAAAATCTTATCGCTTAGCTGGGTACTTAATGAAAGACCTATTCTGTCTTCGGTTTGTAGATCATATAAAGGGTTATTTTCTCCCTGAAGATAATTAAGACCTACATTTAATTTTGATTCTCCTGACCCCCCTATTAATGTACTTAAAACATCGGAGGCCTTTTCATATAAATTATTTGTGATTCCCTGAAAAGAAACTGACACTTGACTAATAAAAATACCTTGAGATAATAAGGAAAGAGCTTGAGTTTGTCTTATTTCTTGATCTGACAAACGATAATTTATTTCAGATGAAATAACACCCGTTGTATTTGGAAATGTTATATCAAAAATAGGGTCATTTGGTTTTAGTAAATTACCGATTAACTGAATTGAAACATCGGTGGGGATTTTTCTATTAAAATTTGGATTATCAACTAATAAGGCAGGATTTGCTCCTCCGGGAACCTCGTAAGTGGCTAGTATATTTAGTTGAGCATCTGTAGGGTTTCCATTCCATATAATTGATCCTCCAGGTTTAACCATAAACTTTTTATCAATCAATCCTAAATTTTTAAAATTGTAGATTCCCTCATAAGTTATATAGTCTCCAAAAATATTAAACTTCCCGTCAGTATTAGTTTCTATTAAAATTTTCCCACTTCCTCTTCCTGATAAAGTACTTCCTGATTTTTGATCTACAACTATTTCTAATTCAGCATCTCTAGTGATTCCAAGATCAAACACCATTTCAAATCCACGAAACTGTTCATCAAAAGAGGATAATTCATTTACAGATTCTTTTATTTTTTTTTGAGATTTTGGCACAAAATCAATAAAAGAAGTATCTGACAACCCCATATTTTCCTGCCATGGTATAACTATACTTGTTCCATCAGCAGTTATCCCTGAGACATTTAAATTCATTGATTTAAAAGGTCCCTTAAAGGAGGCTTCACCATTTAGAAAACCTTTTCCATAAAAACGAGATTCTAAATTTTTAGTTTTGTTGTACACCAATAATCTCTGGGAAGTTACATCTAAATCAATACTCCAGTCTTTAAAATTTTTATGGAAAAGATTTCCATTTGCAGTAGCAATAGTATTTTCATAACTATCAACCAACTCTGTGTTAACAAACTTTATAGATTGATCTTGAAAGTATATTGGAGTTCTGTCTTTAATCTTATACTCTGTATTTGTTATTGGTAAAAGTAGATTTCCATTATTAATTATAGTTTGACCTTTCAATTTAATATCAGATAATGACCCCCATAAGTTTAGTTTACCACTTATAACGCCATATATATCCCTCACTTTATTTTTACCAAAGGAAGACAAAAAGGATAAGTCAAAATCATCAATATCAAAGTCAATATCAAGATTTATATCTTGATCGACTATAAAAATATTCCCAAGGCCTAGAATATTTTTTTTATCATCATTTACAACTGAAGTATTTATATTATAGGTTTTATAAATAGGACTACCACTAAGATTAAAATCAAAATCACCAATTAAATTTTTATTTAAAATAAGATCTTTAGTAATTATGTTGGCAGTAGCATTCTGGAGTTCTTCATTTTGATTTATAATTATTTCTGAAGACAAAAAACCATTCAAATCAAGTTTTTCATTTTTCGGTATAAATTGATGAATTTTTAAATCTTTTGTTATTAATTTTAAATCGAAATCATCAGTTGATTTGTATCTAAGATCTGATTTAATAGATTGATTTTTACTCTCTATGAAAAGATTTATCAGTTTAAATTCTTTTGTGTTTTGATTGTATGTGATTGAAGAATTTGAATCCTTTAGTTTCCAGAGTTCTTTGTCCAAATAAAAAGAAATATCATTAAGGTTGAGGGTAATTTTATTATTTAAAATTTGGTTATCTAAATGAATTTCAAATTTTTCCTCATTCTCACCATAGAAACCCTCTAAAATGGCTTTGTTTCTATCAACAGTGTTTGAGGTTAATTTTAATTTTTTAAATATAAAATTATCATTTTTAAAAGTTCCAATATCAAATTTCAACAATTCCCTGTTTTTATCAAGTTTAAGTAATAAAGATTCTATTTTATAAGTACTTGTGGATAAAAATGGAACATCCAATTCGACATACGAATTATTGTATTTATCTTCTATTCCTACTTCAAAATTTATTGAAGAGGGATTGTTAAGTTCTGGATACAATGCCTTTATGAACTTTTCTT
>JBELIL010000082.1:0-6642 GCA_042090925.1 Flavobacteriales bacterium
ATATTTCAAGTGAAATTGAAAAATTAATATTAGAAGAAAATCCAGATATAATTTGCATTCAAGAATATTCAAGTGAAATGGCACCGGAGTTAAAAAAATATGAATTTAGGTACATCTATCCAAATCCCTCAAGGGGGGAAAAATCAACTGTTGCAATTTTGTCAAAACTAAAAATCAAAAGTACCGGCTTCATTGATTTTAAAAATTCATCTAATTGTGGAATCTATGTTGATATTGCATATCGAAAGCAAAACTTACGTGTTTATAATCTTCATCTTGAGTCATTTAAACTTGATAAAGTTGATAGTATTTCCAATTCAAGCTTTTCTAAAAATTTCAAACTAAAATTTGATGAAGTTAGTAGTAGACAAATTGACCAGATAGAATTTTTCAAAAAAACTGATAAGTTTAATAATAATCCATCAATTATTGCAGTTGATTTGAATAATACTCAGTTTTCTGAGAGTTACAAAATTTTGTCCCGAAAAAAAAATGATGCTTTTTATACAGCAGGGTCAGGTTTAGGTGAGACATACAAATACTTATTTATCCCACTAAGGATTGATTTTCTTTTTTCAGACAAAAAATTTAAAATTAATAGTTTTAAAGTAATTAAAAATAATCTTTCAGATCACTATCCTATAATCAGTTATTATGGAATTGACTAACCTTCAAGTCGGTAAGATAATTTAATGATTTAGGACCTAAATTAAATAGCAAATCCAATATACTCAAATTTGGGATAAATCTAAATTTTGACATAAAAACCTGGTTGTATTGAGGAATATCATAGTGAGAATATTTTTTAATATTTATTAGTCTTTTATCACATTTTTGATGTGAAATTTTTTCATGTGAAATTTTTATATTTTTTTTTATTCCCAAGATTTGGCTAATATGGGAAATGATATTAATATTTGCTGAGTATAATAATTTTTCATTATTAAAAAAAATATTAGAAAAATCTTCTTCATAAAATTCAAAAAAAGGAGAGGATCTATAAGCATTTTGTATTGATTTCCAATGCTTAACTTTCCAGTTTTGATCGTTATCTATCTTTGCATTGTGGTCATGTAAATTTTCATTTTCATTTATCCTGTGCTTTATTGGAATAATTAATTTTTGTATTCCATTTGCACTCATAATAAGGCATCTATTCCTTGTTGTTTGCTTTTGATATTTCATTGATAAATTATATGTCACATTGAAATTCACAATGTGCCAGTAATATATTATAGATGGTAAATATGATGGAACAAGATGAATCAATTGTTATTTTTTTTCTTTCTTTTAAATATGTAACTTAGAATTTGCCATATAAAAATTGAGACCAAAAATGGGAGAAAAAAGGAAACTGGTTTTCCCTTCCCTTTTACAGTTGTCATGATTCTATCCCATCTTATTTTCCAATTTAAAATTCCTTTGTTAAAGTCATCTACACTAAACCAAATTAAAACTGGTTTACCTAAAATATGATTCTCCGGTACAAAACCCCAAAATCTACTATCCTCTGAACTATGTCTGTTGTCGCCCATCATCCAATAATAGTCTTGTTTAAAAGTGTACACATTGGTTTCATTTCCATTTATTATGTAATTATTATCTACTTTTCTTATTGAATTATTTTCATAATCTTTAATAATTTTTTTGTATAAGGGGTAATTTTCATTGTTGATGTTGATTGTTTCGCCTGCCTTTGGAATTGAAATAGGGCCAAAGTTGTCCTCGTTCCAATTAAATTTTATATTATTTGGAAAAAAACTTTCGTTGTAGGATATTTTGTTATTAACTTTTCTAATTATGCTGTCAAATACATTTGTTTTTTTTATTCTTTCTGCCTGCTTTAATGTTAAGGTAACCTGTTTTTTTCTTTCAATTATTTCTTTAATTTCAATATATGGCTCACTTTGTTTTATATCTCTTATTATTTTATTTGGAAGACCTTCATAGGAAGTAAGGACTCTGAAGTTCTTTAAATCATTAGTGATATTACCTAATATATATTTTGAAATTTTTTTATAAGAGTTTTGGGTGATATTTTCTACCCTATACTGCCTATTAAATCCCGTTATATTTAAATCAAGAAGTACTTTTGATGAAACTCCTATAGAATTATATATAAAATGATTATACTGTAGTTTGGCTCTATCGGATTGAGTATTTAATTTTCCATTGACATAAACTAAGCCTTTAATTATTTCTAAACTATCTCCAGGTATGCCCAAACATCGTTTAACATAATTTGATTTTTTATCAACTGGCTTCCTTACACCTTTTTCTCTAACGAAAAATTTTCTAACGGTGTCTGCAGGCCAATTAAAAACAACAATTTCGTTTCTCTTTACTTTTTGAAACCCAGGCAACCTCATATAAGGAAGCTGTGGATAGTTTAGATATGATTTTATTTTAAATACTGGAAGAGTATCGTGCATCATCGGCAATGAAATAGTAGTCATTGGGATTCTAGCTCCATAGTGAAATTTGCTCACAAACAAAAAATCTCCTATTAAAAGGGTTTTTTCTAGTGATCCTGTAGGTATAATAAAAGGTTGTATTATATAATTGTGTACAATGGTAGCGGCTACTATTGCGAATAAAACTGAATTAATCCAGTCTCCGATTGAAGTTGTAGTTTCTCTATTTTCTAGATTAGAATATTTAGTTTCCTTTGAATAGTTCAAAATATAAATGTAAAATCCAAGTGAAATAATACTTAAAAGAATACTTAAGTTTGACTTTTTTCCAAAACTCCTAATGGTTTCAACCCAAACTACAGGAAACATAATTAAGTTTATTACAGGCATAAATAATAAGAGAACCCACCACGTGGGTCTTTTAATTATTTTTAGTAAAACTATTCCATTGTATACGGGTAATATAGCTTCCCAAGATTTTCTTCCAGCTAAGACATATAGTTTCCAGGTACCTAAAAAGTGAATTATTTGAATTAAAATAAAGAAAATGAACCATTGAATTATTGACATAATTTTTTTGTTAAAATTAAATACCTAAAATATCATCCATTTTGAATATTCCCTTTTTGTTTTTAATCCAGTTAGCGGCAATTATTGATCCTTTTGCAAAAGCATCTCTTGAAAAAGCTTCGTGTTGAATTTTAATTTTGTCAAACTCAGATTCGAATGACACATTATGAATACCTATTTTTTTATTTTGTCTCTTAGAAATCATTGAAATACTTTTGGAATCTTTATTTTGTGTCCAAGTTTTAAATGAATTATTATTATCAATTATATCATTTGCCAGACTTATTGCAGTCCCACTTGGAGAATCTAATTTTTCCTTATGATGAGTTTCTTTGATGGAAATATTATAAGGACTATCATACCTATTCATCAAAGATGCTAAATATTGATTTACTTTAAAAAAAATATTTACCCCAAAGCTAAAATTAGCTGAATAAATAAAAGCAGTTTTCATTTTTTCACAATGCTTTTTCACTAAATCAAAATCATCTAACCAGCCAGTTGTTCCGCACACAACTGGTACTTTGTAGTCAAAGGATTTAAGAATATTTTCAACAGCTGCGGATGGAACACAAAAATTAATTGAAACATCAGCTTTTGATAAATCCCCTTTTTGAATCTCTTTGTCAATTATACATACAATTTCTATCTTTTCTTTCATTGCTATTTTTTCAATAGTTCTACCCATTTTTCCATAACCAATAATAGCAATTTTCATATCTAAAATTTTAAATTTAAGTTAACACCAGCTGTAGGGTGAGCATTTACACTTCTTCTATCTAAATATGGTTTAATTGTAAGTTTTGATTCTACATTGAATTGTAATAAATGCGCACCAACGTTAGCGTCTAAAACATTTAAAAGATATATACCAACAAACCATAATATTGATAAGTCTCTGTAATTTTTGTGAAAATTCATTCCTTCAACAAGTTGGTCGTTAAACAATATTTTACGTGTATATTCATCAGTAAAATCACCTCTAATTCTTTGTTTATAAGCATTTCTATACGAATTCATTTCATTTGTTTGATAAATAAAATAGTATGCAGAAACTGTTAAGCCACCATAAATAAATGGGATTGTCCAATATCTTTTAGTGTAAATTTGTCCAAGACCAGGAATTACAGCAGAATAAAATGCTGCTTTTGAAGGAGTAAGGGGGTCTTTTAGAAGTTTCTGTCTTTTTACATCCTTATTATAACTTTCCTTTTCTAATTGACAATACATACTCAATGAGAAAAAAATTGAAAACAAAAAAAATATTTTGGTCTTCACTTTTTAAAGATAGTTTTAAGCTTCAATAGTTCTGATTTTGAATTGAAAGGTATTTTTAAAATTCCTTTATTATTTCCTAATGTAAGAATTTGAATTTTTGACCCCAGTATTTTAGAAAAATATTTTTCTTCCAGTAGAAAGTTATCTGTTTTACTTAATGATTTTTTGATTTTTTTATTTTCTTTAATGTTCCTGACAAGAATTTCAGTTTTTCTAACACTTAATTCTCTTCTAATTATGTCTTTATAGATCTTTAGTTGAATATTTTTGTCCTCAATATTAATTATGCTTCTCCCGTGTCCCATTGACAAGAAACCGTCCCTAATTCCAGTTTGAATTATTGGATCAAGTTTTAATAATCTTATGTAATTAGATATTGTAGATCTTTTTTTCCCTAATTTTTTACTCAATTGCTCTTGGGTTAGAGACAACTCATCAATCAATCTTTTGACAGAAAGAGCTATTTCAATAGGGTCAAGATCTTTCCTCTGTATATTTTCAACCAGAGCAATTTCAAGCATTTCCTCATCATTTGAATTTTTAATAAATGAGGGAATAGTTTTTAAACCTATTTTCTTTGATGCTCTTAATCTCCTTTCACCAGCTATTAATTGAAATTCGCCGTTCTCTACCTTTCTAACCGTGATTGGCTGAACTATCCCCAGATTTTTGATTGATTCTGCTAACTCGCCAATTTTTTCATCACTAAAATTACTCCTCGGTTGATATGGATTTGTTGTAATTTGTTTTATTGGTATTGCAACAACCCCAACTTTGATTTTTTCTTCATTTGGGTTAGTTTCAACCGAATAAGAATCAGAATTATTTAAGAGAACAGAAAGACCTCTTCCTAAAGCTGATTTTTTTTTTGATTTATTCATTATTTTTTTTATTTAAAATTTCTTGAGCTAAACTTAAATAATTTTTAGCCCCTTTACTAGTTGAGTCATATTCAATAATATTTTCTCCATAACTTGGAGCTTCACCTAATCTTACATTTCTCTGAATAATTGTCTTAAAAACCATTTTACCAAAGTGTTTTTTAACTTCTTCAACTACAGTATTTGACAGCCTAAGTCTTAAATCATACATTGTTAGGAGTAAACCTTCAATGTCAAGATTAGGATTATGTAATTTTTGAATACTTTTTATTGTATTTAAAAGTTTTCCTAAACCTTCTAAAGCAAAATATTCACATTGAATTGGAATTATAACCGAATTTGATGCAGTTAATGCATTCAAGGTAATCAAACCTAAAGATGGAGGACAATCTATCAAAATGAAATCAAAATTTTTTGATATTTCATCGAGTGATTTTTTCATAATAAACTCACGGTTTTTTTTATTCACTAGCTCGATTTCTACGGCTACCAAGTCTATGTGGGAAGGAATTAATTTTAATTTTTTTATTGATGTTTTATAGATAATATTGTTAAAATTAGTTTTATTATCAAATAACTCATAAGTCCCTATTTTTTTTATTGTAGAATCAAAGCCTAGGCCAGAAGTTGCGTTAGCTTGCGGGTCAGCATCAATTAGTAAAACTTTTTTTTCGAGAATAGCAAGTGCAGATGAGAGATTAATAGATGTTGTTGTTTTTCCGACACCACCTTTTTGATTCGCAATTGCAATTATTTTTGCCATAATATTCCTTAAAAGTAGTATTATTTAAAGGGCAAAAAAAGAGAATCTGAAAAGGTTTTTTAACAAAATATTAAATAATCTGAATAACTATCATTCGACAATAAGTATTGTTTCATTATTCTTTTTATGCCTGTATTTTTCGCGAGCAAATTTTTCTAAGCTATCAATATTATTTAAATCTAAAATTAGTTTATTATCTTTTTTGATTTCACTTTCTAAAAATTTTTTTCTTTTATTTAAATTTTGAATTTCCTTACTCAGTTCCATATGAACTAATAAAGAATGAGTGTCTAAAAAAACCATCCACACAAGAAAAAATATACTAATTATTGCATAAGCAAATAAGTACGGGTTTTTTAATTTTATTTTTTTAAAGTTCATTATATTTTTTCCTCAATAGAGGTGACAATTTCTTCAGTAATTAATTCATCGGTTGAGTTTCCCCAAGAATTTAAAATATAGTTTACCACATCTGAAATTTCTTCATCATCTAATCCTTGAGATACCATCATTGAATTATACTTTTCGCCATTTACTGTAATTGGTCCTTTAAGACCATACTTTATTGAAGAGATAGTTCTATCAATATCTGTCAAGAAATCCGATTTAGCTAATGGAGGGTATATTCCCTTGACTCCTTTCCCATCTTCTAAATGGCATTGGGAACAAAAGTCATTATAGATCTCTTGACCATCTGATAAGCTTTCTTTCAGAGGTTTTTTTGTAAATAGATTTA
>JBELIL010000005.1:0-33708 GCA_042090925.1 Flavobacteriales bacterium
ATAAGTTCTTACCTTCATTCGATGAGAGAAACTTTGGCAATATAATAAATGCTCCAGATGTACTTGACTATACTGACCCTGGTATTGGTCACTTAATAGGTCTAATGTTTCATAGAGCTTGGACACTGAAAGATATATCAATCAAGCTTAATAATAATGACGATAAAAAATTATTAAAAAAAATCGCAAGAAAGCATTCCGAAGAGGGATATAAAATTATGTTTAAAAGTGGTTATGGAGGTGAACATTGGTTGGCAACATTTGCTATATACAACTTCTCCAAATAAAAAATCAAAAGATTTTTATGAAAAAAAAATAAACCGAAAATTTTGTTAAAAACATTTAAAATTTTACAAAAACTATATCATTATATCTTTATAGTTGCTGTTTTAACTATTAGTCTAAATTGTAAAAACAATAAGGACAAAATTAATAGCCAATGGGATGATTTTTTTGAATTTAGAAAAGGTAATATTCCTCTAATTATAGTTGCTACTCATGGTGGAGATTTAAAACCAAATTGGATGGAAAATAGATTTTGTGAAGGCTCTGTAATCACAAAAGACCTTTATACACTAGATATAGCCTTTCAAATAGAAAATGAATTAAACAAAATGGGATATCAACCATATGTAGTGTATGCCAAAATTCATCGTGTTAAGTTAGACCTTAATCGCTCATTACAAACTTCACACTGTGAGGATGACACCTCAAATGAATTGTGGCAACTATTTCATGATCAAATTTTTAGTTTTCGTCAAGAAATTATAAATAATTATAATCGAGGGCTTTTAATAGATATACACGGCCATGGTCACCCAATTCAACGAATAGAACTAGGTTACCTACTTAATAGTCAAAAATTAAGGGAATTATCAAGCGATGAATCTAGTATTCAACACGGTGAAACCTCCATTAATAGCCTAATTGAGAACCACCCTGAAAATAAAAAATTAGGTGACTTAATTTTTGGAGATAATGCTCTTGGTAGTCTTTTGTCAAAAAATGGATTTCCAACTGTTCCTTCTTTTATAGACCGTGCTCCAAAATCTTATGAACCTTTTTTTTCAGGAGGAACGAATACAAAAAATTACGGATCAAAAAACCAAAATGGTGTTGATGCAATCCAACTTGAACTAAATAGAAATGGAATTCGTCAAAATAGTGAGGACAGAGAAAGGTTTTCAAAGATATTTGCAAAGATTTCAATTGAATACATGAAATCCAATTATTCAGATGTGTTTCCCTTTAATTAGAATTAAAGACTATCTCGTTAGCTATTTGTTGACATTTTTTAGCCATTTCTTCTTCTACGATAAAATAATAGATGTCTTTTTCATTATTTATTTTTTCAAAAACTCTTCTTGGAAATCCCAAAGATGACTGATTACTAATTTTACTAAAGATTACGCACGCTGACAAATAGCTTCCAATAGGATTTGGATGTTTATTGTCAGAGGTAAATAAAGTTTGATCAGGGTATCTTAATTGAAATAGGTCAAATGCTCTCCCTACAGGTAAAATGTTAGTCTCTAAAGATGGTTTAATATTTTCTAATTTGTCTTCTATAACCCTTGAAGAAGGTGAAGACAAATTATTGTTTTTTAAAATTTTTGGATAGCTCCATGTTGCGTAAAGAAACTTTCTAGATTCGCTACTGGCTATTTTATGCATCAAGTTTAAATATTTTTGAGTCGTATCTATTGCTGTAAGTGGATAACTACTGTATTCTTGAAAGATTATATGGGTATATGTATTATTTTTAATTTTTTGGACACTACTTAATCCCTTTTTACTGTTCCAATGGTCCTTAAATGAAGCTCCTCCTGCAGTGGACTGATGAACTTCCCAGTTTAACCCTTTATATTTTGAAAATTGTTCAATTGTCATTGGTAAATTATAGTAAAACGTAAAACTATTTCCTACCATAAGCAATCTTACCTTTTTTTGAGTGAATCCAAAAGAAAAAATAAAAGTTATTAAAAGTAGGGTAAATCTAATCTTCATTGGCTGGGAAATATTCAGTTGTACCCTCCCAGTCAGGATCAGCAGATCCAACCCACTTTAGATCTTCTAATGCTATTGCATGAACACGACCAAAGCGGGCGATTTCATCAATATATTTAATTGGTATTTTTTTATCTACAAATGAAGCATTTAATTTTTCAATCCCAGTATGATTTTCAACCCATAGACTATCGTTATATGGGTAAACACGAGGTGATTTTAATGCGTTTTCTAAAGATTGTTTTTGTCGAAAATATCGATCCGTTACTTGAGTAACCGCAGGAATAATGCGACTACCACCAGCGGCACCAAGGGCCAATAAAATCTTACCATTTTTTTCTATTAAAGTTGGTGAAATATGTGAATTTGCTCGATCACCAGGCTTGTAGTTTCCAAGATACCCTCCTAATGTTACAGCATACAAAAAACCCAAGCCTTTGGAAGCAACTTTTGAACCCATAGTTGGGCCTATTGTCTGGGTTAATGCAACTACATTACCCCAATTATCTGCGGTGGTTAAATGAGTAGTGTGGCCATCGACCGATGTCCAGGAAATAGGTATTTTATTAGTTATCAAAGATGTTTTTTCATCCTTGTTGAATAATTTATTTGCTAATTGTTCGGCCTTATCATAAGAGATTATTTCACTTAATTTAACTGAATCGGATTGTAAATCTCTAAATTGATAAGCCATTTCTGTTGCTTTTCCGTGTTGTATTGACCATTCATTTTCATTTTTTGGAATTTTTAAATGATCTAGTATTTGAAGAATTTGAATAGTTATAGCTCCAAATGATGGTAGGAAAAGACTGTGAATATTTTTATCATTGTATCTACCTGTAAGAATTTTGCTTTCCAGAGCTTTATAATTTTTTAAATCCTTCAAGTCCAAAATAGAACCATTGGATTGAAGGTCTTTAACTATTTTTTTTGCAATTTCTCCTTCATAAAATCCAGCCCTACCCTTTTCTGCAATAGTTTCTAAAACTTTTGCCAAATCACTTTGAATAAATAAATCTCCTGCTTTATAACTTAAAGAATCGTTAATCATAAAATGGTGACGTGTTCCCTCAAATTCATACAGCATTTCTTTTACACTTTGTTGTCGAGTTGCCTCCCCTGGGAGTATTCTAAATCCTTCCTTTGCGTATTTTATTGCAGGTGCAATCACATTACTTAATGGTAAATTTCCCTTTTTATCATGAAGAGCAAGAAGACCAGCTACAACTCCAGGTATTCCAATTGTAGGGTAACCGTATTTAAACTTTCCATTCTTGTCTTCATAGTTAGCAGGTACCTCTGTAGAACCGTCAATACCTGCAACTTCCCCTTCTGAAGTTTTATATATCGCCTGAATTCTCCCACCAATTCCACTCATGCTTGGTTCAACTACTGATAAAGTAAAAGCGGCAGCAACTGAAGCATCAAAAGCATTTCCACCTTGCTTATAAATTTCCACCCCCGTTAAGGATGCAAGTGGATGTGCAGAAGATATAACAGAATTTTTAAAAGGAGTTTGCCTTGACTTATTACAACAATAAAGAAAAAGTAGTGGGACAAAAAATAGAGCTTTAAATTTTGATAAACTCATATCGACCTGGATTTATTAATATAAAATTAGGGTTTGAAATTGTATCAAACCCTAATTTATGTGACCTATTTGTTAACAGGTGTTTTTACAAATATACCAGGGTCTTCAGCTGGTGCATTTGAATTCGAATTTAACTCATTTTGTGCATATGGCATTCTTTCTGGTTTACGAGTATTATCCGCATCAACCATTGGTACAGCACCCGTACTAACAACAGAATATGTTGAACCTAGTTTATCTCTTTTTTCAGTGAATCCTAAAGAGGTGACAACTACTTCATCTAACTGTTCAGTGTCTTCTTCCATTAAAATATCAAAGTTAGATTGATTTCCAACTTCTATAGTCTGAGTAAAATACCCAGTGTAACTAATTTCAAGGATTGCTCCTTCAGCAATAGAAATCTGAAAATTTCCGTCAAAGTCAGTGCTAACACCGTTATCAGTGCCTGATTCAATTACATTAGCTCCAGGTAAAGGGCCATTGGCATCACGAATAGTTCCGCTAATAGAGTTCTGTGCTAATGTAATTTGGACAAGACTCAAAAAAAGAGTAACCGTCCAAAAAAAATTATTTTTCATTATAATGTTTGATTTTATTGTTTGTCCAATGTAATAAAATTATATTGATAGATAAAAAAATATTTACTTTAAGATATGCGTAAAAAATACAATTAAATATATGCAAACCAAGTGTTTAAATAAATTAAACTACTATAAATGAACAAATATTATTTACTATTATGGCTTGTGTTTTCGCTCCAAAAAATCCATAGTCAAGGGTTTTATGAAAATTTGGAGGTCAAAATAAAAAAAGATGTTAATTGGTGGGCAGGAATTCTTATTGAAGGACACAAAATGCCCCTTAAACAGGGATACGAAGCTCAATTGTATGGAACAAGTTATTTCAACCAGTTACAACCATTATTATTGTCAACCGATGGTGAATTAGTTTGGTCCGAAGAACCCTTTAGATTTAAAGTAAATACGGAAAAGATTTTGTTTGATCAATCGTATGCACCTCTACAATATAAAAAAGCAGGTGAAAATCTAAGAGATGCATATTTGTATGCTAGCAAAAATTACTTCCCTCCGTCGGGTAAAATACCTCCAGAACTTTTTTTCTCTGCCCCTCAATATAATACTTGGATCGAATTGACCTACAACCAAAATCAGAATGACATCCTTGAATATGCAAGAGCTATAATAGATAACGGAATGCCACCGGGAATTATAATGATTGACGATAATTGGCAAGAAGATTACGGGAAATGGAATTTTCATCAGGGAAGATTTCCTGATCCAAAAGAAATGATGAAAGAATTAAAAGAATTAGGATTTAAAGTAATGCTTTGGGTGTGCCCATTTGTAAGTGCAGATTCTGACGTATACAGGAAACTGGAGAAAAAAGGAATTTTCATGTTAGATAAAACAGAAAAACCAGCGATGGTTAGGTGGTGGAATGGAGTAAGTGCACTTTTAGACCTTACAAACCTGGAAAGTGAAAAATGGTTTAAGGGAGTTTTAAATGGTTTAATAAATGAGTATGGTATCGATGGTTTTAAATTAGATGCTGGTGATGGAAGGTTTTATAAAGGTATAAAATCTTTAAAAGATGTAAACCCCAATACGCACACTGAACTTTTTGCCAAAATTGGATTGAGTTATCCTTACAATGAATACAGAGCAACATGGAAAATGGGAGGCCAACCAATAGTTCAGAGATTACATGATAAAAGCCACGATTGGAAAGATTTAAAAAAATTAATACCTCATATGTTACTTGAAGGAATTATGGGTTATCCATTTAGCTGTCCTGATATGATTGGTGGTGGTCAGTTCACATCGTTTTTGGACGATGCCCCTATTGACCAAGAACTTGTTGTTCGTTCCACCCAGGTTCACGCGCTAATGCCAATGATGCAGTTTTCTGTTGCCCCATGGAGGATTTTGGATAGAAAACATTTTAATGCTGTTTTGGATGCTGTTAATCTAAGAGATAAATTCAAGGAAACTATTTTAACGTTAGCTGAGAAAGCCTCAGTTAATGGAGAGCCAATAGTTCGTTCAATGGAATATGTTTATCCCCATAAAGGATACGTTCATATCACAGATCAATTTATGTTAGGAAATTATGTTCTAGTTACTCCCTTTTTGTCAAAAGGAGAGGGTTCAAGAAAAGTAGTTCTACCAAAGGGTAAGTGGAAATCAGACACTGGGAAAATTTATAAAGGAGGTAAAACAATAACAATCAATGTCCCCCTAACCAGACTTCCATACTTTATTTACCAATAAAATAGACAGAATGCCATTGTTAGGCATAGATTTAGAAGAGGATTAATTAATCTTTATATATGTCTAGGTCAAGAGATAAAGAGTCTAGATACAAAATTCTATTTATACAGCAACTAAGAATTTTATTCCTAACATCTTCAGAAATTCGGTCAGGGAAAAATTTAACTGCAATATAAAGTGGCATTAATTCTGCCAAATCTTCTCTATACGGATAATCTCGTGCATAATCGGAAATATAACAATTATCTTTATCCACAGCTTTGATCCACTCTTCTCCATTGGTTAATCTATCAGGGTAAACATAAGCATCAACAGATGTGTGTGTAGCCTCGTGTAGCAATGTTTCTTCAATTATATTTCCAGTGTAATAGCTTTCATAAATTTTAGACATCCCAGTGTGTACAAGTATATTGTTATTTCCTCCTCCATAAGACTCTGTTCCTTTATGAATCCACATAGTTTCTACGTGTTTTCTTAACCCTTTTGACAATTGACCTAGTGAAAATCCATATTTTTCTGCTTCTAACAAAGATTGATCAACTGAAAACTCAGAGTTAATCTGAATTTCTGTAACCAATCCGTCAGAAAAATAAGCATCATATAAAAAGGGATCATGTTCTATGAATGCACCCCCATTTCTAAAATCATACATCGTCCTTCTATCCGTTCCTTTATAAACTAAACTATCATAAACACTCTTATCGGTAGAAGTGATTATATTTCCTGTAACAAAAATAGTACCTCCGTAAGGTGGTTCACTTAATTCTACATAACTATATTCCTCAGAATTATATGAAAATATCTTTGAAAAATTAGCTGTTAAATTTATATCAGAAGAGATTGTAATTGTTAGCACATTTGATGTTTCAGAACTTCCAGTCCAACCTGTGAACTTATATCCTTCCGATGGTGTAGCTACCACTGAGAATACACTTCCTGAGGGAAATGTTCCTCCTTGCGAAACCAAACCTCCTTCACCAGCAATAGTTGTCACCGTAAATTCTGGAATTAGAATCAATTGAAAATTTGCAGTTAGTTGGATATTAGAATTTACTACTATCATTATTTCCATTGATGTTTCATTGCTTCCAGTCCAACTAATAAATTCATAACCATCATTAGGAGTAGCAGTTATTGTTAAAACAGTGCCCGCATTATAAGTTCCTGATTTTGTATTAACACTTCCACCTTCAGATGAACTAATTGACACATCATATGTGACTACGGGTGTAGGTTCTATTTGATTTGGGGATTCCGAGTCACCTTTGCTACAGGAAAAAACAAATATCCAAAGAAGAGTAATAAGATAGAGTCTCAAATTTTTATAATTTAATATTTAAACAGACTAAATATAATTATTAAAAATTAGTCAGGTACATAACCCGATTGGCCTCCATCATTATCCTGAAACATTGACCTTAATACAGATAAATCTGGTTTAGAAAGAACTGGTGCTATGTAGTTATTAAAAAGTGTATATCCCAGAGGATTGTTTTGTTGAATCCCACTTGGTGTATTAGCATTATCACTCCATTCTGGAGCTAATGAACCACCTTCCCATAATTCCTTTCCAACTTCCCACATACCAAAGGTCAAAAGGTATTGATATTCAACTAAAAGTAATGGCCATCTATCTTGATTATTAATATCTCCACCATAGTCGTCTATCCCAAAAACACCATTATCAACAGCTTCTTTCATAGCTAGAAAAAGTTCAGTTCCAGATATGTCCTCTTCCTCAGACATGTTTAAAGCAGAAAATGAACCATCAACTGCCCCACGTGTCCCTAGTGACTGTAGTGTGTGTAGAGCATGTTCAAATACCTCTACTATATCGTTGTCTCCATTTCTTTGCGCGTTATCGGGACTCATATACCATATCATGTCTCTTAGGACCATTGTATTTTCTAATGAACATAATCCAGAATACCCAGAGCAACCCCCATCTTTTAAAGGATTTGGAGAATATTGATCTCCATTACCATACCCTATCCTTTGGCCTGTTGGAAAGCCTTGATGAAATCCAGTTTCTCCAAGTAAAATTTTAATCATTTTTTCCTGGGCTACTTGATTAATACCTGATGCGTCTTTATTTATTATAAGTTTGAAAATTTGTGCAACCTTTTTAGCGAATTCATCTGAAACTTTCGGCTGTCCACCTGCTTCACCTGCTACTAGTAATTTTATTCCGTAAACATCAATTGATCTGTCAAACCATTCTGATATGTTGTTATTTGAAGTCAAAGCGCCACTACTATAATAATTCGATTGCGGCGGGATTTCTTGAAAATTGGCCGTTAGATTTAAATCTGAAGAAATTGTAATTGACAATACACTCGATGTCTCAGAACTTCCAGTCCAACCTGTGAACTCATATCCTTCCGATGGCGAAGCTACCACTGAAACAACACTTCCTGAGGGAAACGTACCTCCTTGGGAAACCGAACCTCCTAGGCCAGCACTGGTTGTAACTGTAAATTCAAGACTTGGAATTAATTGAAAATTTGCAATTAATTGGATATTAGAATTTACTACTATCATTATTTCCATTGAAGTTTCATTGCTTCCAGTCCAGCCAATAAATTCATAACCAGAACTAGGGGTGGCAGTTATATTTAAAACTGTACCAGCGTTATAAGTACCCGACTGAGTATTCACGCTTCCTCCTTCGGAAGAACTAATTGAAACATCATAGGTTACAACAGGGGTAGGCTCAACCTGATTTGTGGATTCAGAATCTCCCTTACTACAAGAAAATATAATAATGCATAATAGAGGAAATAGATGGTGATAAATTGATTTAGAAACTTTCATTTGGTTTTTTTTTACAAATATAATTACTTAATATATAATAACTTATGATTACGATAGTTTAATCAAAGTTGAATATAGATTAATATTATTAATTTTATCTAACAAACAATCAAGCATGATCAAAAAATTATTTTTTTCACTTTTAATTTTATTTACAAGTTGTAATTCTGAAAATAAATCAGAAAAATCATTTTATCCGGGACAATTCTGGTTAGATAATAATGGAGTCCATATCAACGCTCACGGTGGTGGAATACTTTATCATCAAAACAAATACTTTTGGTATGGTGAACATAAAACAGAAGGTGAAATTGGAAATACAGCCCAAGTAGGAGTTCACTTATACACCTCAGAAAACCTATATAATTGGAAAGACCAGGGTATAGTTTTAAAAGTTAATGAAAAAGACCCAACCTCTGATATTTATAAAGGCTGCATACTTGAGAGACCCAAGGTGATTTACAATAAAAAAACCAAAAAATTCGTAATGTGGTTTCATTTGGAACCAATAAACAGAGGCTATGAGGCGGCTAGAAGTGGAGTTGCTGTTTCAGATAGTCCATTTGGTCCATTTAATTTTATTGAATCTATAAGACCCAATGCTGGAGTCTGGCCGGTAAATGTTCAAAGTTTTCATAAAAAACCCATATCCAGTGATGTAAAGAAAATATATGGAGGTGGCCCTGAACATCTGCCCAAACACGTTGACAGTCTAAACCTCCTTGGGAGAGATTTCGAAATTGGACAAATGGCAAGAGATATGACGCTTTTTGTTGATGATGATGACAAAGCATACCATATATATTCCTCAGAAGATAATAGCACTCTACATATATCTCAACTTTCAGAAGATTACCTTACCCATTCTGGAAAATACAAACGTTTCTTTCCTAGTAAATTTAATGAAGCCCCAACCATGATGAAATCTTCCTCTGGTAAATACTTTATAATTTCTTCAGGGTGTACTGGATGGAATCCAAATGCGGCAAGATCAGCAAGTGCAAACAATATTTTTGGACCTTGGAAAGAACTTGGAAATCCTTGTGTAAGCAAAGACTCACTCACAACTTATTATTCTCAAAGCACATATATAATACCAGTTAGAGGTATTAAAGATGCATATATTTTTATGGCGGACAGATGGAAACCTGAAAATCCAATCGAAGGTAAATACATATGGCTTCCTTTAAAAATTAAAAATGATAAATTAGTAGAGCTTAAATGGAAAGAAAAGTGGAATTTAAGTGTTTTTAATAAAAACTAATTTGTTTTCAATTTTACACGAGTCAAAAACATATCTGTAGTCATGTAAAGATATTCATAGGCTGAATCAAAAGCACAATTTGCTGTTCTTTCAACTGTTTTTATTGTTCCTAAATGAGTTCCGTCTTTGTTAATTATAAGCACTCCACCGGGTCCGGTTGAAAAAATAGTTCCATCTGGATGAATTTTTATTCCATCAAATAGTCCAACATTTTTTTCTGCTAATTTTCTTCCGTCAAAAAAAATACGTTCATTATTAATAGTTTCTTTATCGATGTCATAGGCCATAATTCTGGGGTTGGAGGAATCCGAAACATTAACATACATTATCTTGTCATCATTTGAAAGTGCTACACCGTTAGGATAAGTTAAGTTATCAACCAATAATGTAACTTCGCCATCTGTAGTTAATTTATAGACACCGTTGATTTTCAATTCCTTTAACTTATCAGAATTTCTGTTTTTCAGTCCGTATGGTGGGTCAGTAAAGATTAAATCACCATTTTTTGTAAATACCATATCGTTTGGGCTATTGAAAAGTTTACCTTGAAATTTATTTATGACAGTTTCAAACTCACCACTTCCCCACTTTGTAAGTTTTGCAATTTCCCTGTCTCCATGCATGCATACCAAGAGCTCATTTTTTGAATTTAAAATTAGTCCATTTGACCCGTCTTTTTTACTAGTTGGAACTTTTCCACTATATCCACTAGGTTCGATATAAACAGACAAACCCTCGTTTTCATTCCATTTGTAAATTTTATTTTCTGGGACGTCTGAAAATAAAACAGAATTGATTTTATCTACCCAAACTGGACCTTCGGACCACTCAAACCCTTTAGCTAAAATTTCTATTTTAGAGGACTGACCAACGTATTTATCAAGATCTGGACTGAGTTTTTCAATTTCCCCTATGAAATTAATTTGTGCTTTTACTAAGTGTGAAATCAAAATTAAAAAGCACACTGATATATTTTTCTTCATTTGTTTTTAGAAATAATTATATAATAAACCAAACCGACAGCAATAATCGACAAAAGACTTATCAGAGCAAGCATTTAATTAAATATAATATAATTTTTTGAACATTAAATTTGTTAAAAAAATTAACTTTAATTGTTTTTTAAATTATGAAAAAAAAATGCATTTTATTTTTACTTGTACTTAGTTGTACAAAAGCAGAAAAACCTAGATCTTCATTTAGAGTAGATTTAATCGATAAAAACACTCGAGTACAAGATAATTTATTCAACCATGTCAATGGAATATGGTCAAAAAATACAAAAATACCCGATGATAGAGTTCGTTGGGGAAGTTTTGATGAACTAAGAGAAAAAACTAGTCAAAACTTGCTTGATATAATGAAAAAATCAAGTATTGATAAAGATATTGATTCAAAATCCGATGAAGGAAAGGCGGTTTTGCTTTATAATTTATACACTGACACATTAGAAAGAAACAAACAGGGTGTTAAACCCATTCTAAGATATATTGAAAGGGTAAATGAAATCAAATCAATTAATCAAATTGATGATTTACTAATTGATTTTTATCCTAAGGGGAGTTTGGCTTTGTTTTATTTCAGAGTAACTGCGGATTCAAAGGACAGTAATTTAAATATTTTAAAAATGTATCCTGGAGTTTTAGGTATTGAAAGAGATTATTATCTGAAGAAAGATGAGAATTCAAAAAAGATTCTCGGAGAATACAGAAATCACATTAAAAGAATGTTTAATCTTGTTGGATTCTCAGAAATTGAGAGCAAAGAAGAATCTTTTAAAATAATTGAATTTGAGAAAAAAATTGCTTCCATACGTTTAGATAAAGTGTCAAGACGAGATGCTTCAAAAACTTACAACCCAATACAATTAAAAGAATTATACGAATATTTACCATTAATTAATTGGAAAAAAATATTTAATAGTGTTGGGTTAAAAAATATTAATTCATTGGTGCTGTCGGATTTAAACTATTTTAAATCAATAAATAAAATACTTCAAACAGAATCCATTGATTATATAAAATCTTACCTAAAATGGACTATAATTGACGGTTCCGCCTCGAGTTTAAGTATGGACGTTGATAGGGCTAATTGGGAATTTTACGGAAAAGTTTTAAATGGCTCAGTAAGTCAAAGAGCACTTGAAAAAAGAGCCGTTCAAGTAATTAATAGCAGTCTGGGTGACGCTCTTGGCAAAGTCTATGTTTCAGATAAATTTACACAAGAAGCAAAAAACATTATGATAGAATTAATTGATAATCTAAAAATTGCATATACCAAAAGGATAGAAAATCTTAAGTGGATGGACAGTGTAACTAAAATTAATGCTATCAATAAGCTCAAAAAAATGAAAGTGAAAGTAGGTTTTCCAGATAAATGGGAAGACTACTCTAAGCTACTCTTAATTAAAGATGAAAACAATTCTAATTATTTTGAAGCCAGAATTAATATAGCTGAATATAACTTCTTTGATAATTTATCTGATTTTGGAAAACCAGTTGATAAAAGTCAATGGCTATTAACTCCTCAAACTGTAAATGCGGGATATGTTCCAATTTTTAATGAAATAATTTTTCCAGCAGCATTTTTACAACCTCCGTTTTTCGATATGTATGCTGATCCAGCAGTTAATTATGGTGCAATTGGGAGCGTGATTGGACATGAAATTCTTCACGGTTTTGATGACTCCGGTGCTGATTTTGATGAAGTTGGAAATCTTAGAAATTGGTGGACAGATAAAGATTTGAAAAAGTTCAATAAATTAGCCGGAAAATTAGCAGATCAATTTAGTGAGATTGAAGTTCTTCCGGGAAACTTTATTAATGGCCAATTTACACTTGGAGAGAATATAGGAGATTTGGGTGGACTTAGGGCGGCTTATGACGCTTATAAAATTTACAAAAAAAATAATAAAACACCTGATTCTATTTATGGATATACGCCTGAGCAATTATTTTTTATTTCCTACGCTAATAATTTCCGGGGAAAAATAAGGGAAGAGGCTCAAAAAAACTATCTCAGAATTGACCCACATTCCCCCGGTTACTTTAGAGTGAATCAAAGTGTTCGTAATATGGACGAATTTCATGAGGCTTTTAATACAACCTCAAAAGACAGTATGTTTCTTATAAAAGACAAGAGAGTTTATATTTGGTAAAGTTTTATAACTTTGAAATCTAACTATAAAACAAATTCAAAATGAAAAAAATTTTATTTACATTATTTTTTGGACTATTTATTTTTGCAAGTGCTAATTCTCAAGTTATTGTAATGGATATAGTTCAAGTCAAAGAAGGTATGAACGCTCAATATGAAGCAGTTGAAAAATTTGTAGAGCCTATCAAAAGAGAGGCTGTTAAAATGGGTAAACAACTTGGGTGGTATATCATGAAAAGAAAATCAGGAGGAGACCTTTCTGAGGTTGAAAAAAAAGGTATTGGAGACTATATTATCTTAAATATTTATCAAGATGAGGCTCAAATGAAAGCTGGTATGGACTGGGACGCTATTTCAAAAAAAGTTTATAAAGGAAAAATGTCTTCACGTTCGATAGAAAAGAAATTGGAAACCGGAGGTGCCCCTAGAAAAGATACTAGATCTTATACTCTTAAAAACATTCATTATACAAAACCAGGTCAAGCTAACAGGGGTGAGACAGTCTATATTTTTCCTGCTGAAGCACTAAATGATGAATATGAAAAATTCGAAATGGATGTTTTCAGACCAATGTGGGAAAAAAGAATACTTGAAGGTAGTCACAAATATTGGGGTTTTAATAAAATTATCAAAAGAAGCGACAATGCATACCAAAACTTGACTCACATAATTTTTAATATGCCAACAGCTTTAAAATCTAACTTAAAAACGGATTTTGTAACCCAGAAAGCTATGGATATGGGATACAATTCACGAAAAGGTTTTGATAATGCTGTATGTGAAATAATATTTCTCGCAGACGCCTTTAACAACTAACTAATTCAAAAGCCCTCGGTAAGAGGGCTTTTGATTTTACATAGAATTGATTTTTTGGTCCATCCAAAGGAGCCTGTCTTGAAGATGGTTCTTTAGCGCATCGATAACTTGCAAATAGTCAATACCAATCCCAGACCATCTTTCATAATTTCTCTCTATTGAACCATTTTCTATCAAATAATCTGCAGTATCTTGAATTAAATTTAAAATCGTTTGATCTGAAAATTGATTGGCTCTATATTGAGTCCATCTTTCTTTTAGTCTTTTTTTAAAGTAATCATCTCCCAAAAGTACTTTCCACCAAAATGGAACCATCCAAGCGTCTCTTGAAACATATTCGTTATAATTAGCAATCCAGTCGGTAAAAGGAACTCTATCCTGTCTGTTGTAACCAATATTTAAATCCCAAATTGGACCCATTTTAAGCTTTCCACCTCTATTTTTATGCATATACGTACTTAATCTGTATGCATCAATATTACCGGTAAGTTCATTTAGAATAAAATAATCCACAAAACTATCGATTTCAATAAAATTATTGTAATCCCTGTCACCTGAGGTATTATCAATATTAAATAATGAATTTTCAAAATCCCTTATGTAGTTCTGAATGTATAGCTTTTGGTCCTCTGTTATATCATCTGCTTTCGGGTATTCATAGAGAAAATAAGTCTCTAAATATTGACCTAAATGATATGGAGAGTTGAATGGAGGAAAAGAAAGTTTTACTCCATTTATATCATAATCAGATCTGAAAGAAATGGATTCAGAATACCTTGCATCGTCATCCCAATTATTTTCAAAATAACTCAAAGGCTGGATTCCCTCTATTACATCTCCACCCGCTGTTTTGTCAATTTTTAAAATGTAGCCCCCAGTAATATCTTCTTTTAATTTTTTAATATCGATTCTATTCTTATCTCTCTTTAATTTTTCCATTAGAATATAAACACCTTTATAATCACCATTTACTTCTAATTCAACAAATTTTGATCTGCTCGCATACATTCCAATTGATCTTGAAAGCTCATAACCAATATAGTGGTGCATTAAAGATGGATCAAAAACTCTTTGATCATTAGATCTAAAAACATGTCCCATTAAAATCCAATCCTCTTCCCCCGGAAAATTAAAAATTTCCATTTCTGAATCTTCATTATTTTCATCCCATATTTCAAATCCGTACGATTTTTTATCCGTCAAACGAAATGAAGTAGAACCCCTATACTCTATTCCAATTGGACTTGAGTGAGTTATACTGTCATTTTCTTTGATATATATATCTCCCGGGACTTTGGGTTCATTTTGAATCATTTCATCACTTATAACAGAGATATATGGAAGTTGACCCGTTTCAATTTTGTTTTCAAAAACAATTAAATCATCCTCGTTCTTACTAGTTTTGTTGCAACTAGTATCGATAAGAACAATTGTGAAAAGAATTATCTTAGAGAAGTATTTAGATGCAAATATTTTAGTTTTTAAATTCAAGGAATATTTTTTTGTAAACATAGTGCAGTTAAATATTTATTGCAAATTATGAAGGTCCATAAACAAATCATTACAAATAGTTTTTTGTAGATTTAAAAAAATAAATTTTTAAAATGAAGAAATTGGTGTCGGCTTTTTTTGTTTTACTTATCATTACTAACCTTTATTCTCAAAAAAAAAGTAAAAAACTTTCAATTGATTCTTTAACTCAAAAAAAAATCAAAAGTGAAGGTGTCATTACATCCTATCTTGATGATAATGACGAGCTGTTTCTTGAATTAAATGACTCAATTTTTAAAAAGCAGATTTTAGTTGTTACAAGATTTGTTCAATTACCCTCAAATTATTCTGGATATATTAATGCTGGTTCTAAAACTTCAGAACAAGTAATTAGGTTTGAAAGAAAAGGAGAAAAGATTTATATAATACAAAAAAGCTTTTCTAATATTGCCAACGAAATTGATCCAATAAATATCAGTGTCACAAAAAATAACTTAAGCCCGATTCTGGCCTCTTTTAAGATTTTAAATAAAGAAAAAAAACGATATTTAATTGACGTCAGTTCATTCTTTTTAAAGGATTCACCAGGTTTTAATATTATTAGAAAAACTCAGCGAGATAGATACAAAATTGGAAGGGCAGACAAGAACAGAAGCTCCATAGACTCAGCTAATAGCTATCCACAAAATTTAGAAATAACACATACGTTAACATTTGATGCTTCTAATCCACCCAGAGATAACAATTCAAAAACACTGACATTTCAAATAAACCATTCTTTTATAGAATTACCAAAGAATCCCATGCCAGTTAGATATACAGATCACAGAGTTGGGTGGTTTAGTGTTGAAAAAACAAACTATAGCTCACAGGAGCTAAAGTCAGATACATACAGAATAGCTCAAAGATGGAGATTGGAACCTAAAGACCCAGAAGCTTACAATAATGGAGATCTCTCAGAACCTATAAAACAAATAATTTATTATTTAGACCCTGCAACTCCACTTAAGTGGAGAAAATATTTCAAACAAGGAATTGAAGACTGGAATGGAGCTTTTGAGGAGGCGGGATTCAAAAATGTAGTAGTTGCAAAAGATCCTCCTTCAAAAGATGAAGATCCAAATTTTAGCCCAGAAGACATTAGGTACTCAACCGTTCGATATGTTGCCTCCAAAACAAGAAACGCTACGGGTCCTAGAGTATACGATCCACGAACAGGAGAAATCCTTGAAAGTGACGTTATATGGTACCATAATCATCTAAGGTCCTATAGAAATAGATTTCTTTTAGAAACTGGAGCTAGCAATCCAAAAGCTAGAACACTTGATACTCCTGAGAGCGAAATAGGAGAAATGATGCGAAGAGTTATTTCTCACGAAGTTGGACATGCACTCGGACTTCCACACAATATGAAGGCAAGCAGTGCATATCCGGTGGATTCACTTAGATCTGGATCTTTCACGCAAAAATACGGGATTGCATCCACAATAATGGATTATGCTAGATACAATTATGTAGCTCAACCTGGAGATAAAAATATTCGATTCATTAGAAAAATTGGTCCCTATGACAACTACTCAATAAATTGGGGATACAGATATTTTCACAACAAAAATCCAGATGAAATCAAATCTATTTTAGAGGATTTTGTAGATAAAAAATCTCTTGATCCCTTACATATGTTTGGTTATGGTGGATTGGATCCTAATTCTCAAACCGAAAATATAGGAGATGATCCAGTAAGAGCAACTACGTATGGAATTAGAAACTTAAAAATTGTAATGGATAATCTCCCTAGGTGGTCTCAAACGAAAAATATAAATTATAAGGATTTAGAAGAAATATATTTAGAAGCAATTTATGTTTACAGAAGGTATATGTATCATGTACTAAATGTTATAGGAGGGGTCTATGAAACAAGAAACTCAAGAAATAACAACGATATTGATACTTATAAAAATGTATCTGTAGAGAAGCAAAAAGAAGCTGTTTTATTTCTTTATAACAATTTGTGGAAAAGTCAATTATGGATAATTCCTAAAAAAATAACTTCACAAATAAGGCCTAATGGTATTATGGAACGGATTGAAAATATTCAAAAAAGTTCAATAAACAGACTTTTATCTCCGAAAAAATTAAATCAAATCCTTTCATCTAACAAAACAGTTAAGGGGCTTGGTCTAAATTCCAAAGGCCTTATACAAGAAATTGAAAAACTGTTATTTAGTAACTTAAATCCAGATACTTCAGAACAAAATATTCAAGTATACTTTGTTGAAAAGGTCCTTGAATTGATTGATGATAAAAAACTACACCCAAGTATTAAGTCATTTTTAATTGGATTAAGAAAAAATATGAATAAAAAATTCAAAAGAAATACAAGTAAATCTTTTAAATATCATTATGATTATCTGTCTTTATTGACAAAAATTTAAATTTTAGTTTTTTCAATTACTGCTTGACCAAATAAACACAAACCCAAATTGGTAACGATAAGGGAAAGAGTTCCCAGTAGCACCCAATTATTAGAGTTTTGATACTTCATAATAATCGCCTCGCCAAGAAGAGACAGTCCAAATCCAAAAATAAGGAGCGATATAATAGAATACACAAACCATTTTCTCTTTTTATTCATGATTGATTTTTTTAATTATTATTTGAAAATAAATTTAACGAATTAAGAATTGAATATGCAGAAAATGAATGAAATGAAGTTAATAGTGAATCAAGAAAACACTATCATTAAAGACAATTCAATTTAGTTTTAAATAATGTTTTTTATATGGATAATAGGATATTATTCCTAATAAAATGATAAAAGCTATTGAATAATAAACAAAATTAGGAGTGATAATTTTGTCTCCGCTTGCATATGAATGCAAACCAACTAAATAAAAATTCACACCAAAATAGGTCATCAAAATACTTGCAAATGATACTACACTTGCAAGATTAAATATCCATTTGCCTCTCAAACTTGGTATAAATCTCATATGTATAACAAATGCATAAACCATAATACTTATAAGGGCCCAAGTTTCTTTTGGGTCCCATCCCCAATATCTTCCCCAACTTTCATTTGCCCACATTCCTCCCAAAAAATTTCCAATTGTTAACATGATCAATCCAACTGTCATGGAAAGTTCATTTACAATAGAAAGTTCATTAATATTTAAGTTCATTATTTTTTTATTCTTTCTGTTTGTTAAAACAATTAAGAAAAGAACTACAATTCCAATTATCATACTAAGGGCAAATGGGCCATAACTTCCTACTATTACAGCAACGTGAATCATTAACCAATAACTATCAAGGACAGGTTGAAGATTTGCTATTGATGGGTCCATCCAGTTCCAATGAGCGATCATTAAAATCATTGATGCAACAAAGGTTGTTGCGGCAAGAGTAAGATTGGATTTTCTTCCAAATAAAATTCCAAATAACATAGTTGCCCAAGAAACATAAATCATTGACTCATATGCATCACTCCATGGAGCATGGCCAGATATATAAGCCCTAAAAATTAAACCCCCAGTGTGAAGTATAAATAGTAAGTAAACAATTGTTTTGAAAATATTTATTAAGTAAAAAAATATTTTCTTTTGATTGAAAATTTGAATAATCAAAATTAAAAAAAGAAAAAAACCTGCATATAAGTACCAACTAAAAAGCTTTTTAAAAACATCATATTTATTGTATAAAATTTCCATTTTGATTTTACTATCAGAAGGTATAATGGTTTCACCGAATCTTTTTTGGTATCCCTTTAAACTTTCAAGTAAATTATCCGCATTAGTGTAATCTCCAGTTTTTTTTGCCGATCTAAGAGATTGAAAATAAAGAGGTAGTACATTATTAACATATAATGAGTCAGGTCCTTTAAAATTTGAATCTTCAATTTCAGGATAAGAAATCCATTTATTGTTTTTATTTTTTGGAACCGGAAAAATTCTTAACACTTTGCCCTCCAAAGCTGAATAAAGTAAATTAACTCTTTTGTCTACTTCAATAAAGTCTTTTTGAAACTGATTGGGAATCCCTGCTTTATATGCTTTTTCAAGTTGAGTTGAAATTTTATAGTTGCCTTGTTTATCGAAAAAAGATACCAAAGGGGCATATTTGGTTTTCTTTGGAACCCCAATAAGCTTTCTTATAGAATCATTTCCTCTTTTTAAATAAATTATTGGTGTATTAAACCAAACGGCTGGACCATTAAGAATTGACAGTAAGACTTGATCTGAGTTTAGCCCTTTGTACTCATCTTTCTTGCTAACTTTTCTAACAAGTTCGGATGAAAATGTATTAGCAGGTTTCATCCTGCCACCTAAGTCCTGTATAACCAAAGAACCAAATTTTTCTGCCTGCTTAGGAGGAAAAGCGTCAGAAATAATTATCGAATCATAGTCAATCTCTTTATTTACTTTTAGAAAAGTATTTTGAGCAAATGAAAAAAGAGAAAAAAGAATAAATAATGATGTTAACATAGATTTTTGGTACTTTATTTTTTCTATTTTTTTTGAAAGAAGTTTAAATCTTGTTTTTCCGAGAAAAAATATTCCTATCATGCTTGCATAAAGAGTCATATATCCAGAGTAGGTTAGTATGGTTCCCCATTTATCATGATTTACTGATAGGATGGTCCCTTTTTCATCTGGGTCGAATGAGGATTGAAAAAATCTGTACCCTTTGTGATCAAGCACATGATTCATATAAATTCTGTAATCAAAATTATCATTATCAATAACTGTAATCTCACTTTCAAAAGAAGAGTAGCTATTTTCTGTACCAGGGTACTTTTCAGCAATAAAATCATTTAATTTGATTTCGAAAGGAAGATCCATCTCAACAGAACCGTAAGAGAGATAAAAATCAAGTTCTCCTACTGAAATTTTTTTATTTGTTTCAGAAAAACCTTTTCCTCCCAATAAACCAACTTCCTTGAATTCATTATCTACCCCTACCCTTACCTTTAGCATATCTTGAAAACCATCTTGCTCTAGGTCTTGTTTGACTACATCAAACTTTCCTCTTAGTACAGGTTCAGGTATCACGAACTGATAATTAGAAATAGAGTAAAGACTTCTAAATTGGAGTGTTTCTCTTTTTTCAGCAATAATGTTGTCAGTGTACTGATCTGACATCCTTAAAAAATTTCCTTTAAAAGGACTAGTTAAAAAATATTCGCCATTAATTACCTCAATATTTATAGCACCTTTTATAGGATTATTGAGAGTAAAAAGCACATTGTGAATATTTGAGACTTCACCCTCTTTTATGTAATGGTTACGTCTGGTACCGTCAATTGCCTCGACTATTTTTATGTACTTGTCACCATCTGGATCTAAAACAAGGTCCTCAGTAACATTCTCCATAAAATTGATATAACTTATTTTGAAATTTACATCCTTGAAATTTTGATTGATTTCAAAGTTGTTTTGTACATGCTCGGATAATAAAAGTTCTTTTTTAATTTTTTTTCTAAATACCTTTCCTTCTATCTCGCCATCAACTAGAACTGTAATGTATGTCTTGTCAGATAAAAATTTAGAGGTAGAATCTCCTTCTCTAATAGGCATTACTCCTTCATAACCTACATATCGTGTTACGAAAGCCCCGATTAATATAAGAATAAATGACAAGTGTAAACCCAGTATGGCTAATTTAGCCCTTCTAAATAGTTTGTACTTAAAAATATTACCTACAAAATTGATTACAAAAAGAAACATGATTAATTCAAACCACCACGCATTGTATATCCATATCTTTGCCGTATCGGTTGAATACCAACTTTCAATAAAAGTTCCAAGCGCCATAGATGTAGGAAAAACTATAAACAAAATAGCAGTTAAACGGTTGGAAGCTAAATATTTCCAATAAAAGTTTTTCATTGAATTAAATAACAACCGTAAAGATACATTGAAACAGACTACAAAGGAAAGTTATTTATAAATTTACCTAATAGGAATATAACATTAAAATATTTTTTTAAATGATGCGGATTTCAATTATCGGTGCCGGGAAAGTTGGATTAAATATGTTTGAAACACTTAGAAAAAAAAAGGATGTGAAATTAGTCTCATTGTTTAACAGGTCAATAGAAAAAATTTTACATTATAGAAAGAAAGTTTTCATAACCAATAATATTAAAGAAATAAAAAAATCCGACATATATATTATTTCAACAAAAGACGATTCAATTAAGAAGATTAGCGAAAAAATAATAGGAAGAGATGGACTAATTGTCCATACCTCCGGAAGTACAGAAATGAAAATTCTATCTATTCACAAAAATTTTGGCGTATTCTATCCACTTCAAACACTTACAGAAGGAAAAATAGCTGATTTTAAAAAAATACCAATTTGTGTCGAGGCAAACAACGAAATTAATTACAAAATATTGAAAAAATTGACAAAAATTACCGGATCAAAATACTATCAAGTAGATTCAAAACAAAGAATAGCCTTACATGTTTCAGCTGTTTTTGCGTGTAATTTCACTAACTATTTATTTAGCAAAGCCTACGATATATGCAGAAGCAATAAAATACCATTTGATATATTATTCCCTTTAATTCGAGAAACTTTAGGAAAAATTGAAGAAAACAACCCTTCTGAAATACAAACTGGTCCTGCAATAAGAAAAGATCTAAGTACTATTAAAAAACATTTAAATTTTATCAACTCTAAAAATTCGAAAAAAATATATTCTATATTAACACAGGAAATAATAAAAAATTATGGGAAATAAAAATTACAAAGAACTACTTAAAAAAATTGGAACCTTTATTCTAGATGTGGATGGTGTTTTAACAAATGGAAAAATATTGGTCACTTCAAAAGGAAAAATGTTAAGAGAAATGAATACTAAGGACGGTTTTATAATTAAATACGCCTTAGATGAAGGTTTTAAAATTTTTATTATTTCAGGTGGTACAAATAAAGGGGTCAGAGAGAGACTAAAAGACCTAGGCATCGAGGAGATTTTTTTAGGAAAGGATTCAAAAAATAGCACTTATGAAATGCTAATAAAAAAACATAATCTTAACGAAAATGAAATATTGTATATGGGAGACGATGTACCTGATATACCTGTTATGAAAAAAGTTGGTGTCCCATGTTGCCCAAATGATGCAGTTCCTGATGTAAAACAAATTTCTATTTATATATCTAAAAAAAATGGTGGACAAGGATGTGTAAGAGATATTATAGAACAAACCTTAAGGGTTCAAAATAAATGGATTTCATAAAAGTAAATAAAGACAAAACAATTATTTTAAGTTCTAAATCTCCTAGGAGAAAGCAACTGCTTCAAGAGACTGGTCTTAATTTCAAAATAAAAACTTTTCCTACTAATGAGGATTATCCTGTTGAATTAAAGGGGAGAGAAATACCAGAATTTTTGGTTAAAAAAAAAGCTATACCCTTTAATAAAATAAAAAAAAATGAGATTATAATTACTGCAGACACCATAGTTTGGGCAAAAAGTGAGCACCTTGGAAAACCAAAAGATATTCTGGAAGCTAAAAAATTTTTAGAAAAACTCTCTAACAAGAAACATGAGGTAATTACTTCAGTGTGTTTTACAGAAAAAGAAAAACAAACGATAATTTCTGAATCAACATTTGTTTTTTTTAAAAGGATTTCAAAAAATGAAATTAATTATTATTTAAACAAATTTAGTTTTATGGACAAAGCAGGGGCTTATGGGATTCAGGATTGGATTGGAATCATAGGTGTAAAAAGAATTGAAGGAAGCTACACAAATGTGATTGGATTTCCCGTTAGTCAAGTGATAGAAACTCTTCAAAAATTATAAACTATTAATTATAATTTAGAGGATTAAAGACTAAATTTATAACACATGAATAAGTCTAAATTTTTTCTGTTAATTTTTCTATTATGTGTGTCTAAATTTTATTCTCAATCGAGTAATGAAATTTATTTAAAGATTAAAAAATTAAACTTTTTAGGTTCAGTTTTATATATAGCTGCTCATCCAGATGATGAAAATACATCTCTAATTTCCTATCTTTCTAATGAACTCCAAGCACATACGTCCTATCTCTCATTAACAAGAGGAGATGGTGGACAAAACCTAATTGGTACTGAACTAAACGATTTATTGGGTCTTATCAGGACAAATGAGCTTTTACAAGCAAGATTAATTGACGGAGGTAAACAATATTTTACTTCAGCTATTGATTTTGGATTTTCCAAAAATTCAAAAGAAACATTAGAAATTTGGCCGAGAAATGAGATTCTAGAAGAAATCGTTAGATTAATTAGAGAAATTAAACCTGATATTATTATAAATAGATTTGACCACAGAAGAGACGGAAAAACCCATGGGCATCACACTTCTTCTGCTATATTAAGTAAAGAGGCTTTTGAAATAAGTAGTAATCAAAATTTTTATTCAAGTCAATTGGATTCATTAGATTTATGGAAACCAGCTAGGCAATATGTGAATATTTCCTGGTGGAGGTATGGAAGCAGAGAAAGGTTTAACTCAATTAACAAACAAAATTTTATTGAGATTGACATAACCAAATACAATTTTTTAACGGGTAAAACAAATAGTGAAATTTCTGCACAGAGCAGGTCGCAGCACAAATCTCAGGGATTTGGAAGATCGCCAAGTCTAGAAAAAGAAACCGAATATCTGGAATTAATTGGAGGGATTGAAAATAAATCTAATAGTATTTTCGAAGGCATAGACACTACTTGGAACCGACTAAAGAATGGAAAAAAAATAAAAATTTTAATTGATCAAACTCTTGAAAAATTTGATTTTGAGAAACCTGAAAAGTCAGTTGAGAATCTTTTAAAAATTTTAAATGAAATTAATAACCTTAGTAATTCTGTATGGAAAATAAGAAAATTAAAAGAGGTTAAGGAAATAATACTGCTTTGCTTGGGTGTTAAAATGATAACAAATACCGATTTTGATTATGGTAACAAAGGTGAAGAAATTGATTTAGAGTTAAAGATTTTAAATAATAGTAATTATCCAATTTATCTTTCTAAAGTTAACAATCAATTAAAAAATATTTTTATAAAATCATACGAACTCTATAAGGACAAATTTAAATTTAAATTACCAAATGAATTTAATACACCATATTGGTTAACCAAAAGTAAAAAAAATGGAAGATTTACAATTAATAAAAAATATACCAATAAACCTTCTTCAGCAAAAGTTACGTTGCCGGTAGAAATAAAAATATTTGAAACATATATTGACTATAGTATCGAAGTGAATCAAAGAATTAATAATCCTACTAAGGGTGAGGTCATCAATCCTTTCTACGTTGTTCCAAAAATTGCAGTTAATTTTAAAAAAGACAAGTATTTGTTTTTAAATAAAGAGCCCAAAAAAATAATTATTGGAGTAAAAAATCTTTCTAAAAAATTTGAAGGAGAATTTAAACTAAATACTCCTGATGGTTGGAAAATAGAAAAAGATTGTGTTAGCTTATCCTTATCTGGAAAAGGGGAAACTAAGAATATTGAATTTCAAATCAAGCCCACTACTGAATCTAAAGATGGTATTTTATCAGTGTCTATAATATCTGACGACAAAACAATACCTAAAAAAGGTATGTCAATTTTTGATATTGAATACGATCATATTCCTAAGCAATACATTGTAAAGCCTTTATCCACAAAAATAAAAAAACTAAACCTCATACTTCCAAGAAAAAAAGTTGGATATATAATGGGGGCTGGAGATTTAGTTTATGAAAATTTAAAATCTATAGGATTAGATATTGAACTAATTAATATTAATGAAATTGAAAATAGATATTTAGACAGTTTTAACACTATTATTATGGGTATTCGTGCCTATAATGTTAATAATGGGTTAAATTTTAAAAATAAGTTGCTGTTTGATTATGTTCAAAGAGGAGGTAATTTATTAATTCAATATAATACTACCAGAAATTTGGTGACAAATAAACTTACACCCTTTTTGTTGAATTTATCTAGAGACAGAGTTACCGAGGAAGATTCTCCAGTAAAAATACTCACTCCTCTTCACAGAGCTTTAAATTTTCCTCATAAAATTACTTCTGAAGATTTTGAAAATTGGGTTCAAGAAAGAGGACTATACTTTCCGAACAAGTGGGATAAAAACTTTAAACCAATCTTATCGATGAACGATAAAAACGAAAATGAAAAACTAGGATCTCTTTTAATTGGAAATTATGGGAAGGGAAAAGTAATCTATACTGGTTTAAGTTTTTTTAGACAAATACCTTCAGGAGTTACAGGAGCTTATCGTCTATTAATTAATTTGATTTCGCTAGAATAATGAGAATTTCAGACAACAAAATGTATTTATTCATTGTCATTATCAATATTATTTATTGGATAGTCTGTTTTATAATCATGAAAACATTTAATTAATGGAAACCATAGATTGGATTGTCTTAATTTTTTCTATTGGTTTCATTGTCCTTTATGGCATTTGGAAAAATAGAAAAAATAAAAATCTTGAAGATTACTTTAAAGGAAATAACAAAAGTAGATGGTGGACAATAGGCATATCTGTAATGGCAACACAGGCAAGTGCAATAACATTTTTATCTACACCAGGACAGGCTTATAGTGATGGGATGGGATTTATTCAATTTTACTTTGGACTTCCCTTTGCGATAATAATAATATCAAAATTTTTTCTCCCTATATATCATAAATTAAAAGTTTTCACAGCTTATGAGTTTTTGGAAAAGAGGTTTAATAAAAAAACTAGAAACTTAGCATCCTTTCTTTTTTTAGTTCAAAGAGGACTTGCGGCTGGAATAACCATTTATGCGCCAGCAATAATTATGAGTTTAATTTTAAAGTGGCCATTGTATCTATTAATTATAATAATTGGATCCTTGGTTACGTTTTACACACTAATTGGTGGTACCAAAGCAGTGAATGTGACCCAAAAACAACAAATGTTTGTAATTTTTATAGGACTATTTATTTCTATTTATTACATTTTCAAGGGAATACCAGAAGAATTTAGTTTAAAACAAGTCATAGAAATTGCTGGAGCTAATGAAAAGCTAAATATTCTTAGTTTCGATTTAGATTTTAAAAGTAGATATACATTTTGGAGTGGGATAACAGGTGGTCTTTTTTTGGCATTATCCTATTTTGGAACCGACCAAAGTCAGGTTCAAAGATATATATCTGGAAAAAATTTAAAAGAGAGTCAAAGAGGACTCTTTTTTAATGCAATTTTAAAAGTCCCTATGCAATTTTTCATCTTATTCATTGGCATTTCTGTATTTGTTTTTTATCAATTTAATATGTCTCCAATTAATTTCAATACAGCTGCTTTAGAAAAGGTAAGAAATTCAAAATTTAATGCCGAATTTGAGATTCTTGAACGAAAACATAAGGAAATTCAAAAAGAAAAGTTTTTTTTAATGAAAACGTATTCAAAATCAAAAGAACTTAAAAGAATTAAAAATTTACAAGAATCAGAAACATTGATTAGAAATAATGCAAAAAATCTAATTTCAAAAGTTTCTCCATCATCAGAAGTGAATGATAAGGACTATGTGTTTATCAATTTTATAGTAAACAATCTACCAAGTGGGGTGATTGGTCTTCTGATTTCAATGATACTGTGTGCGGCCATGAGCTCGACTGCTTCTGAACTTAATGCCTTGGCTGCTAGTTCTTATTTAGATATTTACAAAAATAATTTTAGACTAAAAAGTACATATAGTGATTTACAGATTTCAAAATTAATGACTTTTATATGGGGTTTCGTGGCAATAATATTTGCTTTAACAGCAACTTTAGCTGAAAATTTAATACAGTTAGTGAATATTATAGGTTCGATATTTTATGGAACAATACTAGGAATATTCTTGGTGGGATTTTTCTTTAAAAAAATTAAAGCACAGAGTATTTATAATTCAGCCTTAATAACGCAGTCAACAATCTTTGTTATATTCTATTTAGATATAGTGGGTTATTTGTGGCTAAATTTTATAGGATCATTTCTAACTGTTCTGTTAGCATATATTATTCAAAAGGGAACTCAAAAATTAGATCTGTAACCTATCTTCTACTCCACTCTTCAATAGATTTTTTATTTAAACTAATTAGGTTTTTTGTGCCTCTTTTTTCAGCAAGTTCAATAGATTTATTTGCTGCCTCTACGGCTAATTCTAACTTATCTAGTCCAGCATGGATTTCAGCCTTAGTCCTATAGTAAAAATAGTATTCCTTTTCCTTAACAGCCGCAATTATCCATTTTTCAGCTTGATTTAAATCTCTACCTGAAGTCAAATAATACGATGCTGCGCTATAGTAATCTCTATGTCCTGGTGTACCTTTCATAGTTTCTTTAATAGAAGCCATAGTTTTTTCATCAGTAGATACGGAAAAAGGTATTTCGATTCTTGAATTTTCCCACGCTAAGTTCAATGAACCTGAATTAGTAGAAATATCTCCTATCCAAATTGAAAACGTTTCAACCTGATCCATTTTTTTTACTGGAATTTCTAATTTAATAGCAATTTTTTCCTGATCCCATACTTTAGGTAAAGACCAATCTTCAGTGTAAAAAAACACTTCCCATATTTTATTTCCAGGTCTAGTTAAAATTGAATAGGTCCCCGCAGGAAGATTTTTTTTACCAAACAAAATATCATCACTAACTGTAATTTTGGTATTGCTATTGGCTCCTGTACGCCATATATCACCATAATTTACCAAATTACCCATAATTTTTCTACCACGCATTGATGGTCTAGAATATTCAATTTTCATCTCGGTAAATCCAATTACTTGAGTTAACTCTGATTTAGGACTTAACGCAGGAGTTTTTACTTGAGAAAAAACACCTGAACAAACAAAAAAGACAATTATAAAAGCTCTGATCTTCATATATATATATTTAATAACACAAACAAATGTAAACAATTTTAAAATATTGAATTTCTTATTTTGTTTTACTTTATTTTGATTTTATTAAACATTTTATAATTTTAACGTCCATGGTTTATAGATTAGAAAGAATTCAAAAATTACCAATAAGTATTGGTCAAGCATGGGAGTTTTTTTCCGATCCTACCAATCTTAAAGAAATAACACCCAAACATATGGGTTTCAAAATCCTAGAAGGTTCAGACAAGGATATGTTTGCTGGCCAAATCATAAAATACATTGTTAGGCCTCTGTTAGGAATACCTCTTCGGTGGGTTACTGAAATTACTCATGTTAAAAAAGAATCATATTTCGTGGACGAACAAAGATATGGTCCTTATAAGCTATGGCATCACAAACATTTTTTTAGCAAAATCAAAAATGGAGTTGAGATGATTGATATAGTAGATTATAGGTTGCCATTCGGCTTACTTGGTCGAATTGCTCACCCCTTATTTATAAAAAAAAAATTAAATGAAATTTTTGATTACAGATATGAAGTACTTGAAAACAAATTCGGAATTATAAACAAATGAAAAAAATTTTAGTTATTGGAGGTTCCTCAGGAATTGGAAAAGAAATTGTAGAAATTTTGTCAAAAGATAATTTAGTTATTTCAACTTCTAGAAATGATTTAAATGAAACTAACGAAAACATCACTCATTTAAAATACAATGTTTTAGAAGATCAACTTAACCCAGAGCAATTACCTGAACAAATTGATGGCTTCGTTTACTGTCCAGGTACGATAAATCTTAGGCCTTTTAGAAGTTTAAAACTCGAAACATTTAGAGCTGACTTGGAGTTGAACCTTATTGGTGCTATAAAGACATTGCAAATAATTTTACCTAAACTTCAACAAAGCCCCTCCTCTAGTGTTGTTTTTTATAGTACAGTAGCCGTTAAAACAGGAATGCCTTTTCATTCTTCTGTGTCATCATCAAAATCAGCACTAGAGGGACTAACCAAGTCACTAGCAGCTGAATTTGCTCCAAAACTTAGAGTCAATTGCATAGCTCCCTCCATAGTAAATACTCCATTAGCTAATAAGTTTTTAAACACTGAGGATAAAATTGAAAAAGCAGCAGCTAGACACCCATTAAATAAAATTGGAACAGCAAAAGAAATTGCTCAGCTAACTCAATACTTACTAGATGAAAAATCAAAATGGATTACTGGACAAATAATTAATATTGATGGGGGTATTAGCAGTGTAAAAGTTAACTAAAAATGAATAGTTATTTTTCTGTTTTTTGGTTTAGAAGGGATTTAAGATTAGAAGATAACGTGGGCTTAAATGCTGCTCTTACTTCAGGATTAAAAGTGATTCCTATCTTTATTTTTGACACTGATATAATTAATAAACTTGAAAAAAATGATTTAAGAATAAAAATGATTCATGCGGCCTTAGTTAAATTAAATGGTGCCATGTTGGGGAACAGTTGTAATGTGGGAATGTATCTTGGAAATCCTAAGGCCGTTTTTGAATCTCTGCTAAAGAAATATAAAATTAAAAGTGTTTTTACAAATCGTGACTATGAGCCATACGCCACAAAAAGAGACAGTTTGGTAAAGTCTTTTTTAGAAAAAAAAAACGTCACTTTTAGCTCCTTCAAAGACCAAGTTATTTTTGAAAAAGATGAAGTCGTAAAAGATGATGGTAATCCATACAAAGTTTATACACCCTATTCCAGAAAGTGGATTGAAAAATTATATTCTAAAGGTATTGAAACTTGTAATTCAGAAATTAAATTAAATTCTCTAGCAAAGATAGCCTTACCTTACCTTTCCTTAAAAGAAATTGGTTTTGATGAAAAACCATTTGACATACCTGTATTTAACATTGATTATAAAAGAATTGAAAAATACGAAGAAACTAGAAACTTCCCTCATCTAAACAGTACTTCTAGGATTGGAGCTCATCTAAGATTCGGATTCATTAGCATAAGAAAATTAGTGGAAAAAGCACTAAAAAATTCTAACAAAACATATTTAAAAGAATTAATTTGGAGAGAGTTCTTTATGCAAATACTATGGCATTTTCCATACACTCAAAAAAAGTCCTTTAAACCTAAATACGATAATATAAGATGGCTTAATAATAACGATGAGTTCAAAAAGTGGTGTGATGGGAATACAGGCTATCCCCTTGTTGATGCGGGAATGAGAGAGTTAAATCATTCAGGTTTTATGCATAACAGGGTAAGAATGTTAGTTGGAAGTTTTCTCTGCAAGCATTTATTAATAGACTGGCGATGGGGAGAAAGGTATTTTGCAAAAAAGTTATTAGACTACGAAATGTCAAGCAATGTCGGCAATTGGCAATGGGTAGCAGGATGCGGAGTTGATGCTTCTCCATATTTCAGAATATTTAATCCCAAAGAGCAGATTAAAAAGTTTGACAAGGATTTTAGATACATTAAAAAATGGGTTCCTGACTTTCAAAGTAGTTTCTATCCAAAAGAAATTATTGACCATAAATTTGCACGAAATCGGTGTTTAGAAACTTTTAAATCTGCAGTTGCATAAATGAACGGTGTTAGAAAAGCAAACTTACCATCAAAAATCTGCGAGGTTTGTGAAAAACCATTTAGCTGGAGAAAAAAGTGGAAAAACAACTGGGATAACGTAAAATACTGTAGTAAAAAATGTCGAAATCATTAGGTGTTTCTTTAGTCTGGTACAGAAATGATCTTAGAATAATAGATCATAAGGGACTTTCAAGTGCGATTGAAAGCAATAGGCAAGTTGTGGCGTACTATAATTTTAATCCTGAATTATTTAAAGATTCAAATTGGGGTTTTAAAAAAACAGATCGTTACAGAACTAAATTTCTAATTGAATCTGTAAGTGAGTTGCAAGAAGAATTAAATAAGCTAAATATTAGTTTAATAGTAGATAATTGTTTAAATGAAAGAAATCTTTTAAAAACTATAAAAAAATTAAATGTCAAAGAAATTTTCACTCAAAGAGAATGGACTCGAGATGAAGTTAATGAGGAAAATGAAATCTTTAATAACATTGATAGAACTATAAAAGTAAGTTACTCATTCGATCAATTTTTATATCACCCAAAGGATTTGAAACAAAAAATTGATAATATCCCCGATGTTTTCACTTTGTTTAGAAAAAAATGTGAGAAAGATTTAAAAGTGAGGCCTTTAACTAATCATCCATCAAAATTGGAATCAAAAAACAGACTTCCGGAGGAATATATAATCCCAAATTTAAATGATTTAGGTTTTAAAGATTTCGAAGTTGACAATAGAAGTTCATTTCCATTTAATGGGGGTACAAAAAATGGTATAGAAAGAGTCAACAACTATTTCTGGGAAACAAAAAAGTTATCTTTTTATAAACATACAAGGAATGGATTAATTGGAATTGATTATAGCTCTAAATTGTCGTCTTGGCTAGCAAACGGAAGTATTTCTCCGAAAATGATTTATTGGGAAATAAAAAAATATGAAAACCAAGTAATTAAAAATCAATCTACATATTGGATGGTATTTGAACTTATATGGAGAGATTATTTTAAGTATATTTCAATGAAATATAGAGACAAAATTTTTAGTATTGAAGGTATTTTAAACAGAAAATATAATTGGGATAAATCAGAAACTAAAGTTGTTGATTGGATTAATGGAAAAACAAAAGAACCTTTTGTCAATTCAAATATGTTGGAATTAAAAAAAACTGGATGGATGAGTAATAGAGGTCGGCAAAATGTAGCCAGTTATTTTGCCAAAGAACTAAAATTAGATTGGAGAATCGGTGCTGCTTATTTCGAATCTATGCTAATAGACTATGATGTCCACAGTAATTATGGAAATTGGATGTATGTATCAGGTGTTGGAAATGATCCTAGAGACAGGAAATTTAATGTTAAATGGCAATCTGAAAAGTATGATCCTAAAATGAAATATCAAAATTTATGGTTAAATGAATAAAAATTTGAATATCGTATTACCGAATCAGCTATTCGAGATCTCTCCTTTATTTAAAAACCAAAATAATTTTATTTTAGTTGAAGAATATCTTTTTTTCAATCAATTTAAATTCCATAAACAAAAGTTACTTTTTCATAGAATTACTATGAAAAACTATCAATATTACATAGAATCTCAAGGTAGAAAAGTAAAATATATTGAATCAACAGAGGCAGAATCTGATTTACGAAGTTTACTAGAAAATCTGTGTCTTGACCTTGAAAAAATTGAGATAATAGATCCAGACGACTATTATATTCAAAAAAGCATTTCAAATTTTTGTAAAAAAAATGAGATAGAAGTAGTTATTCATGAAAATCCAAGTTTCATGACCAAAAAATCTGAACTAAATGAGTTTTTTAAAAAAGATAAAAAAAAGTTTTTTCAGACTTCCTTCTATAAGTCACAAAGAAAAAAATTTAATATTCTAATCGACGAAAACGGAAAACCAACAGGTGGAGATTGGACCTACGATGTTATGAACAGAGAAAAATATCCAAAAGAAAAAAAACCGCCTAAAATAGAATTTTCAAAAGTAGAATCTAAACTATTTTCTGAGTCTGTCAATTTCGTTAATTTAAATTACTCTGGAAATCCAGGAATAATTGATAATAATTTTATTTATCCTACAAATCATAAAAGTGCAAAACAATGGTTTTTAAAATTTCTTAATGAAAGATTTAATGAATTTGGTCCATATGAAGATTCAATTGTTAAAGAGGAATCTTTTTTAAATCATAGCTTACTCTCACCTCTAATTAACAGCGGATTACTTACACCTGAATTTATTATTAAAGAGTCTATTGATTTCTATAATAAAAATGGCATAATGATTAATTCATGTGAGGGCTTTATAAGACAAATTATTGGTTGGAGAGAATTTATAAGAGGTATTTACTTTTGTAAGGGGAATGAAGAAAGAACAAAAAACTTTTGGAGTTTTAAAAGAAAAATAAGCAATTCCTTTTATAATGGAAACACTGGTATTGAACCAGTTGATGATACCATTAAAAAAATTAATAAAACAGCATATGCCCATCACATTGAAAGACTTATGATAATGGGGAATTTTATGCTTTTATGTGAATTTGATCCTGACGAAGTTTATAAATGGTTTATGGAATTATTCATAGATGCCTATGATTGGGTCATGGTCCCAAATGTTTATGGAATGAGTCAGTTTGCTGATGGTGGTTTAATGTCAACAAAACCCTATATAAGTGGTAGCAATTATATATTAAAAATGAGCAATTATAAAAAAGGAGATTGGTGTATCATTTGGGATTCACTTTTTTGGAATTTTATAGATAAAAAAAGAACGTTTTTTGAAAAAAACCCCAGAATGAGAAT
>JBELIL010000083.1:0-6447 GCA_042090925.1 Flavobacteriales bacterium
CCCGTATTGCAATAATACGGGATTTTAAGTTTTTATTTATTTTTTCTAGCAGCTATGAAACTTCTTACGAAAAAAATCATAGAAAAAGAAGAAGTTATAATCATAATAATAACTCTTATCAAACCAATACCACCTTTATCTATTGATTTAGGTAATCTCATCCCAACTAACGCGATTAATATTAGAAGGGTAAGTAGTACTGCAACATGAGAAATAACTTTATTTTGATTTTTGACTCCATTGTAGCAGCCTAGTAAAAAAACCCCTATTGCAACGGGGATAAGAGCAGTAGGGGATAAAACATCAAAGTATCCCCATAAACCGACTGCGATTAAAGAAATAGAATTTATTAAATTAGCTGTTGTAGCGTTCATATTTTTTTTTACAAAAATAAAGGTTTTGAAATCACTTATGCAATAAAAAAATATAACTGCTTAATTTTTTTATTTATTAAAATTTGTTTTTGGAACTCGAAATTTATCAAATTGACGCTTTTACTTCTGAGATTTTTAAAGGAAATCCCGCATGTGTTGTTCCTTTGAGAGGGTGGCTAAATGATGAAATACTTTTAAAAATTGCCAAAGAAAACAATGCACCTGAAACAGCTTTTTTTATAAAAAATAAAAATGATTTTCATCTCAGGTGGTTTACTCCAAATATTGAGATGGATTTGTGTGGCCACGCAACTTTGGCGACTGCACATTATTTAAAACAGCATCAAAATTATCCTGATGACAAAATTTTATTTCACACCAAAAGTGGAATTTTAAAATGTAAATTCATTAAAGGAAATATACAACTTGAACTACCACTTAGAGAACCGAAAAAAAGCAAAATTCCACAAAATTTAGCTAATGCAATAAACTATAAACCTATTGAAATTTTGAAAGCCAGAGATTTTATTTTAGTTTATGAAAATCAACTAAAAATTGAAAACATTAAAATTAACAGGTTCGAGTTTGATAAAATTAATATTGATCCAGGAGGTGTTGCATTTACATCTCCAGGTAAACGTTGCGACTTTGTTTCTAGATTTTTTACACCCCAATCTTCAATTTTTGAAGATTCAGTGACCGGTTCATCACACTGTTCGCTTATCCCTTATTGGAGTAGAAGATTAAACAAAAAAAAACTTAAAAGTATTCAGCTCTCAGAGAGAACTGGTATATTAGAGTGTGAAGCACACAAAAATCATGTTTTAATTTCAGGAAAAGCAAAAACCTATCTCAAAGGAAAAATTTTTATATAGACAATTAGTGAAAAGTTATAAAAAATATTACAATGGATAATGATATAATTAGAGATTACCCAACAATTGAATCGTTAAGAATTAAGGCAAAACAAAATATTCCTGAATTTGCTTTTGACTATTTAGACGGAGGTTGCAACAATGAAGAAAATTTAAATCGAAACCTTCAAGACTTAAAAGAAATTATATTGGAACCTAGATATTTGAGAAATTATAAATCTAGTTCAACAAAAACTCATCTTTTTGGAGTTGAATACGATGTCCCATTTGGAATTTCACCAGTGGGACTTCAAGGACTCATATGGCCTAACTCGTCTGAAATTTTGGCAAAATCTGCCTTGAAACATAACATACCGTTCATTTTAAGTTCAGTTACAACTATGGATATAGAGAAAACTGCAAAATTAACGGATGGTAATTTTTGGTTTCAACTCTATAACCCAAAAGATAAAAATTTAAGGAAAGATATTTTAAAAAGAGCTTATGATTCGGGTTGTAAAACTTTAGTTTTATTAGCAGATGTCCCAACATTTGGCTACAGAGCTAAAGAAATTATTTCAGGCCTATCAATGCCACCCAAATTAACCTTAAAAAATATAATGCAAGTACTTGGAAAGCCAAATTGGGCAATAAATACACTCATTTATGGGCAGCCTAAATTTAAAAATCTCTCCCCTTACCTAAAAAAAAATATGTCAATGAGTCAATTAGGTAAGTTTATGGATGAAACATTTTCTGGCAGAATAAATCCAGAAATAGTTAAACCCATTAGAGAACAATGGAAAGGTAATTTAGTTTTAAAGGGGATATCATCAGTTAACGATGCAAAGGAAGCTGTGAAGATTGGTCTCGATGGTATCATAGTATCAAACCATGGTGGAAGACAACTTGATGTCGGAAATTCATCAATTAAATCCTTAGTAAGGATTCTAAAACATATTGATAAAAATAAGACAGAAATAATGATAGACAGTGGTTTTAGAAGTGGTCCAGATATTGCAAGAGCTTTGGCGATGGGATCAAAATTTGTTTTCATGGGTAGGCCTTTTATGTATGGTACTGCAGCGCTTGGATCAAAGGGTGGCAATCATACTATTTCGATATTGAAAAAACAATTTCAACAAATAATGAATCAACTCTGTTGCGAAAACACAGTAGATTTACCTAGTTTTATTTCAAAATAAGCTTTCGTTCTAGTGACTAGACCTATCTCATTTTATCCAATTTCATTTGAAAAGAAAATAATCCCAAAAATATGGGGTGGGAAAAAAATTGAAATTTTTTTTTCTTTGGAAAGCTTAGAAAAAAACATTGGTGAATCATGGGAGGTTTCTGTTATAAGGGAGTTTGTATCAGTCGTAAATAACGGATTTTTCAAAAATAAAAAACTTGATGCATTAATTGAAAAATATCCTATCGAAATTTTGGGGGAAAAAGTTTACACTAAATATGGTATAAAATTTCCACTTTTGATTAAGTTTATCGATGTTAGTAAACCACTATCAATACAGGTGCATCCTAACGATGAAATAGCAAAAGTCCGACACAATTCATTTGGAAAAAACGAGACATGGTTCATAATTGAAACCGAAAAAAATGCCAATCTTTCAATTGGTTTTAACAAAAAAATTGATAAAAAAACATTCTCTAAAAATTTAAAAAACAAGACTATTGAACAATTATTGAACTCTTTTGATGTTAAACCAAAAGATGCATTTTACATTCCAGCTGGAACGATTCATGCTCTAAATGGAAAAATGTTGCTTCTTGAAGTTCAACAAAGTTCTGATATAACTTATAGAATATATGACTATGACCGATTAGATCCCAAAACAGGTAGGAAAAGAAAATTACACAAGGAATTAGCTGTTTCGTCAATAAACTTTTCAAAAAATAAAAATGAAAAAATAAAATATGATTCCATTAGAAATGAACTAAATCCTGTAATTGAAAATGATTTTTTTAAAATTTACTACCTAAAAACTAATGGTAAGGAAACAAAAAAAATTTTTATGAATAAATCATTTTGGGTTTTTGTCTGCTTGGAAGGTTTATTTTCTATCCACTGGGAAAATAAAGAACAGCCATTTAAAAAAGGGGGGACATTTTTAATACCATCTGTATTGAATTTTGTGAATATAAGAGGTCGTGGTGAAATAATTGCAATAACGACATAGTCGGAAATCAAATCGTTGTTTTATTTTGGCTTTTTTGAAATTATTTAGTTAAATTAATTAAAAAAAAATGATTCATCAAAATAATAAATTCTTAGGCTTTTTGTTCTCGCTTTTTCTTTTAATAGGTATTAATTCATTTTCACAAAACAAAAGGAAATCTAATTTTAGAACATATGATAAAGTTTCCCTTAATGATTTTAACTTTAGAAATATTGGCCCTGCTTTCCTTTCTGGAAGGATTGCTGATATAGCAATAGACCCAAATAATGAAAATATTTGGTATGTTGCGGTTGGTTCAGGTGGAGTCTGGAAAACTCAAAATTCAGGTACAACTTGGATTCCCTTGTTTGATGAAGAAAATTCTTATTCTACTGGTTGTGTAACCATTGATCCTAGTAATTCCTCTACGATTTGGGTTGGATCAGGGGAAAATGTTGGTGGGAGGCATGTTGCTTACGGTGATGGAGTATACAAATCAGATAATGGAGGTAAAAGTTGGATAAATATGGGTTTAAAAAAGACTGAACATATTTCGAAAATTATTATTCATCCTGAAAATTCTAATGTTGTCTGGGTGGCTGCTCAAGGTCCATTATGGAAAAAAGGTGGAGAAAGAGGAGTATATAAAACAGTAAATGGTGGAAAAAATTGGAAAAAAGTTTTAGGAGATAGTCAATGGACCGGTGCAACAGATATCTTGATTGATCCAAGAAATTCTGATGTTCTGTATGCTGCAACATGGGATAGACATAGAACGGTTGCTGCCCTTATGGGTGGGGGTCCGGGCTCTGGAATTCATAAATCCTTAGACGGAGGAGAAACTTGGAAAAAATTATATAAAGGTCTTCCCAATAATCAAGATTCTAACGGGGATGGTGAAATTGACGATGATGACCTACCAACTGTTAATATGGGAAAAATTGGTTTAGCAATATCTCCTCAAAAACCAGATGTATTGTATGCAGCTATTGAACTTGAAAGGACTACAGGTGGAGTTTATAAATCTGAAGATAGAGGTGAATCCTGGAAAAAAATGTCAGATGCAGTATCTGGCGCAACAGGTCCTCATTACTATCAGGAACTTTATGCTAGCCCACACAAGTTTGATAGATTGTATCTAATGAATGTAAGGGTTCTAACTTCTGAAGATGGAGGAAAAACATTTAATCAACTCAAAGAGAATAAAAAACACTCTGACAACCATGCAATAGCCTTTAAAAAAAATGATCCTGACTATTTATTAATAGGCACAGATGCTGGTATTTATGAAAGTTTTGATTTAGCTGAAAATTGGAGATATATTAAAAATTTGCCTCTAACACAATTTTACAAAGTCGCAGTTAACAATGCAGAGCCATTTTACCACGTTTTTGGAGGTACTCAAGATAATGGTTCAGCTGGTGGTCCCTCTGCAACTGATGAAATTGAGGGTATTAGTAACAAACATTGGTATAAAACACTCTTCGCTGACGGTCATCAATCTGCTACTGACCCTGAATTCAATAATCTAATTTATGCTGAAACACAGCAGGGTGGTCTTCATAGAATTGACTTAGCTACTGGTGAGCAAACTTTTATCCAGCCTCAAGCTAGCATTAATGAACCTCATGAAAGGTTTAACTGGGACGCTCCTATTATAGTATCTCCACATGACCCGTCTACAATATATTTTGCATCATACAGAGTTTGGAAATCAGAAAATAGAGGTGATAGTTGGAATCCAATATCTGGAAATCTTACTCGCAATGAAAATAGAATTGAACTTCCTATAATGGGAAGAAAACAATCTTGGGAAAATTCGTGGGATGTTGGTGCCATGTCAAATTACAATACAATTACCTCTTTAAGTGAATCCCCAATTAAAAAGGGATTAATTTATGTTGGAACCGACGACGGCTTTATTCAAATCACTAAAGATGGAGGGGTAAATTGGAAAAAAGTTGCTGTAAGTGCTTTTGGTCTTCCGAGTCGAAGTTTTGTTAACGATATAAAAGCAGATATTCACGATGAAAATGTTGTATATGTCGCTTTAGATAATCATAAAGAAGGTGATTTTAACCCCTACCTTTTTAAAAGTGAAGATCAAGGAAATACTTGGATTCCTATATCAAATGACCTCCCTAAAAGAACACTTTTATGGAGAATTGTTCAAGACCATGTGAAAAAGGACTTATTTTTTCTTGCCACCGAATTTGGTATATACACTTCCCTAAATAATTGTGAAAATTGGCAAAAACTTAATGGTACTCCCAATATGGGCTTCAGAGACTTGGTGATTCAAAAAAGAGAAAACGATCTGGTAGCTGCTTCATTTGGAAGAGGGTTTTATATATTAGACGATTATAGCCCTTTAAGAGACTTTAATAGTGAAACTCTAAAAAGTAAAGGCCATTTATTTCCGATTAAAGATGGTAAATGGTTTATACAAAGAAGTAATTTAGGTAATACTGGTGCTGATTTTTATATTGCCGATAATCCAAAATATGGTATTACTATGACCTACCATCTTAGTAACAATTATGAAACAAAAAGTGAAAAAAGAAAAAAAAGTGAAAAGCGCTTAAACCAAAAACTTTTAAATGTACCTTTTCCAGGCTACGACAATCTTGATAAGGAAAAAAATGAAATTCCAGCATACGTTAAAATTTCAATTGAAGACGAAAATGGAAATATTATTAGGCATATAAAAGAAAGGGCTAGTAAGGGTACCCACAGAATAACTTGGGATCTAAGGCATATGTATAAGGGATCTCTAAATGACTCAAACAATGAAAATAGATTAAAAGGTCCCATTGTAAAGCCAGGTAAGTTCAGTGCCTCAATGTATTTAGTGGAAAATGGCTCGACAACCAAGTTAAGTGAAAAGAAAAGGTTTGAGCTAACACCAATTTATGAAAGTACCTTAAAAGGGACCAGTTTTGAAAAATATAACAAATACATGGATGACTACTTTAAAGTTTATAATGATATTGAATCCATAGAACACAAATTAAAAACTATTGGTGAAAAAATAAAGTCTTT
>JBELIL010000084.1:0-6364 GCA_042090925.1 Flavobacteriales bacterium
GATAATGATTCTTTCAAACATATTGAAGCTATGATTAAATCAATGACCTTGGAGGAAAGAAAAAATCCAAATTTAATGAACCAAAGTCGAAAAACGCGAATTGCCTTTGGTTCTGGGCAGGATATAAGTGAAGTTAATAAAATGATTAAACAATTTTCTCAAATGAGTAAAATGATGAAGATGATGCAAGGGGGTAAAGGGAAAAATATGTTGAATATGATGCAAAATTTTGGAAAATAATATGATTCTATTAGATGGTAAAAAAACCTCAGATGAGATAAAAAGAGAAATAAGAGTTTCTGTTGACAGTCTAGTAGTTAATAAAGAAAGACCCCCACATTTAGCCGCGATTTTAGTAGGTGATGATGGAGCAAGTTTAACTTACATAGGTAGTAAAATTCGTTCTTGTGATCAAGTCGGCTTCAAATCTTCTCTTTTTCGTTATAGTTTAGATATTTCCGAAATTGATTTAATAAAAAAAATAAAGGATTTGAATTTAGACATTGAAATAGATGGATTTATTGTCCAACTACCTCTCCCAAAACATATAGATGAACAAAAAGTTTTATTATCCATTGATCCAAGTAAAGATGTTGATGGTTTTCACCCTACAAATTTTGGTAAAATGACTCTTGGTTTGAGAAGTTTTGTACCAGCAACGCCATATGGAATAATGAAATTAATAGAAAAATATGATATTCAAACTGAGGGTAAAAACTGTCTTGTTGTTGGAAGAAGTAATATTGTTGGGAGACCCATGAGTATTTTGATGAGTCTTAGGGGGAGATACGGAAATTCAACAGTTACATTAGCACATAGTAAAAGTAAAAATTTAACCGAACTAACTTTAAAAGCAGATATAATCATTATGGCCTTGGGCATACCTGAATTTTTAAAGTCTGATATGATAAAAAAAGATTCAACGATAATTGATGTTGGTATTACAAGAGTTGAAGACAAATCTAAAAAAAGAGGATATACAATAAAAGGAGATGTAGATTTTGACAGTGTATCGAAAAAAGTTAAGTTTTTAACACCAGTACCTGGTGGAGTAGGGCCAATGACTATTGCTATGCTTTTACAAAATACCTTAGATGCTAGACTTTCAACTTTGCATTAGGATTTTCAATTGCGTTATAAATTTTAAGGATTAAATAGGCAAAACTAACACCTGTTAAAATTAGAATCATAGTTAGGTATCCGGAAGAGGAGAAAGACAGTCTAATTAATATTGTTGAGATTATAAATCCAGTGTTTCTAATTAGTTTACTATATTCTTCAGTATATCTGAAAGAAATCAATAAAATGATTACATCTGCTAAAATTAAAAGGGTAAAAAATTTATTAAAAAATAGACCATCAATTTGAGTAATTGTCTGATTATAATATATAGTGAAAACCCATACAAAAATTGTATTTAAAGTCATGAAGCTCATTACAATTAACAATGATAAACTAACTATTTTTTTTGAAGATATAAAACGAATTAATGAAGGATCAGTAATATTTTTTTTTGGTAATTTTTGCGTACCCTTGTTAAAAAGGTAAATTAGAAAAAACAAAATTAAAAAACCCAACAAATCAACAATTAGTTCCACATTTTGTTCACTTAGTATCAAATTGTCATTCAAATCCATTAAAGGGATATCCTTGAAAATTTTTCTAATCACTATCAACGATATTATTTCAAATTGTTTTGATATGCAAGAGGTAAAAGATCTTGGAAGATAGAATAGTAAAAGGTAAACCTCATACACAAGAATTAAAGAAAAGGGAGTGTAAATTGCAGAAATTGGATCATTGAGTAATTCTTGGTTTAAATCATTTACAGCAATAAAATTTAATTCTTTTAAAAAAATTAATAAAAGATGAATTATAAAACCAATACCAGCTAAAAATAATATTAAGTTCTCAACTTTTTTTCTGACTGTATCAGCAAAAACAGTTTTAAAAATTGAATTGGCTTTTTTTCTCATTTTAATTAGACTGCGAAAAGTTGTTCAGGGTTTTTAAAACTCTTAAATTCTAAAGCATTACCTGAAGGGTCATAAAAAAACATGGTAAGTTGTTCACCAGGCTCACCTTCAAAGCGTAAGTATGGAGCAATCTGAAAATCTATTTTTTGCTTTATTAGTTTCTTACTGAAAATTTTGAATTCATTCCACTCTAAAACAACTCCAAAGTGTGGGATTGGAACAGATTTCCCATCAACCTCATTAAAATGCTCCTTTTTTATTGAATTTTTATCTTCATGCAAAACTAATTGATGTCCAAATAAATTATAATCAACCCAATGTCTGTCTTTTCTACCTCTTATACAACCAAGGATTTTTTCATAAAAGGTCATGGATTCACTTAAGTTTTTTACAGGAATGGCTAAATGAAATGGTCTTAAATTCATAATAATAAATTTATTTACTGTTCAAATTTACATTTTTTTATTGAAGAACTTATATTTGGTGTATGAATCAAAATCTTGAAAAAATTAAAGTTAATAATGGTAAAATTTTACCACTTATGGATACCTTTACAACTCTTCAAGGTGAAGGTTTTCATTCTGGAAAGTCAGCACATTTTTTGCGAATCGGAGGATGCGATATTGGATGTCATTGGTGCGATATAAAAGAAAGCTGGAATTCTGATTTATTCCCACTGGTAAAGGTTGAGAATATTTTAAAAACAATTGATCCCTTAACAGATTTAGTCATAATTTCAGGTGGAGAACCATTAATTTGGAATATGTTGCCTTTAACAGATGCGCTTAAAAAAATGAATAAAAAAATTCATCTTGAAACCTCAGGTGCCTATGAATTGTCTGGCTATTGGGACTGGATTTGTTTGTCACCAAAAAAAAATAAGTCACCAGTCCCTGATCTATTTAAAAAAGCGAACGAATTAAAAGTAATAGTTTATAATAAACACGATTTAATATTTGCAAAACAAAATGCTAAATACGTTGAAAAAGATTGTGTTTTATTTTTACAGCCAGAATGGAGTAATAAAGAAAAAGTTATGCCATTGATAAGTAAATTTATACTAGAGAATCCAAATTGGAGACTTTCCCTTCAAACACACAAATACATTGATATAAAGTAGATTACTAATGATAAAGTAGATATTTTTTTCTTAATTTTTTAAACTTTTTCAATCCAATTTCCCAACTTCTCCTTATTTCTTTTTCAGACCAATTATTTTTTATTTGTTGCTCTAGATTTTTTGTTCCAGCTAGCAATGAAAACCCTGATTTGAAAAACTTATTTTTTTCTGGATATTGAGTGTAAGCATCTATTAGCCATTTAATTTCAATTTTCGATACTCTTTTTGTCATTCTTAAATCTTTTCCATAACAAACAACACCCTGATGTTTTGGATTTTGAGAGCCGGAATTCGGTTTAGGTAAAAAATAAAAATTAGATTCAAATCTTGGATTACCAAATATTTGAAATTGTAAATTTGTACCCCTTCCAATGCTTATAGGGGTCTGTTCAAATAGACATAAACTGGGGTAAAGATTTATAGATGTTTTATTTGGTAGATTTGGGGATGGAGGTAAAGGTAAGTCATATGGTAAATTGTGGGTGTAGTTTTTCACTTTGATTATCTTAATTTCACAGTTTGAATGGATAAGATTTTCTCCATTAATCATTTTTGCAATTTCTCCAAAAGTCATTCCATGAACAATTGGAATTTCAAGTATTCCCACAAAACTTATAAACTCCTTTTCTAAAATTGGACCATCTATATAATGGCCATTTGGATTTGGTCTATCAAGTATGATTAGTGGTATTTTATTTTCAGCACAAGCCTCCATGGTATAATAAAGAGTTGACAGATAAGTATAGAATCTAGCACCCACATCTTGGAGGTCAAATACCATAACGTCAATATCCTTTAACTGATGAGGACTTGGTTTTTTATTTTTCCCATATAGTGAATAAATATTTACATTACGTTTAAAATCAAAATCATTTTTTATTAAAGCTCCATTTTCTTCATTACTTAAAAATCCGTGTTCAGGGGCAAAAACAGCCTTAATTTTTTGGTTCAATTTCAGCAGTGTGTCTAAAAGATGTACAGGTTTATGATCTGTTCTAATGATACTTGACGAATTTGAAACAAGTCCAATTTTATTATTCTCTATAATGGGAAGAAACTCTTCTATTGATTCTGCACCTAGAATGATAGTTTCTGTTTCTTCTTGAAAATTTGAAAATAAAACATGAACTTGTAAGAAAAATATAAATTTAATTATTGTTAAAAATCTTCTCATTTGAATTTTGAATTTTTTATTTCTAAAAGAATAAGTAAATCCTTTTTTAACGAAAATAACGTTTCATCACGAATAATAAAAATTGGAATTACAGCTATAGCAATTGCAATTGTAATCATTCTGATTTCTATATCAACAGGTTTTGGACTTCAAAAAGAAATTAAAAAAAAATTAACAACTTTAAATGGAGACCTAAAAATATCCTACTATGATAGTAATAATTCATACATCTCTGTAAAACCAATTAACCTAACGCAAATCAATAAAGAAAAATGGTTTGATTCTAAAAAAATTGAATATTTCTATACCTATGCGAATAAAGCTATACTATTTAAAACTCTAGAAAATTTTGATGGAGGAATTATTAAAGGTCTTGATTCAAATTTTCCAGCCCATAATTTAGAAACTTATTTAATTGATGGGAGATTTTTAGATAACACAAAACCTGAAAGTTTAGAAATTATAATTTCATCACAAACCTCAGATAAATTGAATTTAAAAGTGGGTGATTTTATAAATTCTTTTTTTTATGATTTTTTAAAAACAAAATTTCCAAAGAAAAGAACATTTCAAGTTGTTGGAATATTCAATAGTGGTTTTGTGGATTTTGATCAAAATTTTTCCTTCACAAATTTAGCAGTATTGAAGAAAATTAATGGATGGAATAATGACGAGGTAGGAGGAATTGAATTGATTTTAAAAAATCAATTCAGTTCCTCTAATTACAAAAAAATAATATATGATAATTTGCCCTCTAATATAGATGTGCAAGCTATAGACGACCTATACAAAGGAATCTTTAATTGGATCTCAATGTTTGATTTTAATATATTAGTTATTTTGACTGTAGTGATTTTTGTTGCTATACTTAATATAACAATAGCAATAATAATTTTGGTTATTGAAAAATCAAAATTGATAGGACTCATGAAAATCTTTGGCGCACCTTACAGGAAAATACAGAAAACTTTTTTATTAATTACTTTAAACGTAATAGTTAGAGGTTTAATAATTGGTAATATTATAGGTTTAATTTTGATATCTTTACAAGACCAATTCAAGCTAATTCGATTAGATCCCAATAATTATTTTGTAAACGAAGTACCTGTAGAAATTTCACTACTAAATATAGTATTTGTAAACTTTTTATTATTAACATTTTCCATTACCGCATTTTGGATTCCGATGCTTATAATTTCTAGAATGGAAATAATTAAAGTGTTAAAAATAAAATAAGGTTTAGATTTTATTAAAAAATAATTTAAATTAAATTAATTTCTACATTATGGAATATCATGAAAACATTTTGGGAACTATTGGGAATACTCCATTAGTAAAACTAAACAAAATAGCTAAACAAGTTCCAGGGCTTATACTTGCAAAAATAGAGAGTTTTAATCCGGGAAATTCCATTAAAGATCGTATGGCTCTTAAAATGGTTGAAGATGCAGAATTAAGTGGAAAGTTAAAGGAAGGAGGTACAATAGTAGAAGGTACTTCAGGTAACACCGGAATGGGTTTAGCTTTAGCTGCTAGGGTAAAAGGGTACAAGCTAATTTGTGTTACAACAGATAAGCAATCAAAAGAAAAAATAGATGTTCTTAAAGCGGTAGGAGCTAAAGTCATAATATGTCCAACGAATGTCGATCCTGATGACTCTATGTCTTATTACTCAACAGCTAAAAGGATTTCAAAAGAAACCCCAAATGCATGGTATGCAGATCAATATAATAACCTCTCAAATACAGTTGCTCATTATGAAAATACCGGACCAGAAATATGGAAACAAACTGAAGGCAAAATAACTCACTTTGTGGTTGGAGTAGGAACTGGAGGAACTATTTCAGGCGTGGCAAAATTCTTAAAAGAAAAAAATAATAAAATTAAAATCTGGGGTATTGATACATATGGCTCTGTTTTTAAAAAATTTCATGAAACAGGTGAATTTGATAAAAATGAGATTTATCCATATTCAACTGAGGGTATTGGTGAGGACATAATTCCTAAAAATGTAGATTTTCAACTAATTGATTTATTTGAAAAAGTTAGTGACAAAGATGCGGCTAATTATACTCGTAAATTAGCATTAGATGA
>JBELIL010000085.1:0-6343 GCA_042090925.1 Flavobacteriales bacterium
AGTTCCAAAAATGAATTTCCACATATAGCTTTTATATAATCTAATGTATATGGTCGAGATGGATGTCTAGATAATTGAACTCTTTGCCAAGGGGTTAAATTTCCATATATCTTCTCTTTTGTTTTTTTTAGCTTCAACTCCAATTTAGCACAAGTATCAGTAACATCTATTGCACTTTCATTCCCAATTATCTCACATTTTGATAACTGTTCTTGAACTTCTTTTATCGGTAACTCAAAATCTAGATACTCCATTTTAATTAAATAATTATAAAAATATAATTTTTAAGATATTTTTTTGTACTTAAACACAATATTTCCTATAACTCCTAAAAATATAATTCCTGCTCCAATGTAAAATTGAATATCCATATATTCTTTTTCTCCAAAAATGATTAAAGAAAACAAAATACCATAAACTGGCTCAAGATTTAATGACATCATCATTGTGTAAGGTGTTATGAATTTTAAAATATAGTTGGAAGCAACAAAAGCATAAGCGGTACATAATGATCCTAAAATAAAAATATAAACCCAGTTAGAAAGACTAATAGACCTAAGGATTGGAAATTTAATGTTAGAAAAAAAAATAATTAATGAAATTATAAAAAAACCAAAAATGATTTCATAAAAAGAAATTTGAGAAGATGAACGATTTTTAATTAAAAATCCGTTTAAAAGAGAAAACAAAACCGACAGTAAAGTACAAATAAGTGATATAAGAATAGCAAAATAATTCTCTGATTGTATTCCAAAAATAAGTACAAGTCCGACCACTGCAATTAATCCAAATATAAGTTCATGAATTCTAAAAGGCCTTTTATAAAAAATAGGTTCAAGAAATGAGGTCATCAAAGAAGCTGTTGACAAAATAGATAGAGTTAAAGAAATAGAAGAAATTTTTATTGAGTAAAAAAATAAATACCAATGAATAGATATCAATAACCCCCCAACAAAGAAATTAAATAAACTTGAATTACTTAATTTCAATGAATCCTTACTAAGGAAAAATATAAAAATAAAGATTAAGATTGCGGCAATTAATAATCTAAACCAAACAATTAAAATTGGATCAAGATTAATTAATGCACCAAATATTGATGTAAAACCCCATAAAAAAATCAAAAAATGTAAATGGATTAGACTCTTGTAACTATCTTTTCGCATATCTCATAAGAAGGTATCCCAAGCCTCCGAAAAATATTATTGGAGACCAAGCAGCAACTGCAGCTGAAAAGTTTGACTTATTTACTAAAACAACTAAAATTTTATCTATAAATATAAACGAAAACCCCATTAGAATTCCCATTGCAAGGTTCATTCCCATCCCACCTCTCCTTCTCACAGATGAAACTGATACTGATATTAGAGTGAGGACAAATACGGATATTGGCAAGCTATATCTCTTGTGTCTAATTAATAAATGTTGATTAATCAATTTAGAACCTGATTTAATCTCAGAATCTATAAATTTGTTTAAATCTAATAGAGTTAATGTCTCGGCTTCATAATTTAAAGGTGATAAATCTTGAATTTTAAAATTAAAAATAGTATCAATCGATTTTTTTTTTATTAAAATTTCCTCGTCTTCATAAATAATTCTTTTCCTAAAATTTATAAGACGGAATACAGAATCAGACTTGACCCACCTAATTGATTGTGCCATAATTTTAAATTTTAATTTTTCATTATCAAAGTATTCAAGGGTAAAATCCATAGCTCTTTCCCTAGTTGGGTTGTAGCTACTTACGTAAACAAATTCATTTTTAGAAATTTGTTTAAATACTCTCGATGTATTTCTAATCTCAAGTTTTTTATTCAAATATTTATAATTAAACTCATTAAACCCTTTGCTTGCATTAGGTACAACAAACATTCCAATAAAAAAGGATATAATCGCTATTAATGATGCAGATATTAGGTATGGCCTTAGAAATCTAGAGAATGACACACCTGAACTCAAAATAGAAATAATTTCTGTGTTGTTTGCTAGTTTCGATGTAAACCAAATTATTGACAAAAACAATAGAATTGGGAAAAGCAAATTTCCAAAATACCACATAAAATCAAAATAATAATCAATGATCTCATTGAAAGGTATCTCATTTTCTTTAAACTTATCTATCCTTTCAGCAACATCAACCATAATACCTATTGGGATGAATAAAAAAAGAGCCACTAAAAAAGTAATTAAATATTTTTTGATTATATAAGTGTCTAAAATTTTAATCATCTATATCCTTGTATTTAATTTTTTAATTATTTTATTTTTCCAAGATGCAAATTCACCTATCATTATTTTCTCTCTAGCGATTTTTAAAAGATTGTTATAAAAGGTCAAATTATGAATAGCAGCTATTTGTTTTCCAAGAATTTCATTTACCATAAAAAGATGTCTAATATACGCTTTAGAGTACTGATTATAATATTCTTTGTCATCGCTAGACTTAATTTTCGTATAGTCTCTCTCCCATTTTTTATTTTTAATGTTAATAATTCCGTCAAAGGTATATAACATACCGTTCCTACCATTTCTTGTAGGAATTACACAATCAAACATGTCAACTCCATTTGAAATATTTTCTAATAAATTAACAGGTGTTCCAACTCCCATTAAATATCTGGGTTTGTCAGGTGGTAAAATTGAACAAACCAAATCTGAAACTTTGTACATTTCTTCATCCGGTTCTCCTACAGACAAACCTCCAATTGCATATCCTTTAGCAAATTTACCTGAAACGAATTCTGTTGATTCTTTTCGTAGATCATTATAAATCCCTCCCTGAATAATTGGAAATAAATATTGCTTTTTATCGTATAAAAAAGGATAGTTATTGTGTTTTTCTATACATCTTTCTAACCACCTATGAGTTAATTTCATTGAATTCTTTACATATTCAAATTTACATGGATATGGAGGACATTCATCAAAAGCCATTATTATATCAGCTCCAATTTCTCTTTGTATTTCAATTACAGATTCAGGAGTCAATAAATGTTTAGATCCATCTATATGTGACTGAAACAATACTCCTTTTTCTGTTATTTTTCTTTTATTAGATAATGAAAAGACTTGGTATCCACCAGAATCCGTCAATATTATTCTGTCCCAATTCATAAATTTGTGGATTCCACCTGCATTTTTAATTACTTTAGTACCAGGTCTTAAATATAAGTGATACGTATTGCTCAAAATAATCTTAGAATTAATTTGTTCTTTCAATATTATTTGATCAATACCCTTAACTGAGGCTTGGGTTCCAACAGGCATAAAAATTGGTGTGTTTATTTCACCAATTGAACACTTTAAAACACCTGCTCTGGCGTTTGAACGTAAATCATTTTTGATTAATTTAAATTTCATTTTTTTATGTGGAACTCTTAAAGGTCAAAAAAATTAATGAACAATAATTGTTCGTAATCTTTTTAAAATTGGTGCACATTGGCTTATTGAAATTAATCTAAAAAATTAAATTTACAATATAATGCAAAAATTATGTCAACAGTTGTTAGTCTAGAAAAATTAACGTTACAAGTTAGAAGAGATATTTTAAGAATGGTTCACTCTGTAAATTCTGGTCACCCAGGAGGATCACTTGGCTGTACTGAGCTTTTTGTTGCACTTTATAACGAAATTTTAGATTTGAACGAAGGGTTTGATATGGATGGTAAGAACGAAGATTTATTTTTTTTATCAAATGGTCATATTTCACCTGTTTTTTACAGTGTATTGGCTAGAAAAGGATTTTTTCCTATCAGTGAACTCAATACTTTTAGAAAATTAAACTCACGATTACAAGGCCACCCAACTACACACGAAAAACTTCCGGGTATCAGAATCGCTTCCGGATCTTTGGGTCAAGGGATCTCAGTAGCAATTGGAAGCGCATTGTCCAAAAAACTTAATAATGACCACAAGCTCGTGTATGTTTTAGTTGGAGATGGCGAATTACAGGAGGGACAAAACTGGGAAGCTATAATGTTTGCTTCTGCAAAAAATATAGATAATTTAATTTTGTGTGTTGACTTGAATGGTAAACAAATTGATGGTTCTACAAGTGAAGTTCTACCAATAGGAAATTTAAAAATTAAATTTGAAGCATTTGGATGGAGAGTTATAGAGATAGAAAATGGGAATAATCTTGAATCGATTATTAAAAAATTAAATTTTGCGAAGAAAGAAACCCAAAAAAAACTACCTATCTGCATACTTATAAAAACCGAAATGGGAAATGGAGTTGATTTTATGATGGATACCCATGAGTGGCACGGAGTCGCTCCAAATGATGAGCAGCTTGATGATGCATTATCTCAGAATCAAGAAACTATAGGCGACTATTAATAATAGCAAATGAAAAAGTTCACATATACAGAATTGAAAGATACAAGATCTGGATTTGGTGATGGTCTTACCGAGCTAGGAAAAAAAAATAAAAACGTAGTTGCATTATGTGCAGATTTAACTGGTTCATTGAAAATGAATCAGTTTAAAAAAGAAAATCCAAATAGATTTTTTCAAGTTGGAATTGCTGAAGCAAATATGATGGGTATTGCAGCTGGACTTACAATTGGTGGTAAAATACCTTTTACGGGTACTTTTGCTAATTTTTCTACTGGGCGAGTATATGATCAAATTAGACAATCAATTGCATATTCAGGAAAAAATGTAAAGATTTGTGCATCCCATGCGGGATTAACTCTAGGGGAAGATGGAGCTACTCACCAAATACTTGAGGATATTGGGTTAATGAAAATGTTACCAGGGATGACTGTAATCAACACATGTGACTATAACCAAACTAAACTAGCAACAATCACAATTGCTGAGCACCAAGGCCCAGTTTATTTAAGATTTGGAAGACCTAAGGTTCCAAATTTTACAAGTCCATACCAAAAATTTGAAATTGGTAAAGGAATTATGTTAAATGAAGGAAACGATGTAACTATTGTTGCAACAGGCCACTTAGTTTGGGAATCTATTTTGGCAGGACAAAAGTTAAGTGATATAGGTATTTCAGCAGAAATTATCAATATCCACACTATAAAACCAATTGATGAAGAGATAATTTTAAAATCAATAAACAAAACTCGCTGTATAGTGTCAGCAGAAGAACACAATTTTTTAGGAGGACTTGGTGAAAGTATTTCTAGAGTTTTAACAAAAAATGACCCTGTTCCACAAGAATTTGTTGCTACGAACGACACTTTTGGTGAATCCGGACCTCCTTCTAAATTAATGGATAAATATGGTCTAAATTCTAAAGCAATTATCAATGCTATAGAAAAAGTTCTTACAAGAAAATGAGAAATGATTATTTGCTAATTATTTCTATTTTTCTAATTATAGATTTGGCATATAATAAATTATATAGTCAGATTAATTATGGAGTAAAGATTGGGTTAAATTTTGATAATATAGGAGATATAAAAAGTACAAGTTCTTTTAAAACTAATATTGAAACTGCATCAATTGCAAGTGCACATATAGGAATGTATGCCCAACTAAAAATAGTCGACATATATATTAGACCTGAAGTGCAGATAAGTCAAAATAAATCCAATATTTTATCTTTAGATCAAATTGAAATTAATAAAATGGAAATTCCAATTTTAATTGGATATAACATTTTTGGTCCTATCTCAATATTTACTGGTCCAATTTTTCAAAACATAATTTCAATAAAAAGTAAATCATTAAATTTTGGAAATTATACTAAAAAATTTACAATGGGCCTGCAAATTGGTTCAAGAATTGATTTTGGGAAATTTGGACTTGGTTTTCGATTTGAGAGGGGATTTACCGATAACGAAATAGAAGTTTTAGGAAATAACAATATAGACATTGAAGCATATTCTGATATAAGACCCAAATTATGGTCCATAAGTCTCACTTATATGCTAGGTAAGAAGAAAGATTTAGAATACTAAGTATTTTTGTCTAGATAATCTGGTATACCGTCATTATTTGAATCATCGGGTAAATTATCAGGATCATCTCCGTCTAATTCATTTTTAGTTAAGATTCCATCGCCATCATCATCTTCGTCATACATATTAATTATACCATCTCCATCTGTGTCATCATTATAAGGGTTCCCATCATTATTAGGATCCTCATCAATTGATAAAACTCCATCATTATCATGATCAGCTCTATTAATGGTAAACACTGAAATATCAAAAATTAGTGGAGAATAGTTGGGAATACTAGTCTGGGCATTATTGAAATATCCTAATCCAGATGGCATAAATATAAGTCCTCGTCCAAACTGTTTGAAATCAACCGTTCCATTTTCATTTTTAATAAAATTTCCAGGTGAAAAATACTGTAAACCGTATCTGAA
>JBELIL010000006.1:0-14758 GCA_042090925.1 Flavobacteriales bacterium
GATTCTAAATGGCAAAGTGATGTTGATAAAGACAACTGGCCCACTTATGAAATATATCCAGGATCATCTTGGAATTATGGTTTAATTTTAAAGGATGATTTAAATGAAACATTTGAAATCGCAGAAAAACAATGGCCCAAAGATAATTTTCCATTTACCAATGAATCATCTCCAATTTATTTAAAGGCAAGAGCTAAAAAAATAGAATCATGGAAAATTGGTGAGACCAAATTAGTTGGCGAATTAATGGATAGTCCGGTTGAATCAAATGAAAAAGAGGAAATTATTGAACTGGTTCCAATGGGAGGGTCACGACTAAGAATATCATCCTTTCCTGTAATCAAAAATTAAATTAATTTTAGATTTTTAAAAATTGAATTAAAAAGATCATGCAGATTACAAGGTGGCTTGTTTTCATAATTTTTATAGGATCATTTCAGTGGTACGCATTTCAGGCGTTTCGAACAATTTCCAATCTCAAGATTTACTCATTTATTTATTGGTTTTTATCAAGTTTGATTATACTTAATTTTGTTTATCAAACATTAAGTTTAGATCGTACAGTTGGATTTAATTACAATTTTAGTATCTCATTAGGGTACTTTCTAGCACTTTTACTTTTTGATTTAATCGTAATTATTTTTCTCTTCGCAGAAGACATATTTAGAATTATAAATTATCTAGCGTCAGCAATTTTTGGTGGTGAGCAAACAACTAAAATAGCTGAAAGAAGAAAATTTTTATCTACACTAGCTATTGGAATTGCCACCATCCCTTTTGCTTCTCTAATTATTGGTATGTATAAGGGGAAGTATAATTTTAAAGTTCTAAATTATACTTTAGAGTTTGAAGATTTACCTGAATCCTTTGACGGGTTTAAAATCACTCAGATATCTGACTTGCATTGTGGAAGTTTAGACAATGAAAAAGAAATTTCTTATTGTATGAAACTTATAAATCGTCAGAAATCCGATATTATTGTTTTCACAGGGGACATGGTAAACAACAGGGCAGACGAACTTGACAGATGGAAGGATATAATTTCAACTTTAAAAGCTAAAGATGGAAAATTTTCAATTTTAGGCAACCATGATTATGGTGATTATGTAGGATGGAATTCAAGTGAAGAAAAAACCAAAAATTTTAATAACCTATTAAAAACTCAAAAAGAAATGGGGTTTAATTTATTATTAAATGAAAATTATTTTTTAGAAAAAGGTACCGATCGAATTGCACTCATTGGGGTTGAGAATTGGGGTTCTGGATCTTTTAAAAAAGCTGGAGACCTAAAGAAAGCCATTAAAAACATTGACAGTAATGATTTTAAAATTTTACTATCCCATGACCCCTCTCATTGGGAGTCTCAAGTTTTACCACATCCATATAGTTTTAATCTAACCCTTAGTGGCCACACACACGGTTTTCAATTCGGAATCGAAATTCCGGGACTTTTAAAATGGAGTCCTGCAAAATGGAGATACAAACAGTGGGCGGGGCTTTATAAAGAAAAAGGACAATTTATAAATGTAAATAGAGGATTAGGGTTTTTAGGTTACCCGGGGCGGGTTGGCATTTTTCCTGAAGTATCTGTGATAACTCTTAAAAAAGCATAAAATAAGCTTGAAAAAAACTAAATTAGAATATAGAGACCATTAAAGATGTCAAAGTTTGGGGAGTTAATTGACGGAGAAAAACCTATTTTACTAGTGTTTTATGAGGGCGTTGAAAATGAAGATGATGGTATACATCGAATTTTAAATGATGTAGCTGAAGCAGTTGGAGATAAGGGGAAGGTAATTAAATTAGATATTTCAAAAAACCCAAAATTAGTTGAGGCACTAAGAGTCAAAGCCGCCCCAACCTTTACAATTTACAAATCATCAGAGATGGTTTGGAGACAAACTGGAGAACAAGACGCAAATACGTTAATTGGACTTGTAAGCGAATATCTAGATTAAATTTTTATTAAGTTTTCAAATATTTCTAGGTCTTTAATTGAATTATAAATCCTCTCCTCTAGTATTTCCCCTCTTTCTTTGTTATCATATAAATTAGTGTAAAATAAAATTCTCCTGTATCCATTGACCTCATCCATAATTCTTTCCTCTAATTCAATTTGCCTTGTGGAATCAAAACTTGAAATTATTTTTAGTCTATCGTCATAAACTAATGATATTTCGTCAACTAACTTTCTAGCATTTAGTGTGTCTCCAGAAAGGTAAAAACCTTCTATGAATTCTTCTTGTGAGGTATAAAAGTCGTATTTACCATACAGGAATGTAAAGTCGATACTTGAATTTTGGAATTCTTTTATATAATCAGCCACTTTTTCCTCATCCTTATTTTTTAAACTAGTTTCAATTAATGATCTGAATCTTTCTACTTCTGTTAAAATTTCTTCTGCAAGATCGATTTTTAAAAAATCTGAAAGACTATTAAAATAATTTAATTTTGACTTATGTTTTATCATTACTTTTTCCAAAACCTCTCTTGCCTTGTCAACTTTTTTAATTCTATAGTAACCGTCAATTATTGGGTATAATAGACTATAATAACCAAAGAAATTTATTGGCATTTTTTCCATTGCTAAATCCAAAATTTCTTCAGCTTTTTCAAATTGATTTTTATTAATGAGTTCTTCGGCCAAACGAGCCATGTTACTTCTGTAGGAAATACTATTTTTTCTGGTTTCAGGATCATGATAAATATCTTTAGAATTTGAATTTCCCCATTCCCATTGTTTTACAATGTTGTACATTAAATCAGAATCTACTCTTCCCATAACATAGGGGTTGTTTCTATTGGGAGGTGTTTTTATGGGAACTAATTTGTATACTAAACCTTCAAGTTGAAGATAATCTTTCATCCATATGTATTCTGAATCAGAAAAACTGCCTCCTGTAAAATAAATAGGTCTTTTCCAATCATTATTTGCTAAAATATCTAACATCATCATTTGATTCTTATATATCCCAGAGGTTGGAAGGTCTATATCTATATATGGGACAATCAAATTTTCATCTTCTTTTTTGACTATACCATTTTCAATTACATTTTTAATATTAACCGGGACTCTAATTTTATTGGTAGGGTAATAAACCATTTCTTGAGTGCCAGTAGGGAATTGGTTCGGATTACCCCCTGATTGTTCTATTAAATGTCTATATTTTGTTTCCATTCTGTCACTCGCTATCCATCTAACAAAATCTTTTATATCCCATCTTATCGAATCCGAAATCACAGGTTCATACTTTATATAATCTCTAACTCCATACGCATATAAGTTATGTGTTAGCTGAGAGGGAATAGGATTACTTTTATATGTTTTTCTTTTCATTTGATCGATATACCAGTCAGTTGCCAATAAACTTGTATTTATTGGCCTTACATCGGTCCGATATCCTTCAATATCTTGAGCATACCACAAGGCAAATGTATCGTTATCCCCAATCGTGAATATCATCGCGTCTGATTCTTGTTGTATTGAAGTTAAATAGGATTTGGCAACAGCTTGAGCAGTATATCTATTTGATCGGTCGTGATCATCCCAATTTTGAAATCCCATCAAGAAAGGGACCACTAAAAATAATGTAAAAATTGTAAAAATATCAGCGAATCTAAATTTCCAATATTTTTTAATTTCTAAACACAAATTAAATGCGCCGAGTCCAATCCAAATTGCAAAGACATAAAAAGATCCGACCAGAGCATAATCTCGTTCTCTGGGTTCAAAAGGGCGTTCGTTCAAATAAACTTTTAAAGCTAAACCAGTAAAAAGGAAAAAAATTAATAAAATCCAGAAGATACTTTTGTCATACTTATATGTAAAGAAAAAACCAATTAGACCGATAACTAAGGGAAGAAAAAAATAAGTATTTCTTGCTTTATTATTTTTCGCATCATGGGTTATTTTGGCTTGATTTCCCAATCGAATTTCATCAATAAAATTTATTCCACTAAGCCAGTTCCCATGTAATATGTCGAAGTTTCCTTGTACATCGTCTTGTCTTCCAACAAAATTCCACATGAAATATCTCACATACATATAATTTACTTGGTAAGTAATAAAAAAGTACAAGTTTGACAAGAAAGTTGGTTTTTCAATAACTATATACCTTGCCATATTCTTGTAGAAATTATGATAGTCCTCTCCTGTTAACTCTCCATCTAATTGTTGCTGATAAAACTCACTAACAACTGATTTTAATTCCTCACTGTTTTTATATTCGGAAGACAACCTAAAGTTCAGGGGTCCTGTAAAGTTTATATAGTTTCCCGCGTGTTCTGGACTCCAAAGCCTTGGAAGAATCCCTCTGTGGTTTCGATTTGAGTTTACTTTTGCTCCTTCCCAATTGTTGACAATCACATATTTTTTTAAAGTATAGTCCCTTTCATACTTAGGTTTATCATTTATATAAGGCTCAATGTCATCTTGTCCAGCATACATGTCTGAGAACATCGGCCCGTAAAAAAGTTTAGTTTCTGGGTACTGTTCCAAATTATAGTAGGCTAAAAGTTGTCTCGCATCTGTGGGCGAGTTTTCATTTATCACTGTGTTAGCATTTGCCCTTATAGGAAGCATTATCCAAGATGAAAATCCAAGTAAAACGAAAAACAAGCTCAGAATGCCTGTATTAATATTGACCCAATTTTTTTTGGAGGTAAATTTTAAACCGTAATAAAAGAGTAATAAAATAATAATACCAGTAAAAATTGTACCAGTGTTAAATGGAAGATTTAGATTATTTACAAAATAGACCTCAACTTCTCCAAAAATTGCTAGAGTTGATGGAAGCAAGAGTTTAAATATAAAGAGCAGAATAGCAACAGAAATTAAATTTGATAATATAAAATTCTTAAACGTAATTTTTTTTGTGTTTTTGAAAAAATAGATCATACCAATGGCAGGGATAGTTAGAAGACCCATAAAGTGAACCCCAAATGAAAGACCTATTACAAAAGATATAATTAATAACCATCTATCTCCATATTCTGTATTCATTTCTTCCTCCCATTTGAGTGCTAACCAAAATAAAACTGATAAAATGAGAGTCGCCATAGCATAAACTTCTGCCTCTACAGCATTAAACCAAAAGCTATCTGAAAAACATAAAGAAAGAGCACCGATTGCGGCTGAACCCAAAATTGAAAACTTTTGGTTTTCCGGATTTAAATCCATCAATTTTGTAAATTTTTTTATAATGATGACTAGAGATAGATACAAGAAAAGTATTGCGAATGAACTGGATAAGACCGACATAAGATTTATCATTAAAGCTATATTTTCATTCCCATCCGCAAATAATGAGAAAAAAGCTCCCATCATTTGGTAAAATGGTGCTCCAGGAGGGTGTCCAATTTGAAGTTTTGCAGAAGTTGAAATGTATTCACCTGCATCCCAAAAACTTGCTGTTGGTTCAACGGTTAATGAAAATGTAGATAGAGCAATTATAAAAATTATAAAAGCAATAATCTTATTCAAAAATGAGAAGTCAAACTTATTCATGCTTAGAACACGAAAATAAACATTATATATTGAATGGTTTAGTATTTATTCTCAAGAATAAATTAAATGTTGAGAGATAAATTTTATATGTATTATCGAAATACAGTTTTTGTCAAATGATAATATTATTATAAATTTGACCCCTTAAAGTGGCCCATGGTGTAACTGGCAACACATCTGATTTTGGTTCAGAAGAGTCTAGGTTCGAGCCCTAGTGGGCCAACTTTTAAAAATTAAAAAACCCCCAAAAGAAAGCTTGGGGGTAATTATCAACAATATTATCGTTATTGCATGAAAAAATAATAATTAAAATTACTCTTTGAATATTTTTTTTTTGTTAAAATACTTATAATGTTTTCCTAATGAATAGTTAAAGTTTACTTAATCGAACCCCGTTACCCCTTGGATGGTGGTATACTTCAAAGATTTCTTTTTATCCGGGTAAATTATCCTGTAGGCACCGTGAACTGCTAGGGTAGCTTCATGAAATCCACATAGAATCAACTTTAATTTTCCTTCATATGTATTAATATCTCCTATTGCAAATATTCCTTTTATGTTAGTACTGTAATCATTTGCATTGTCAACTTTAATTGCATTTTTTTCTATATCTAATCCCCAATTTCCTAATGGCCCTAGCTTTGGGACTAATCCAAAAAGTGGGAACCAATAATCCGTATCAAGTCTACATTCTCTCCCATTTCTATCTCTAACAGAAATTAAATTTAGAGTATCATTTTCACCATCTATAGAAAAAACCTCAGAATCGAGATATAAGTTTAGCTTTCCTTCTTTGTTTAATTCAAAGATCTTATCGACGGAGTCTTTATTTCCTCTAAAACTTTTACTTCTATGAATCAAATTAACCGGGTATTTACATTTTTTTGAAAAATAAATTGCCCAATCAAGAGCGGAGTCTCCTCCTCCTGATATTGATATTTTTTTATCTAGATAAGTGTCAGGATCCTTTACGTAAAAATTGATCCCCTTTCTTTCAAATTTATTAATCAAATCAATTTTAGGTTTTCGTGGTTCCATACTTCCAAGCCCCCCAGCAATAAAAATAACTTTTCCTTGAAGTTTTGTGCCCATATTCGTTGTAATTTCAAAAATTTCACCAATTTTTTTAAAAGAATCTGCTCTTTCTCCTAAAGTAAATCCTGGCTTGAAAGGTTTTGCTTGCTTTAATAAATTTTCTATTAGTTTTCCTGCTAATATTTTTGGATACCCCGGTATATCATATATCGGTTTTTTGGGATATAGCTCGGTCAATTGTCCACCTGGACTCGATACTACATCTACAATATGACATTTAAGTCTCATTAGCCCAGCTTCAAAAACAGCGAATAAGCCTACTGGACCGGCACCAACAATAAGAATATCGGTTTTAATCATTTAAAATATTTGTTGCAAAATTAATCATATTTTCAATCAAATCTCTATGAATTACTTTTCCTATTAAAATAATATTTGCTATAGTAAAAAAAATAAATTAATTTTGTACTGTTTTTGGATAGATAGAAGACAAGTGTCTTCTTTTTTTTTATATGAAATTTGAAGAAAAATTTGGAAATATTTTGAGTGAAATTCTTGAAAATTATAAATCACTTTTTCTAATAGAATTAACTTTTGGTTCAAACAATGATGTAAAAGTTTTTCTTGATGGAGACAATGGTGTTACACTCAAAGATTGCGCTTCAATTAACTCTGATATTAAAAAAAAAATAAACCAAGATGAAATCAATTATTCAGTTGAGATTGGATCTTGTGGAATTGATTTCCCATTAAAATTTGTAAGGCAATTTAAAAAAAATATTTTTAGAAAAATTGAAATAATAGATTTAGATGGCCTTAAACATGTTGGTACTCTTACGAAAGTTTCAAAGACTAGTTTTGAAATAAATTGGAAGGAAAGACAAGCTAAAAAAATTGGTAAGGGAAAGACCACTGTCGCTCTATCAAAAAATTTCAACTACGGTGAATACAAAAAAGCACAGATAATTTTAAATTAAAAATTATGGAAAATTTAGCCCTAATAGACTCATTTTCAGATTTTAAAGACGAAAAACTTATTGATAGAGTTACTCTCATGGTAATTTTAGAAGAAGTTTTTAGAAATACTTTAAAAAGAAAATACGGATCAGATGAAAATTTTGATATTATCATAAATCCAGACAAAGGAGATTTAGAAATTTGGAGAAATAGAATTGTTGTTGATGATGGTGAAGTAGAAGACCCAAACCAAGAAATCGAATTGTCTGAAGCAAGAAAAATTGAACCAGATTTTGAGGTTGGAGAAGATGTGTCCGAGGAAGTTAAATTAATTGACTTAGGAAGGAGGGTAATCCTTTCTCTTAGGCAAAATTTAGTCTCTAAAATACATGAGCATGATTCTACAAATGTTTTTAAACAATTTAAAGAACTTGAAGGAGAACTTTACACTGCGGAAGTTCATCATGTAAGGAACAGAGAAGTTATTTTATTAGACGATGATGGAAATGAGTTAATTCTACCAAAAGATAAACAAATTAGTTCTGATTTTTATAGAAAAGGAGACAGTGTGAGGGGGATAATTGAGAATGTTGAACTTAGGGGGAACAAACCAAGAATAATTTTCACAAGAACCTCACCAAAATTTTTGGAAAAATTGTTTGAACAGGAAATCCCAGAAGTATTTGATGGTCTAATTAACATTAAAAAAGCAGTAAGAATTCCTGGAGATAAAGCAAAAGTTTCTGTAGACTCTTATGATGATAGAATAGACCCAGTAGGCGCATGTGTGGGAATGAAAGGTTCTAGAATTCATGGTATAGTTAGAGAGTTGGGAAACGAAAATATTGATGTAATAAATTACACCAATAACTTGCAACTTTACATTACTCGTTCTCTTTCACCTGCTAAAGTTAATTCTTTGAAGATTGATGAAGAAAATAAAAGGGTTCAGGTTTTTTTGAATCCTGAAGAGGTCTCAAAAGCAATTGGTAGAGGAGGTAATAATATCCGACTTGCGGGACAACTAACTGGTTATGAGATAGATGTATTTAGAGAGGGAATGGAGGAAGATGTCGAAATAAGTGAATTCTCAGATGAAATTGATGGTTGGGTTATTGAAGAATTTAAAAAGGTAGGACTTGATACTGCAAAAAGTATACTAGAATTAGATAAATCAGAAATTATCAAAAGAACCGATCTCGAGGAAGAGACTATAAATGAAGTAATTAAAATTTTAAAGGAAGAATTTGAAAAATAGGGTAATAAAAAAATTAGCAATTCGAGTTTAGTTTATGGCAGATAAAGCACTTACATTACGATTAAATAAAGTTTTAAGGGAGCTAAATATTTCTTTAGATAGAGCTGTAGAGTATTTATCCAATGCTGGTTGTGAGATTGATGCAAGGCCTACAACAAAAATTTCTCAAGAAACATATGAATTGTTATTAGAAGGGTTTAAAGTTGATAAATCGAAAAAAGATGAATCTGCTGAAATTAGTGAGGAAAAGAGAAAGGAAAAGGAAAGCTTAAGAATCCAACAAGAAAAAATAGAACAAGCCAAAATAGAACAAGCAAAAATCAATAAAACCAAAAAAAATAATCATATAATCACTGCTAGTAGTTCTGTAAGAAAATTTAAACCTGTAGGGAAAATAGATTTAGATTCAAAAAAAAATATCAAAAAAAACATTGAATCAAAGAAGATTGAAGAAAAAGAGGTTTTAAAAAAAAATCTTGATAGCGGTCCAGCTGAGGGTGTAGAAAAAAATAAAAATCAAATCACATCTGAAAATGAAAAAGTAATTACTAATTATAAAAAAATTGTTGCTCCTGTTAAGACAGGAGAGACAGTTGATTTGGAGAAAATAAAAGAGCAGGAAAAGAGTGTTGAAGCTTCTAGAAAGAAAAAAAGGAAAAGAATTGTATCTAAAGAAACTAATCAGAAAAAAACATCCGAAAAAAATAATCAATCAAAAAAAAGTCAATCAAAAAATAATGAATCGAATAAGGTTCAAAATTTAAAAGTCGAACCCTCAGAGGAAGAAGTACAAAAGCAAATCAGAGAGACTTTGGAAAAGCTACAGAGTAAATCTTCAAAATCTAAAGGGGCTAAATACAGAAGGGATAAGAGAGTTCAGCATAAACAAAAAACTGAAGAAGAACAGGCTATTCAAGAAGCACAAAGTAAAACTTTAAGGGTAACAGAATTTATTACCGTGGGAGAAGTTGCAACTATGATGGAGGTTGCAGGAAACGAAATTATATCTGCTTGCATGTCTTTAGGTATAATGGTCACCATGAATCAAAGGCTAGACGCTGAAACCCTTACTATTGTTGCAGAAGAATTTGGTTTCAAGGTCGAATTTGCCAAGGCTGCCATAGATGATAATTTTGATTCAGAAATCGAAGATAAAGAATTGGAACTTTCCCCGCGTCCACCAATTGTCACTGTTATGGGACACGTTGACCATGGCAAAACTTCTCTACTAGATTATATTAGAAAGGAAAATGTAATAGCTGGTGAATCAGGAGGCATTACTCAACACATAGGTGCATATTCAGTTACTTTAGAAAACCAAGAAAAAATGACTTTCCTTGATACCCCTGGACATGAAGCATTTACATCTATGAGAGCAAGAGGAGCTCAATTAACTGATATAGCAGTTGTTGTAATTGCTGCTGACGATGACATTATGCCACAAACAAAAGAAGCAATAAGTCATGCACAGGCTGCTAGTGTTCCAATTGTTTTTGCTATCAACAAAATTGATAAAGAAAATGCAAATCCAGATAAAATTAAAGAAGGTTTAGCAAACATAAACCTTATGGTGGAAGATTGGGGAGGAAAAATTCAGTCTCAAGATATATCCGCGATAGAAGGAAAAGGTGTTAAAGAACTTTTAGAAAAAGTTTTATTAGAAGCCGAATTATTAGAATTGACTGCAAATTTTGAAAAACCAGCAAAAGGAACCGTAGTTGAAGCTTATCTTGATAAAGGAAGAGGTTTTGTGTCTACCCTTTTAGTTCAAAGTGGAACATTAAAAATTGGAGATTTTATTTTAGCTGGAAAAAATAGTGGAAAAGTAAAAGCTCTTTTTGACGAAAGAGGTAAGAATTTGAAAAGTGCTCCTCCTTCAACACCCATTTCTATTCTTGGATTGGATGGAGCGCCACAGGCCGGAGACAACTTTCTTGTTTTAAAAGATGAAAAAGAGGCAAAACAAATTGCAGCTAAGAGAACTCAACTTCAACGGGAACAAAATGTAAGAACACAGCGTCATGTAACTTTGGATGAAATTGGAAGGAGAATTGCTCTTGGTGAATTTCAAGAGTTAAATATTATTTTAAAAGGTGACGTTGATGGTTCTGTTGAGGCACTTTCTAATTCTTTAGAAAATCTTTCAACTCAAGAGATTGAAGTTAAAATAATTCATAAAGGAGTTGGGGCAATAACTGAATCGGATATTATACTTGCTTCAGCTTCAGATGCAATTGTAATTGGATTTAATGTCAGACCAATGGGAAATGCTAGGACATTGTCTGATAAAGAACAAATTGATATTAGAACTTATTCTATAATCTATGATGCGATAAATGATGTTAAAGATGCAATGGAAGGTATGTTATCACCGGAGCTTAAAGAGGAAGTTACTGGCAACGCAGAAATAAGAGAAACCTATAAAATTTCTAAAGTCGGAATGATTGCTGGTTGTATGGTTACTTCAGGTAAAATTTTTAAAAATTCTGGGGTTAGGTTGATAAGGGAGGGAGTTGTGATTTTCACTGGAACTTTACTTTCACTTAAAAGGTTTAAGGATGATGTAAAAGAGGTTGCTAAAGGTTACGATTGTGGAATTCAGATTAAAGATTTTAACGATTTAAAAGTTAATGATTTAATAGAAGCATTTCAAGAAGTAGAGGTTAGAAAAAAACTATAAATTATTGGGTCTCAATAAGAATGCAGACGGCTACAACTTTCTAATAAAATCTAATCTTTTACTAGCTTCTAAAAACTCTTTAAAATTGCCTACCCTAACTTTGTAATTTGGTGTTTCAAAAGATAGCTTTGACCCCCATTCTGGAAATTTTTTTATAAAATCCGACTGTATTTCTTTCGCTTTTTCATAATTCCCATTATACAATTGTATAGCATAGTAGTTTTTTTCATGTATATTTTTATTAATCAAAATCTTTAATGAAAGAAGTTTTTTTATTTCTTCATCCATTTCAATATCTGAATTTTTAGATTGGCCAAAAATTGTTAAACAATTAAAAATTAGCATTGTAAAAAAAAGACTGCCCAAACCCCTGTAAAAAAACATATTTATAAAAAAATTTATATAAAAATATATATTTTAAAATTAAACAAAAACAGCCTTTTATTTAGATTGATTATAAATTAAACTAAATGGTATTATTTGCTTTTCACAAGTGCTGTTTATGTATTAATTTTACAATGGTTTTTGGTATAATTTTAATTATATTTGTTATAACTTTCTTATAGTGGAGATTGAGCTTAATTTACGTAGGTTGCTGAGGAATAATTTACTATCATTTTTAATTGTTTTTTGTGGAATTTCTTTTGGCCAAGAGTTAGACCCTTTAGCTGGCAAGAAGCTTTTTAATGCAAACTGTGCGGCATGCCATAAACTTAACAAAAAAGCTGTTGGACCTGCCTTAAAAGGAGTTACTGCCAAATATGAAAAAGAGTGGCTTTATAGTTGGATAAAAAACAGCTCTGCCATGATTAAATCAGGAGACAATCAAGCCGTTGCCATATGGGAGGAATACAACAAATCTGTAATGAACAATTTTCCTCAATTGTCTAACCAAGATATTGATAATATTTTGGCATATACAGATTACGTTCCACCTCCAACGGTTGCTGCAGTTTCTAATGCACCTATTCAAACAGTTCAAGATAATTCTTTTTCCAATCAGTTAATATTGGTTGCTCTGGTCTTGATATTCACCATTTTACTTACAATGTTGGTTCTGGTCAATAGAACACTTAAAAAAATTGCCTTTGCCAACGGTATTGTTCTTGTCGAGGAAAAAAAGAAAAAAAATATAACACCTATATGGCAGGCATTTGTTAAAAATCAATTTTTAGTGTTTGTTAGTGTTGTTTTTCTCCTCTTATCCAGTGCATATTTTGGTTATGGCTATTTAATGCAAATAGGGGTCGATCAAGGATACATGCCTGTCCAGCCAATTCACTATTCTCACAAGATTCATTCTGGTGCAAATCAGATTGATTGTAACTATTGCCACTCTTCAGCTAGAGTTTCCAAACATTCAGGGATTCCCTCTTTGAATGTTTGTATGAATTGTCATGTTAATATAGCTGAATATAATGGCGAAGAAGATTTAGAAAATGGATACACTAAAGATTTTTACACAAATGAAATTAAAAAATTATATGCTGCTGTTGGGTGGGATGATGATAATCAAAGGTATACAGGACAAACTGAACCTGTAAAGTGGGTTAGAATTCACAACCTTCCTGATTTTGCTTATTTTAACCATTCTCAACATGTTAGTGTGGGTAAAGTTGATTGTCAAAATTGTCACGGCCCTGTTGAAGAAATGGAAATTATGTATCAGTATTCACCACTCACAATGGGCTGGTGTATCGATTGCCACAGAAAATCAAATCTGAAATTAGAGGATAATGAATATTATCAGAAGATTCATGAATCTCTCTCAAAAAAATATGGAGTTGAGAATTTAACTGTAGCCCAAATGGGAGGATTAGAATGTGGGAAATGTCATTATTAAATAAATTATAGTGAAGAAGAAAAAAACATATTGGAAAAACGTCGAGCAGATTGATAAAAGTTCAAACTTATTAAAAGATATCGAAAACAAGGAGTTTGCTAATCAACTTCCTGTTGACAATATTTTGTTAGATCAAGAAGGTCTTGAGGCTGAAAATACAAATAGAAGAGATTTTCTAAAATATGTAGGATTTAGTACAACAGCTGCTGCATTGGCTGCTTGTGAAGGGCCAGTAATAAAGTCCGTACCCTATGTTGTTCAACCTGAACAAATTAGACCAGGTATTGCGAATTATTATGCAACTGCTATAGCAGATGGATTCGATTTTGCCAGTATTTTAGTAAAGACTCGGGAAGGGAGACCAATAAAGATTGAAAGTAACAAAGAAGCACCTGACTTCGGCAGTGCCAACGCGAGAGTGCATGCATCGGTTTTATCATTGTATGACACGAAAAGAATTCAACTTCCTAAAATTAATGGGAAAGACTCTTCATGGAACGATCTAAAATCCGAGGTTCTATCAGATTTAAACTCTGTCTCTAAAAAAAAGGGGAAAGTTGTTTTATTGACTCAAACATTTGCAAGTCCTACTACGAACAAAATAATTGGTGATCTAATAGCTAAATTTCCTAATATTGAACACGTAATTTTAGATACAGTTCCTTCCAATTACGCTGTAGAATCATTTCAAGATGTATATGGTTTTAAAGGACTTGTGGACTACGATTTTAGCAAATCTAACTTTATTGTTTCAGTTGGTGCAGATTTCCTTGGAGATTGGCAAGGTGGGGGTTATGATACTAAGTATGTAGACAACAGAGTACCGGATAAGAAAACTGGAAAAGGTAAAATGTCAAAGCATATACAGTTTGAGGCTAATATGACTCTCAGTGGTGCGAACGCTGACATAAGAGTGCCGGCAACACCATCCGAACAAAAAAAGATTTTTTCTTACATATATTCATCGGTGAAAGGATTGAATAGCAAAGTTAAATTATCTCCAGAGCATAAAAAAAACGCAAAATTTGCTGCAGATGGAATTAAAAAATTTGGTCCCAAAGCGGTTATCATATCTGGTATAGATGACAAAGAAGTTCAAGACCTGATATTAGATTTAAATAATCACATTAAATGTTCAGCTATTGATAACTCTGCCAGGCTTACAAGAACTCAAAGTGGAATTGAAGTAGATGCTTTTATCAAACAACTATTGGATGGAAAAATAAGTGGACTAATAACTGCTGGTGTTAATCCGGTTTATAGCCTCTCCTTAGGAGAAAAGATAAAAGATGCAATTAGTGATTTAGACTTTTCATTGTCATTTTCAATGAAAGAAGATGAAACATCCTCAGTTTGTAAATATATTGCAGCTGTACCACATTATTTGGAATCCTGGGGGGACTACGAGTTTAAAGAGGGTCATTACTTTCTAGCACAACCAACAATTAGACCTCTTTTTAATACAATGCAATTTCAAGA
>JBELIL010000086.1:0-6251 GCA_042090925.1 Flavobacteriales bacterium
AACTAATGAAAAACGCATATGAAAACATAAAAATTATTTTAAAAGCGTTGGATTAATTTATTTACTGTTTTTTACTGCATCTGGAACTAAAGAAGAATAATCACCATTATTATTAATAATTTCTCTCACAATACTACTACTGATATAAGAATAATCTGCTGCTGTAAGTAAAAAAAGTGTTTCAATACCGGATAATCTTCGATTCACCTGGGCTACACTTTTTTCAAATTCAAAATCTGCAGGATTTCTAAGTCCTCTTATAATGGCAGTAGCATTTACTACTTTACAAAAATTAATAGTTAATCCTTGAAATGATTCAACTTTAATTTTAGGTTCATGACCATGGGTTTTATTAATAAAATATAATCTCTCTTTTAAGGAAAACAAATATTTCTTATTTATATTTTCTCCAACAGCAATAATTAATTCGTCACACATTGGCAATGCTCTGAGAATTATATCTTGATGCCCTAATGTAATTGGATCGAAAGAACCAGGAAATACATATCTTTTCATATTTAACTTAATTTTTAGAGCGTTCTGTTTGAATTAAAATTTTATTCAAAAATTCTGAAAAATCCATTCCTAGTGCATTAACCTGTTGAGGAATTATACTTTTTTTTGTCATACCTGGTACTGAATTAATCTCTAGGATGTGTGGTGTTTCATTGACAAAAATGAATTCACTCCGAATAATTCCCTTTAAGCCTAATTTTGAATAAATCTTTTTTGATATTTGATTTAAATCATTCATCCAACGATTAGATATTTTAGCTGGTGTGATTTCATTAGACTTTCCTTCATATTTTGCAGAAAAGTCAAAGAAATCATTTTCAGAAATAATTTCAGTAACAGGAAGAACAAAAACTTCATTATCAATTTTCACTACACCTACTGAAACCTCACGCCCTTCAAGGTAACTCTCGATAATTAGTTGTGTATCTTCTTCAAAGGCTTTTTCTATAGAATCGATTAAGTCATCTTTTTTGTAGACTTTATATACTCCAAAGCTACTTCCAGATCTATTAGCTTTTACAAAACATGGTAGGCCTACACAATCTATTATTATTTTGGGATCTAAATCATCTCCTTTATCAAGAGTATAATGTTTAGCAGTAGGGATATTCCATTCTCTTAGAACCGAAAGACAGTCTCTTTTATTTAGAGTTAGTGCTGCATTATAACTACTACAGCTCGAAAAAGGGATTTCTAAAAGTTCCCATAGCGCGGAAAGCTGGCCATTCTCGCCCAAAGAACCATGAATGAGGTTGAAAATTAAATCTATTTTAATTGAAATGTCTGATCTATTAAGTGAAAAATCTCCTTTAGAAACACTATAAACATTACTAGAATCGTCTTTTGCAGTCCATGATTCTTTTGTTAAAACAATATAAAAAACTTCCCATTTTTCTCTATCAAGCATAGAAAAAACATTTTTACCACTTTGAAGTGAGATCTCATATTCAGAGGAGTATCCTCCACAAACAACACCTACTTTTTTTCTGTACATTATTTTAATTTCTTTTACAAAGGTATAGCATTTCAAAGCAATCAAAAAGCTCAGGTTTTATTATCTTAGTCAATGAATTTAATCTATGGTTTTTTTACGTTTTTTATTTAGCACATCTTTTGTAAAACAACTTTTCTTTATCGGATTGTCTTCGGTCTTGTTGTTTATTTTTATTTCTTTAAGTCTAAATATTTACACGAAACATAATAATTATCAAGATGTTCCTAACTTTGAAGGCATTCAATTAAGTGAATTGCCTTTTTTAATTGAAGATGAAAACTTGCGATTTGAAATAATTGATTCTTCTCGCTTTGATCCAAAAAGAGAACCTTTATCAGTTATTTCACATTTGCCTTCTCCAGGTAGTGAGGTAAAAGAAAACCGAAAAATATACTTCACTATTAATCCTTCTGGTTTTAAAAAAACTACAGTACCTAATCTAATTCAAATTACCAAACGAAATGCAGAATCTATTATAAAATCCTCTGGCTTTGAAATTGGAGATTATACCTACAGAGATAATATAGGTAAAGACATGGTTCTTGAGATTCGTTTTAAGGGAAATAAGATCGAACCAGGAATATTATTACCTAGGACTAGTAAAATTGATTTAGTATTAGGAAATGGAAAGAGATAAATCTAAATCTGAAGAAGAAATTCAATCTACAGAATCTCTTCATGAGCATCACTGTTTTATTGCAGCTCAAGGTCAATCACCACTTAGAGTTGATAAATTTTTGATGACTCGTATTGAAAATGCTACACGGAATAAAATTCAACAAGCAGCAAAATCTGGTAGTATTTTTGTTGGAGAAAATGCGGTAAAGTCAAATTATAAAGTCAAGGGTGGTGATCATATCAGAGTTTTATTCTCACATCCTCCATATCAAAACATACTCATACCCGAATATTTACCATTAAATATTGTATTTGAAGATGAAACTTTAATCGTTGTAAATAAACCAGCAGGTATTGTTGTTCACCCAGGCCACGGGAACTATTCGGGGACATTACTTAACGGATTATTATTCCATTTTAGACAATTACCTAAAAACACTAATAATCGACCTGGGTTGGTTCACAGGATTGATAAAGATACTAGTGGATTATTAGTAGTTGCTAAAACAGAATTAGCGATGACTAATTTGGCAAAACAGTTTTTTGATAAAACTTCAAGTAGAAAATACCTTGCATTGGTTTGGGGAGATTTTGAAAAAGATTCTGGAACCTATCGAGGGGCAATTGGACGTAATCCAAAAAATCGATTACAAATGGCCGTTTTTGAGGACAATTCTCAAGGAAAAGAAGCTGTAACTCATTACAAAGTCTTGGAACGTTTTGGGTATGTTACACTTATTGAGTGTCAGTTAGAGACAGGAAGAACACACCAGATTAGAGCACATATGAAATATTTTGGACATACTATATTTAATGATGAACGTTATGGTGGAAATTTAATTTTAAAGGGGACTAGTTTTTCTAAATATCGCCAATTTATAGATAATTGTTTTTCATTGCTACCGCGACAGGCATTACATGCAAAAACTTTGGGATTTATTCATCCTGTAACAGGTAAAAAATTAGAATTTAATTCTCCAGTACCAGACGACTTTAGTGATGCTTTAAAAAAATGGCGTCAATATGCCCAACATAAGAATTTATAATTTAAAAATATAACTCTTTAGCTATATTGATTTGTGAATGGTAATAAAAGCATGTAATTTTATTTATAAAAATTTTATTTATGAAAATATTGATTTCACCAGCTAAGTCCCTTGACTTTCAAAAGTCCTTACCTACTGAACGTTTTACTGAGCCAAATTTTATTGACGAAGCAATTCACATTAACTCTATTCTTAATAAAAAATCTCCTAAAGTTCTACAAAAACTGATGAATATATCAGAAAAATTAGCTCAACTTAATTGGGACCGAAATCAGAAATTTTCTTTAACAGAATCTAAAGAACAAAAAAAAAGAGCAGCAATCTTTGCATTTAATGGAGATGTTTATTCTGGATTTGATATTTACACTTTACCTGAAGAAAAAATTGATAAAATGCAAACTCAACTAAGAATTTTATCAGGTCTATATGGAATGCTAAGACCTTTAGACCAAATTCAACCTTATCGTTTAGAGATGGGAACTAAAATTTCAATAGGATCTAATAATGACCTTTATTCTTTTTGGAAAAAAAAGGTAACGGAACAGCTCAAAGTTGAGCTAAAAAAGGATGAGTTAGTTGTCAATTTAGCTAGCAGAGAATATTTTAGTGTTATTGATAGTGATTTAATTTCAAATACTATAGTTAGTCCCGAGTTTAAAGATTTTAAAGATGGTAAACTTAAAATTATTTCTTTTTTTGCTAAAAAGGCACGCGGTATGATGGCACGTTATTTAATAGAACAAAATACTTCCTCTCTTGAGGATATTCATTCGTTTTCAAAAGATGGATATTATTACAGCGATGAAGAGACAAAGAATATGATGTGTCCAGTTTTTATTCGTTAATTTTTAAGGATTTTAAAAAGAATATTTTCTTAATTAGAGGGCTTTAAATTTGATGAAATCCCTAGTACATTTTGATCAATATATTTTTTTATAAATAAAGGAGTAATATATTCTCTTCCCTCCAAGTTTTCTGGAACTAATAATAAGTTTAAATCCAGATTTAGATAAGCCTTCAGCATTGGAATTGCAAGTGGGGCATAACTGTAATGCCAAGGTTCATATTTAAAGCCTTTTCTTTCAGAGTCCATAGAATAAGGTCTTAAAAAACCAAATTGAGATGCATTTTCTTCCATCCAAACTCTTAATGCAGCATATGGTCCGTCACCATGAAATTTTTCTGTGATCAATACATCTCCTTGTCTAGGTATAGATCCATCTATAATATCAACATCTGTTCCCCAATGATGCCTAGAAGTTCCTGGTAGAGTAGAATATTCAATTATTTTTTTAATATTTTCATCAGGACTAAATCCTTTAATTTCATTAGATCTATATTTTCTATTCCAAATATCTTTTTGACGATTAAATGATCGATAAGCAGAGACAATTTCAATCTTAAATCCTGCCTTTTGAGCAGCTATTTTCATTTTTTCAAAAGCAGCAGCAGTTTCAGATAATAAACCAATAGAATTACTAAATAATTTTGAATCTTCTTTTCCCATTAGTAAATCTTGAGAGAAATTTAATTCATTTTGTGCAAAGAGTAGTTTTAAATTTATGATTAAAACAAGCAAAGACAATGATTTAAAGTTCATTAGAAAGAATTTTAATAAAACGTTGATGGGTTCCAATAGATTCAATCTCAAATTGTTTTCCAAGTGGTTTAAACCCATTTGATTTATAAAGATTATTTGCAGCAACTCTGGAATTTAACCAGATATAATCCACATTTTTATTAATACGGTGAAAAATACTTTTAATCAGAAGTGATCCAATGCCATTACGCTGATATTTGGGATCTACTGCAATTGCTCTTAATTGAACACCTTGAAGTTTCTCAAATTGAGGACAAGATATTTGAAATGCACTAAGAACACCAATAATTTTTTTGGCTTTAAAAGCTCCTAAATGAATAGTTTCCTTGTCCTTGTCCATTTCAAAGTAACAACTTTTTAAGGGCTTTCCTTTTCTTAACAGAGCATGTCTTAAAGGATATGTCATATTGACCTCAATTTTCAAAATATTAAATGTCATTTTTAAAAATTTACATTCAAAAAGCAATTTTTACCACTTACAAAAGTATCTTTATAAGATGAAAAATACATTTTTTTTGTGGTTTTATCTCCTGTTTTCAATTCTTGTTTTTGGACAGGAGCGAAAATTAATTAAAGGTCAACTTCTATATAAAAATACAAAAGTAGTTGCTGCTAATGTTGTAAATAATACCTCCCAAACAAATACTATTACAGATAGTGAAGGGGAATTTGAAATTGAGGTTGCCGAAGGAGACAATATTATTTTTTCATCTGTTCAATATCAGATTAGGGCGGTAAAAATAACATCAGAAATTTTAAAAAAGAATCGTTTAGTTGTAACAGTTAATGAAAATATAAATGAGCTTAAGGAGGTCATTGTTACAACTGAAGATGTCGAAAAATTTCTAGATCTAAAAGAAGAGGAATTTAAGGGATTTGATTATGATACTGACAAATCCTCTAGATTAGAAAATAAGGCTGTTAGAGATCGAGTAATATCGAATGGAATTGACTTTGTTAACATAGCAAAACTTATAGCAAAAGCCTTTTCTAATAAAACAGTTGAGGAGCAAATTAAAATGAAGCCCAGTGAGATTTTGCCATTGGTTTTTGATGATAGATTTTTTGAAAATGATTTAGATTTACCTCAAGATCAAGTTATGGGATTTTTAATATTTATAGATAAGAATATGAAGACGAGTAGCTTGTTAAAGCAAGACATGCAGTTTCAATTGATCGATTACTTAATAAATAGAAGTAAAGAGTTTAAGAATGGTCAAGTTAATTAATAAATACTAGATATAATATGCGGTATTTTCTTCCTATTTTATTTTTATTTTTTTCATCATCCTTTTCAAATGAGAATGATCATGAATTTTATGTAACAACAACTAATGTTGTATTCAAAGAAGAAAAAAAGGCCCTTCAAATAACATGTCAATTATTTATCGATGATATTGAGCTTTTACTAAAGCAGAATAATCCTGAGTTAAGACTTTATCCAGATTCTGATGCAAAAAAAATTGACTTGCTTCTT
>JBELIL010000087.1:0-6248 GCA_042090925.1 Flavobacteriales bacterium
AAATTTAAATATGTAATCCCAAAATCACAATGAACGAGATCTCCGGGTTTTATAACATCAAATTTTTGTTTTCCATCAAAAGCATATAGATCGCTATCATTTGCACGTTGGATATCAACCGTGGGATGAAACCAAGTTTTTAAACCCATTGAGGAAACTTTTTCTCTCATCCACCAAACTACATCGTCAGTGGTTGTGACTCCAGGAGTAATAACATCAGTTGAAAAAGCTCGCTTGATAATATTATGAGTTATTTCAGTTAAGTGGGAAAAAAGGGTCATTTCCTTTTCAGTTCGGGTTTCAATCCAAGAAACAGCTAAAGGTTCTGCACTTACTACCTTCGTTTTAAGTGATTTTGGCAAATAGCTCATTAGGAGATTGTTATCCGTTACAGACAAACCGTCTGCGATTCCGTATATTTTTGATATGTTTATCCCGATTTTTTTAGGACTCTTTAATAACAAATAATCAACAAGTGCCTTCATTTGGTTAGGCTCTTTTTCTTTATCCCAGACACTCTTTATTAAATTTCCAAAAGAATACCTAGTTATTGCTGCCATATCAACTTTATTTGAAGATTCGTTAAGGGTAAAAACAAGAATTGTTCTTCTCCTGGCATTTAACCATGTTGGGGGGAGAAGACTTTTTATTATTGGATCTTCATTATACTCCCTTGTAATTATTACCCAACAGTCAATTTTTTCTCTTTTCATCAACTTTGGTAAAAGATTTTCTAACCTATCTTTTTGTATATCCTCTACTGCACTTACTCTTTCTTTTAGAGGTAAAACTACCTGAGAAAAACTATTGAGTGTTAGAAGTAATGTAGGAAGAAATAATAAAAGTTTTCTCATAGGAATTATTCTAATGAAGGGGGACCTGGCAAAATCCTGGGATTATAATTATCGTACTTTTTATTATTCAAATAATCTTCTTTTACAGCACTAATTAAAGAAGGGTTTTTATATAAATCCGCCATAGTCATGGATAATGCTTTAGCAGCATAAATCATACCCTTATGACCTATAGACATCCCAGTACAAGCAACTACAGCCCAAGAATGCCAAGGGCCACCACTTGCTGCAGTAGTTACTCCTAAGCTAATTGTGGGTGCTACTTGACTAACATCTCCCACATCGGTCGATCCACCCTGAGCTGGTAATGTTGGCTTAAGTGGATAGACTTTCCCATCAATACCTTTTTGAGGTTTTCCTGTTTCATTTAAAATTGTGTTGGCATAATTTAGCTCATCATCGCTGTAAGTAATCTCACCCAACGTTTCTAAATTTTTTTGCAAAATGGCAGCACCTGTTCTATTTACTTGTATCTCATAAATTCCAGAAATAAGTTTAGTTTCATAAGTTGTTCCTGTCATTAGAGCAGCTCCTTTTGCTATATCAAGTGCCCTTTCATACAAAACATCAACACCTGCTCTGTTGTTTTGTCTAAGCCTTGTCCATATCCGGGCATAGTCTGGAACTACATTTACCACATCCCCTGCTTTCTCAATTTGGTAATGAATTCTTGCAGTTGGTTCTATATGTTCTCTGTAGTAATTTAATCCAGTTGTATACAACTCCATTGCGTCGGCTGCACTTTTCCCATTCCATGGATCGGAAGATGCATGTGCAGAACTTCCTCGGAACATTACCCTAAAGTCAACTAAAGCCTTTGAACTTTGAGTTCCAGCTTGGATTTCGTCCCCAGGATGCCAGTCCATGCATACATCTAATTTGTCAAATAGTCCCTCTCTTACCATCCATACTTTAGCAAAAATTGTCTCTTCAGCAGGCGTTCCATAAAATATTACAGTGCCTTTTATATTTCCTTTCTCAATTTGTTCTTTGATAGCAATTGCAGCGCCAAGACTTGCGGTTCCAAAAAGATTGTGCCCGCAACCGTGACCTGCTCCTCCTGGGATTCTCGACTCCTTTACTGGTTTCCTTTTTTGTGATATTCCAGCATTAGCATCAAATTCTCCTAATATCCCAATGATTGGTTTTCCAGAACCATACGATGCGGTAAAGGCTGTTTTAATGCCTGCAACACCCTCTTCAACATCAAAACCATTTTTTTTGGCATGTTCTATTAGTATTCTTGATGATTTAAACTCTAATAGCGCTGTTTCAGCAGCTTCCCAAATTGCATCACTTGTTTTAATTAAATCAGACTTATGATTCTCAATTGATTGTTTCAGTTCTTTTTTTATTGTTCTAATTCCCTGTGATTGAGCGCTATACATAAATAGTATCGACATTATTGGTAGTAATAAAATTTTTTTTCCCATAGTTTTTAATTATAAATAAATATACCTTTTATATTAATTTTAAATTAAATTAGAATAAAAAACAATAAAAAAATGCAGTTATTCAAGTTTTTCAATCTATCGCTTTGTGCTGTTCTTTTATTTTCTTTTGAAACAGTTGCACAAAAAAAAAATAAAAATCAAAAAAGTAAAATCAGTTATGATAAATCCTTGTACTCCTCACTCAAATTCAGAGAAATTGGACCTTTTAGAGGTGGGAGGTCATGCGCTGTTACTGGTGTAGAGGGTAATGCAAATTTGTTCTATTTTGGATCAACAGGTGGCGGTGTTTGGAAAACTACCGACGGTGGAAAATCTTATGAAAATATTTCAGATGGGTATTTTGGTGGAAGTATTGGTGCGGTTGCAGTTTCAAAAAGTGATCCAAACGTTATATATGTTGGAGGGGGAGAAGTAACTGTTAGGGGTAATGTTTCTTCTGGATATGGAATATGGAAATCAGAAGATGCTGGAGAAACATGGAAAAGTTGTGGACTCCCAAAATCAAGACATATTCCTAGAATTGTAATTGATCCTCAAAATCCAGATATTGTTTATGCAGCAGTTTTAGGAAATATTTATAAACCTACTTCAGAAAGAGGAGTTTATAAAAGTACTAATGGTGGTAAAACTTGGTCTAAAGTACTATTTGAAAGTAATCACGCTGGTGCAGTTGAACTAATAATAGACCCCAACAATCCAAGAAATTTATATGCTGCAACTTGGAGAGTGAAGAGAACTCCTTACAGCCTTAGTAGTGGTGGTCAGGGATCTATTCTTTGGAAAAGTACAGACAGAGGAAATAAATGGGAAAAAATTAGTGGTAATCAAGGATTTGCTAAAGGGATTTTAGGAATCATTGGTGTTACTGTTTCTCCTGTAAATTCGAATAGAGTTTGGGCTATTGTTGAAAATAAGGAAAACGGCGGAGTATACAGATCGGATGATGGAGGGGAAACATGGTCACATATAAATGATAGCAGAGCTTTAAGACAACGTGCTTGGTATTATTCGAAAATATATGCAGATACTGAAGACATAAATAAAGTTTATGTGATGAACGTTTCTTATCATAAATCAACTGACGGAGGTGAGACTTTTACGTCTCATAACGCACCTCACGGAGATCATCATGATCTTTGGATAGCTCCAGAAAATAGTAACAGGATGATAATTGGAGATGATGGTGGTGCTCAAATAACTTATGATGGAGGGGAAACTTGGAGCACATATCACAACCAACCTACAGCGCAATTTTATCGCGTCACAACTGACAACTCTTTCCCTTATAGGATCTATGCTGCTCAGCAAGACAACTCAACTATAAGAATAAATCATAGAAGTGATGGTTCATACATCGACGAGAGTGACTGGGAACCTTCTGCAGGTGGTGAATCAGCACACATAGCGATAGATCCAAATGATAACGATATAGTTTATGGTGGAAGTTATGGAGGATATCTCACAAGAGTTAATCACAAAACCAATAGTGAGAGGGGTATTAATGTTTGGCCAGATAATCCCATGGGATACGGAGCAGAGGGGATGAAGTACCGTTTTCAGTGGAATTTTCCAGTTTTTTTCAGCCCTCACAGCGATAAAAAAATGTATGCTTTTTCAAACCATGTACATGTTACTGAAAACGAAGGCCAGAGTTGGGAGTTAATCAGTCCTGATCTAACTAGAAATGTAGCTGCAAAACTTAAATCTTCTGGAGGCCCCATAACTCAAGACAACACTGGTGTGGAATACTACTGCACACTTTTCGCTGGTGGAGAATCCAATATTAAAAATGGATTAATCTGGGTCGGAAGTGATGACGGTCTTATTCACATGACAAAAGATGGTGGAAAAACCTGGACAAATGTGACTCCTAAAAATATGCCCGAATGGATGATGATTAATAGTATAGACCCATCTCCATTCGATCCAGGAACTTGCTATGTTGCTGGAACTAAATACAAAACTGGCGATTTCAAGCCTTATCTCTACCGAACTGAAGACTACGGTGAGACCTGGGAATTAATTACCAACAACATAAAAAATGAAAGTTTCACTCGAGTATTAAGAGCCGATCCGGTTAGAAAAGGTCTATTATACGCAGGAACCGAATCAGGTTTATATATTTCTTTTGACGATGGTAACAATTGGAAACCATTTCAACAAAATCTGCCCGTGGTCCCCGTAACGGATTTGACAATTAAAGATAATAGTTTAATTGTTGCTACCCAAGGTAGAAGCCTTTGGATGATAGATGATCTTACAGTCCTTCATCAGCTTCCAAGTTCTAATCTAGATCCTTATCTATTTAAACCAAAACCTACTTACAGATTAAAAGGTAGTGGCGGTAAAAAGTCTCTCACTATGGGTACTAACAAGCCAAACGGAGTCGAGGTTCATTTCTTTATTCCAAAATATACTGAAGGTTCTGACGTAGTTGAAATAAGCTTTCACGATGAAAAGGGGAATGAAATTAAAAGATTTAGTACTTCAGATGAAAATGGTAAACTACAGGTAAAAGAAGGTGGAAATGTTTTTGTTTGGGACTACAAATACCCTGGAGCTGAAAAATTTGAAGGAATGATAATGTGGAGTGCATCGCTTAGCGGAGCAAAAGCTGTACCTGGAACATATCAAGTAAGACTTTCAGTAAATAATTTTGAATCTCAAAATTCATTTGAAATTATAAAATCCCCGGCTTCAGAAAGCTCAGTTGATCAAATGAGAGAACAATTTACTTTCGTAAATCAAATAAACAAAACCATTTCTAAGGCGCATCAGTCTATAGAGAAAATTCGAAAAACCAAATTAAAATTAAATGAATTTTTAAATACTTTTTCTGATAATAAGGATGCTAAAAATATTGTTAGCAAAGCTAATTTTTTAATCGATTCGTTGAGTACAGTAGAAAATGCACTATACCAAACTAAAAATGAAAGTAGGCAAGATCCTCTTAATTTTCCTATTAAACTAACAAACAAACTTGGTCACATAGCCAACTTGGTAACGATGAATGATTTCCCACCCACAGATCAAGACAAAAAACTGATGACGGAACTATCAGAAAAAATTGATAAGGAAATAGAAATATTCAATAAATTAATGACAAACGATGTTTCTGAATTTAATTTATCTTTTAAAAAATTACAACTTGATTATTTGATAAATTAATTAGATAATTCAATTAGAATTTCATTTCTTCTGTTATAAAATTTGTAGGGGGCATCATAGGACAACAAAATAGTGGTTCCTATAATGCCCCTTTCTAAATCTTTGAGTTTGGTCAAAAGCCTTTCGGTGTATAACAATTGTTTTTCACTATCATTATATCCACTATAACGAATTGAAGCGAATATTGCTTCTTTGGACTTGTAAACCTCTAAATTGAGATTGTCAGGTTTTGGGATTTCTTTATCATTAAACTTTTTAGGTAGAACAAACTCCATAATCTGGTTTTCTTTATCATTTTTCATATAAACGGGTGTTGTCATTGAAATTTTTAAATTGTTAGAGTTTGATCCAGAAATGTAATTAAATAGATTTCTGAAGTTTGAGTTTTTCCCAATTTCTCCCTTTGACATAACTTTTGCAGCTGGAGGATAGTACCTAATTTCAATATTGTCGTATTTTTCGATTACGTTATATGATTGTGTTTCTGTCTGTTGGGCCATGCTAATTGATATGGAAAATAAAATTATAAAATACTTCAACTTAAAAAATTTTAGGAAAGAATTTTGGTGTAGCCTTTAAATATTTAATATATTCTGGATTGTTCCCCCACTTACTTTTGCCTCTCTCTTCCAATAAATTTATCCCGCTGATATAATTGAGCAGAAAATACATAAAAATTGGAGTAACTAAAGCTAAATATTTAAGTCCCGAGAAAAGAGGGAAGCAAATTATCGTAATTCCAGTCCAAATTAAAAATTCTCCAAAATAGTTA
>JBELIL010000088.1:0-6156 GCA_042090925.1 Flavobacteriales bacterium
TAAGCCAATCTATCTTTCAATTATCAACTTTGAAACCAAGTAACCTTGAAAAGATTGAAATGCTAGAATGTATTAGATTTGTTGAAAATAAACAAAAAATAAAAATGATTGAAATTGAGAAACCAACGATAGGTATTGACACTCCAAATGATTTAATAGAAGCAAAAAAATATTTAGAGTCTATTTGAAATGTTTAGCTATATATGCAAGGTTCTTACATTTAAAATATTTAAATTCAAGATTAAAGGCGACTTCCCATTCAATAAAAAACTTGTTTTGTTAGTTTTTCCACATACTAGCAATTGGGATTTTATAATTGCAATTGGGATAAGAAGATTTCTTCGTGAAGAAATTAACTTTGTAATAAAAAAAGAATATTATAATTTTTTCACTACTAATTTTTTTAATAGTCTTGGTGGTAGACCCATCGATAGATCTGCGAAAATGAACTCAGTTGAAAAAATTTCAAAAATGTTTGAAAAAAACGAAGTTTTCAGAATTGCTATAGCTCCTGAGGGAACCAGAAAACTAGCAGATGATTGGAAAACTGGCTTTTATCATATTGCTGTAATGGCTGATTGTAAAATATTACCAGTTTCCTTTGATTGGAAAAATCGTGAGATAAAAATATTTAAACTTTTTTCTCCAACTTTAAGTTTAGCTAATGATTTAACATTTCTCAAATCTTTATTCAAAGGAGTTAAAGGTAAAATACCAGAAAACAGCAAGCTTTAGATATTACTTAAGGTTACTAAACACACCCAGAACGTCACTATCCTCTTCAATTAAATTAATTAGTTTATTTACTTCCTCTTTTTTTAATTCTTCTAATTCTAAAGTGTTTAAAGGAATTCTTTCAAATTCTGATGATAAAATTTTAATAGATTTATTTTCTAATTTTTGTTGAATTGAACCAAAGTTATCAAAAGGTGCATAAACATAAACTTGCTTATCATCGGTGAAAAGTTCGTCTATACCGTTATCAATTAATTCTAATTCAAGTTCCTCCAGATCCAATCCTTTTGGGTTAAATTTAAAATTGCATTTATGATCAAACATATATTCTACAGAACCTGAAACTCCAAGTGAACCTCCACACTTATTGAAGTAACTTCTTATATTGGCTACTGTTCTATTGTTATTATCAGTTGCAGTTTCAATTAATATTGCGATTCCATGCGGTGCATATCCTTCAAATAGTATTTTTTTGTAACCAATTGTGTTAGATTCATTTGCTTTTTTAAGTGCTCTTTCGATATTTTCTTTTGGCATATTAGCACTTTTCGCATTTTGTATTAATGCTCTTAGTTTTGAATTTGTATTGGGATCAATTCCATCTTCTTTAGCACAAATAGTAATTTCCTTAACAATTTTGGTGAAAATTTTTGCCATTGAAGACCATCTTTTAATTTTTCTACTTTTTCTAAATTCAAATGCTCTTCCCATCCTTAAGTTTGTCAGTATGTGAATCAGATAAAACCTCATCACATGTAATAGTTAAATGACTTGGTAGTTTGTTTTCTTTTGGTAAAACTGCGATGTAGCGTAAGTCGTTTATTGTAAATACTTGTTTAAAAACTATTTGTTTAAAGTTTCTGTGAATTGCTAACTTTTTAAAAAACTCGTGATGGCTTATTAAATCTATACTTCCTAAATGAAAAATTCCATTCAATCCTTGATTAATTATATAATGAATTTGCTGACATAACTTTAAAATACTATTAACATTAATTATTGAATTTGGAAAAACTTCAAAAGGTTTTTTCTCCTGTATTTTGTTTTTCATCTCTTTAATCCTCGGACAGTTTACACCAAATATCATTGGAAGTCTAGCAATAACAAAATTTTTAGTTTCCATTCTGAGAATTGCATTTTCAATTTTAATCTTAAAAACACCATATTTACTTTCTGATAATGTTTTATCATATTCGTAAGAGGGATAATTATGGAATGAATCAAAAACATTTGATGAAGACAAAAAAATTAACTTAAAATTGAATTTTTTTGAATAATTGATCAATAAATTATGTAAAATGATTTGACTCTCAAAAGGCCCTCTTAATGATGAAATTATGATCTTTGGTTTTATTTTAGTTACAAGTTTTTCTAGATCATTTTTTTCAAGGTTATACTTAAAAAATTGTTTGTTTTTTTTGAATTTATTATTTGAGTAATAAGTGCCGAATGTTTTGAAGAACGGGTTTAACTCCTTATATAAAGAGTAACCTATAAATCCGCTTCCACCAAGGATTAAAATATTATTCACTTAAGAGTTAATAAAAGGTAAAGAAGAAATTTTGGCTTTAAATATTTTTCTATCATTATCGACAAAAATTTCTTCGTTGTAATTTAGGTTATCCTTTAAAATAAAACCGATTCCAATTGGAGTTTTTAGAGTTGGTGAAAAAGTTCCTGATGTAATCACTCCTATTTCATTTTTACTTGAATTAAGAATAATATTTCCCTTTCTAGGAATTATTCGCTCCTCGGATTTAATTCCTGTAATTGTAAGCATACATCCGTTTTCTATATCTTCCTTGATGCGATTACTTCCATGAAAATTTGTTTCAGTTTTAGTAATCCAAGTTAAACCAGCCTGAATAGGAGATATATTTTCGTCAATTTCATTTCCATACAAACAATAGCCCATTTCGATTCTAAGTGAATCTCTAGCTGCAAGACCAATCGGCATAATATTAAATTCTTTTCCTTCGTTGAATATTGTATCCCATATCAATTTAACATTTTTATTATCGCAATAAATTTCATAACCTCCCGCACCAGTATAACCTGTAGAGGCAACAATTACTTTTTTGATACCAGCTATATTAGTAACACAGTTCATGTAATTTTTTAAAGTACCAAAATTAAAATCAGAAATTTTATTTAAAAGTTTAGTTGAATTTGGACCTTGAATTGATAAAAGAGAGGTATTATCTGAAATATTATTTAAATCAGCATTAAATTTTTTATTTAAAAAGTTTAGATGTTCCCAGTCTTTTTGAACATTAGATGCATTTATAACTAATAAGTATTTGTTTTCCTCTAATTTGTAAACTATTAAATCATCAATAATTCCTCCATTTAAGTTTGGAAAATAATTATACTGTGCCCTACCTATGAATAATTTATTTATATCGTTACTGCAACAGTTTTGCAAAAATTTTTCAGCATTTACTCCTTCTACCAAAACTTCACCCATATGTGAAACATCAAATACTCCAACACTATTTCTTACACAGTTGTGTTCATTCATTATACTTCCATAAGAAATCGGCATTTCAAATCCAGCAAAATTTGTAAAATTGGCACCTAATGATTTATGAATTTCATAAAGCTTTGTTCTCTTCATTTTAGGTTTTTTTTCAAATTATAATTTGATTTATTTATTTGCAACTTTGATCATCTTGACAATAAAAAACTTTTTAACTGTTTATAATCCTTTATTCCAATTTTGGTTTTTTTCTTTTTTTTAAGTTTTAATATATGTTTAGGAATATTTATTTTTTTATTAAGTGCATTCTCAACTGTATCCAAGAATTTTATTGGATGTGCTGTTTCCAAGAAAATACCAATTCCTTTAGGATTATTATTCAAATATTTTTTCAAACCTAAATATGCAGTTGCCCCATGGGGATCTAGTAAATATTTGGATTTATGATATAGTTCTTGTATTCCTAATATCGTTTCTTTATCAGAAAACTTGTAAGCTGTCAATTCTTTTTTTAAGTTTTTAAAGTCATCATTATATATATTGAGAATTCTAACAAAATTACTTGGATCACCAACATCCATAGCATTTGTTATAGTAGATATTGTTTTTTGTTTTTTATATTCCCCACTTTTCATAAATTTTGGAACCGTATCATTTTCATTTGTTGAAGCAACAAAATGATTAATGGGCAGACCCATTTTTTTTGCAAGCATTCCAGCACATAGATTCCCAAAATTGCCACTCGGAACAGACACGACTAAATTCGATTTCTCCCTATTTAAATTCTTATATGCTATAAAATAATAAAGCATCTGTGGTATCCATCTTGCTATATTGATCGAATTTGCGGATGTCAAAAGCTTTTCATTTAAATCTTTGTCAATAAAAGTTTTTTTTACCATCTCTTGGCATTTATCAAAATATCCGTCTATTTCAAGTGCTGAAACATTATTTCCAAGTGTTGTGAGTTGTAATTCTTGAATTTCACTTACTCTTCCCTTAGGATAAAGGATTACCACATCTACTCCATCAACTCCTAAAAAACTATTTGCAACTGCTCCTCCAGTATCTCCAGATGTTGCTACAATTACAGTTATTTTGTGATTTAAATTTCCGGCTTTAATAAAATAATCCATGCAGCCCGACATGAATTTTGCACCAACATCCTTAAAAGCCATCGTAGGACCATGAAATAATTCTAAACTATATAAGTTTTTATCTACTAAAACCGTCGGAAAATCAAAATCTATAGTATTTTTAATAATATTTAATAAACTTTCTTTGGGTATTTCATTATTTATATAATTTTTTAGGACATTATAAGCTAATGAAAAAGTGTCCATTTTTTTAAAATTTTTCCAAAAATCATTACTCAATTTTTTTACTTCTATTGGAAAATAGAGACTTTTGTCGGGTGCTAATCCTTTAAACAATGCCTTTTTAAAACTTACTACATTTTTTTTATCTCCTATACTTGAGTACATTATTAATTGATTATTTTGATCCCATCTGTGTTAATCTTGGACAAGATTAAGTTATACTCAATACTTTTTTTATCGGTGACTTTTTTTATTCTTTGTAAAACTAATTCTGCATTTTTTTTTCCTTTACAAATTGAAAAAATTGAGGGCCCTGCACCAGAAATCCCTGAACCCAGTGCATATATGGAAGCTGCATCTACAATCTCTTTGTAATCTGGTATAAGTTTGATCCTCTGAGGTTCTATAATTACATCCTCAATTGTTTTAGACAATAATTCATAATTTTTTGTATACAATGATGCTACAAATCCTCCTAAATTAGCCCACTGCACAATAGCTTTTTCTAATTCGGTATTTTTATTAATCAACAATCTTGCATCTTTAGTTCTTAATTCAATTAATGGATGGGTTATTATAACATACAATTCTTCTAATGTTGGTAGAGGGATTATATCTAAAGGTTTTAATGACCGAACCAGTGTAAAACCACCAAAAATTACTGGTGATAAATTGTCTGCATGTTTTGCCCCACTTGCAATTTCCTCACCTAACATTGCAAAATTAACAAGCTCTAACATTGAAAATGTCCTTCCTGTTAAACAGTTAATTGCAAAAGCTGTTCCTGCTGCACTAGCGGCACTGCTGCCAATTCCACTTCCTGGCTTTATATTTTTTATGATTTTTATTTTAAAGCCATATTTAAAATTTAATTTATTTATCATTGCTATTGCAACGGGTCCACAAACATTGTATTTTGGATTAGTTGGAATCGATTTTTCATTAATAATTTGAATATCTATTCCTTGGGTTTTTTTTATTTCAACTGTCATCTCATCATATGGCTTTTCTAGACAGAACCCTAAAACATCAAATCCACAAGAGACATTAGCAACAGATGAAGGTACATTTATAGTTATTTTATTCATCTCTTTCCAATTCTAATTATATCTCCAAAAATACCTGAAGCAGTTACTGCAGCACCAGCTCCAGCTCCTTTTATAATTAGGGGATTATCTTTATATCTTGCTGTATAAAAAAGAATAATATTGTCGCTTCCTTCTGTATTAAGGAAATCATTTCCCGAAGGAATTTCTTTTAAACCAACTTGAGCTATACCTTCATTGAGTGTTGCTACGTACTTTAGAGAAGATTTATTGGACCTGGCACTTTTTAGATAAGAATTGAAGTGTGATCGATACTTTTTAAGATATTTTAAAAATAAAATGGTGTCATCTAAACCAAAAACCTCTTTGGGAAGAAATGAATCTATTTTAACATCATCAAGTTCAATTTCAAGTCCACTTTCTCTTGCAAGAATTAAAATTTTCCTTGCCACATCGATTCCGCTTAAATCAATTCTTGGATCGGGTTCAGTTAAACCTTTTTTCATTGCATCTTCAACGATTTGATGGAATGAATCCTCAGCCTTAAAATTATTAAAAATATAGTTTAAACTACCTG
>JBELIL010000089.1:0-6030 GCA_042090925.1 Flavobacteriales bacterium
CAATTCAATTATTACCTTTATGATTATTTATAAATGAAAATAATTGGAGTAGCATGTGGTGGATTCACTTCTGAAAGAGAAATTTCTCTTAAAAGCGGGAATCTTATATTTGAACTGATTCAAGATTCAGAATTTGAATGTTTTAAAATTGAAGTAAATAAAAAGAATTACAAAGTAATTGATAAATTCGAAAACAATTTTTCGTTAAATAAAAAAAACTTTCAATTTTTTAAAAATGATTTCAGGTTTTCATTCGATTACATAATAAATTTAGTTCATGGAAGTCCTGGAGAGGACGGATTGATTACAAAAAAATTAGAAGATTTAGGTATTTCCCACTCAACATGCAACTCATCAATAGCAGAGTTGACATTCAACAAAAAAAGATGTTTAGATTTAGCAAAAAAAGTTGGATTAAAAACTGCAAAAAATATATTAATTAAAAATAATCAAGATATTAATGAGAAAGAAATTGGAGATAAGATTGGATTTCCGTGTTTTGTAAAGCCTAACCAATCAGGTAGTAGTTTTGGAATCAGTAAGGTGTATTCAGAAAAAGAACTAAAACCTGCAATTGAAAAAGCTCTAAAAGAGGATAACGAAATTCTCATAGAATCATATTTGAGCGGAAGAGAAGTTACTGTCGGAGTTTATAAATTAGATGGAAATGTTGAAGTTCTTCCAATAACAGAAATTGTTAGCAGAAATGATTTTTTTGATTATAAAGCAAAATATGAGGGGGAGTCTGATGAAATAACACCTGCGAAACTGCCAATAGAGCTTGAAAATAAAGTCAAAAAAGATGCTTTGAATTTTTATACTAAATTGAATTTAAGTGGGATTACAAGAAGTGAATTTATTTTTAAAAAAAATATTGCTTACTTTTTAGAAACAAATACAATTCCAGGAATGACAGAAAAAAGTATCATACCACAACAATTTAAAGCTGCAAATAAAAACTTAAAAAAAATCATAATAGCAATGATAAATGAAGGATTAAAATGAAAAAAGCTATTTTTCCTGGATCATTCGATCCTTTTACAATTGGTCATAAAGATATTTTAGACCAAGCAATAAATGTATTTGATGAAATAATTATTGCGGTTGGTGAGAACTCATCAAAGCTATGTATGTTCAATTTAAATGATAGGATAAGTTTTATTAAAAAATCGATAGAACATAATTCAAAAATTATAGTTGAATCTTATTCAGACTTAACAACAAACTTTTGTGAATTAAAAGATGTGAAATTTTTAATTCGTGGACTAAGAAACACTAATGATTTTGTATTTGAAAAAGATATTAAGGATATGCAAGATACCTTCTCAAATGTGAAATCTGTATATTTCATATCGGGTCAAAATTTTTCTTATGTTAATAGTAGTTTAGTAAGAGATATTATAAAATATGGTGGGAAATATGATCATTTATTACCATTTAAATTAAAAAAATGACTTTTTATTTATGTGAATCAAAATAATTTGAAATTACTAGATTTATATTTTGATACATTTTGCTTTTAAGAGAACCAATTGAATTTTTATCAATCCAAATCGCCTCCTCAATACCTTCTTTGGTTTCTGGAGTAAGTTTGTGAACATAATCCGTGTTCATTAAATACCAAAAGGTCTTTTTTAAACAATACTTTCTGTTCTTTTTAAATATATGGTATGTAGTATTTAAAGGTTTTATTATTGATAAATTCTCTACCCCTGTTTCTTCCTCTACTTCTCTAATTGCTGCATTTTTGACCTGTTCATTTTTATTAATTCTTCCTTTAGGTAAATCCCATTTTTTATTTCTATATATAAATAAGAAGTTATTTGTTTTTATGTTTTTAACTAACCCTCCAGCAGCTTCAATTAGTTTAAACATGTTAAAGAAATAGTGCCATAGTTTTTCCTTTTTAGGATGATATAGATAAAGCATTTTTATCTTTTTTGATTTTAATACTTGTGTAATAAATTTTTTATTTGTGAATTTTACATAAAAAAGGGGTGAATCTTCTTTTAGGAGTATCATATCCGTTGTTAATACTATAGGTTTTTGATTAAAAAATACTTTATACATTTGCGTATGATTATCAATGAAAAAATAGCCCTTCAAACAGCTGAATTACTTCTACAAGTTAATGCAATAAAATTAAATATTGAAAAGCCATTTACCTGGTCGAGCGGAATAAAATCTCCAATATATTGTGACAACAGGTTAATTCTTTCATATCCCAAAATAAGAAAATTTATTTCAAATGAAATTTCAAAATATATAAAATCTAAAATCAAAACAGATTTCTACATAGCTGGTGTCGCAACAGGATCAATTGCAATAGGTATGCTAATTGCAGAATTTTTAAAAAAACCTTTTATATATGTTCGCCCTGAACCAAAAGCACACGGTACTGGTAAACAAATTGAGGGTAAGATTTTAGAAAAAGTACCTGTAGTTGTAATTGAAGACCTTATTAGTACTGGAAAAAGTTCTTTAAACGCAGTGGAAACACTGAAAAAAAAAGGTATTGATGTATTAGGTGTTTTCTCAATTTTCTCTTATAATTTGGAGATAGCAAGAATTAACTTCGAAAAAGCAAATCAAAGGTTTTATTCCCTATCTGATTTTTCGAGACTTATTAAATGTTCAAAAAAGTATATGGACTTTTCAAAGGATGATATTGATAAAGTGAATAGCTGGAAAAAAAATCCAAAAAAATGGGTTGTTTAATAAACAATTTTAACATCAGTTATTCTTGGGGTCTCTTTTATGCCATTTAAGCTTAAAATTTGAAATCTCTCGTGATCATTAAGCCCAATTATTTTCCCCTTTTTAACATTTCCGTTGATTTCATATTCAATTATTTCATTTTTACGAAACAAACTTTTGTTAAAGTCCTTTTTAAGGAGATCAAAGTCACTATAAAGTTGTAAATTTTGTTTGAAAATATCTAAAAAATCATGAAGTACTTTTTTTAAACTAAATTCATTTTTAGTGATGATTTTCATTGAACTTGCATTTAAATTTTTTGAGAAAACTATCTGGTTAACATTAATTCCAACACCCACAATTGAACCCATTAATTTTTTCCCTTTGTATAAATTTTCTATTAAAATTCCTGATACTTTTTTGTTTACTGACAAAATGTCGTTTGGCCATTTAATAAATAAGTTATTAATACCATTATTCATCAAAACTTTTTTTACGGATAATGAGCTTATTAAATTTAAACATAAGTATGTTGATAACGATAAGTTTTTACTATCTAAAAAAATTGAAAATGTTAGATTTTTATTGGGGTGGGAAAGCCATTTTTTGTTACCCTGACCCCTCCCATCTGTCTGATTTTTTGCCCACACAACTAATCCGTTTAAATGTAGTTTATTATGATATAATCTTTTTATTTCATTATTTGTAGAGTCAATGGCATTAATTTTGATAATTTTAAAGGGAATCACAATTTTGTATTAGTATTGTCTAATATAATATTTTTGTAAAAATTTAATGATAAAAAAAAATGAAGGCATTAATAATTTAATTGAAAAGATTGTGATTGGTATTTCTGATGTCAAAGGACAAGATATTAAAATGATTGATTTAAGAAAAATTGAAAATAGAATTTGCGACTTCTATATTATTTGTTCAGGAAGTTCCAACACCCACGTTTCAGCAATTTTAGATTCTGTTAAAAAAAAGGTCAGTAAAACTCTAAAGGAAAAACCATCTCATACAGAGGGTGAAGAAAATGCGGAGTGGATTCTTTTAGATTATATTAATGTAGTTGTTCATATTTTTCAAAAACAAGTACGAGATTTTTACAGAATAGAAGAATTATGGGGTGATTGTAAAACAAATACGATTCCGATAAAAAATAATTAATATGTCTAAAAAAATAAATAAAACTCCAAAACTTAACCCATATTGGTTATATGGTACAATTATAGTTGTCCTTCTAGGTATAAGTCTGTTTGGAGAAGGTAGTATTCAGACTTCTAATAAGACCAATACATCTGATTTTGAAAAATTTCTTCTAAATGGCGACATAGAAAAAGTTCTTATTCAAAATGAAAAAACTGCAAAAATTTTTCTTAGAAAAGAAGCGCTGGAGAGGAATGAGCATAGAATAGTATCGAAAAAAAATTTTTTAGGACAAATTAATAAAACTGGACCTCACTATTCTTTTGAATTTGGTGATTTAAAATTTTTTCAAGAAAAACTTGAAAAAGCAAGATTAAGAAATTTAGATTTTCAATATGAGTTTGTTACGGTTGAAAATAAATTTTTTGATATAATACTAAGTTTCCTACCTATAATTGTAATTATTGCTGTTTGGATATTTATTATGAGAAGAATGTCTGGTAATACTGGTGGAGGAGCTGGAGGACAAATTTTTAATATTGGAAAATCAAAAGCTAAATTATTTGATGAAAAAAAAGATGTAAAAACCACATTCATAGATGTTGCTGGACTTGAAGGTGCTAAAGAAGAAGTTCAAGAAATTGTCGATTTTCTAAAAAATCCAAAAAAATATACAATACTTGGAGGTAAAATTCCAAAAGGAGCTCTTCTAGTTGGACAACCAGGTACTGGAAAAACACTACTAGCTAAAGCTGTAGCTGGTGAAGCTAAAGTGCCATTTTTCTCCTTGTCAGGTTCAGATTTTGTTGAGATGTTTGTGGGTGTTGGTGCCTCAAGAGTAAGGGATTTATTCAAACAAGCTAAAGATAAATCACCAGCAATAGTATTTATTGACGAAATAGACGCAATTGGAAGAGCAAGGGGTAAAAATAATTTTACAGGGTCAAATGATGAAAGAGAAAATACTCTCAATCAACTTTTAACTGAGATGGATGGTTTTGGAACAAATACAAACGTAATTGTTTTAGCAGCCACCAATAGAGCCGACGTTTTAGATAAAGCATTGATGAGAGCAGGACGGTTTGACAGACAAATTTATGTTGATCTACCTGATGTGAGAGAAAGAAAAGAAATCTTTCAGGTGCATCTAAAACCACTAAAAAAAACTAAAACATTAGATATTGATTTTCTTGCTAAACAAACACCTGGTTTTTCAGGAGCTGATATTGCTAATGTTTGCAATGAAGCAGCTCTTATTGCTGCTCGAAAAAACAGAAAAAGCGTTGGAAAGCAAGATTTTTTAGACGCAGTTGACAGAATTGTTGGAGGGCTTGAAAAAAAGAATAAAATTATTTCTCAGGAAGAGAAAAAAACAATCGCATTTCATGAGGCAGGTCACGCTTTAGTTAGCTGGCTGTTAGAATTTGCTGCACCTTTAGTTAAAGTTACGATAGTTCCAAGGGGTAGATCTCTAGGTGCAGCTTGGTATTTACCAGAGGAAAGGATGATAGTCAGAACTGAACAAATGCTTGATGAAATGTGCGCAACTTTAGGTGGAAGGGCCGCTGAGAAGATAATCTTTAATAAGATTTCAACTGGTGCTTTAAGCGATCTTGAAAAAGTAACTCAACAAGCTAAAGCAATGGTAACAGTTTATGGTTTAAATGAACAAATTGGGAATATTACCTATTATGATTCTAGTGGACAAAGTGATTACAATTTTTCAAAACCTTATTCAGAAGAAACAGCTCAAACAATTGATAAAGAAATATCTAAAATAGTAGAAAAAGAATTTATAAGAGCTTGTAAAATAATTAAATCCCATAAGAGTAAATTGGATACGTTGGCAAAGAGATTATTAGAAAAAGAGGTGATTTTCAAGGATGATCTTATTAACATTTTAGGAAATAGACCCTTTGGAGAGAAGAAAGAACCAGTAGTTAATCCCAAAAAAAAATAGTCTCAGAGTGAATTTTTTAGGCAATTTTTTTTGGAAAAAAAAACCTAAAAAAAGCAAATACCTTCCTGAACAAAGAGAACCTATTGAAATTTCATTTGTAAAAAAATTTACTTCAAATGGAGGAAAATTTATTTATTGTGAAAATGAAGAAGAGTTGAAAATCAATTTTCAAAATATTCTAATTGAGAATAAAATCTCTATTTCGGAACTTTTTACTAATGAAA
>JBELIL010000090.1:0-5822 GCA_042090925.1 Flavobacteriales bacterium
ACATCTCCGGTAGACTTTGTAAATTCGAGACTATTACTTTGCTCTATAACAATTATTGCACCTGTTTTGTCTTTACTCATGTTAAAACAAGAGTCAACAAGTAATAAAGTTTCTAAAACTATTTCTTTTTCTACTTCGAAATTCAAAAAATTGAAATACTTGAGAAAACTTTTTCTACTGGTATAATTGGTAGATCCAATTAATAGTAGAAACTTTCTAATTTCTTGTTGAAAAACAACGATTAAAGCAAAGAAACCAACGCTTATAAAATTTCCTAAAATATTGCTCAAGACATTCATTTCTAGTGTCACTGTCAATTGGAATATAAAATAAATTATTACAATACCTAAAAAAATATTTATCGCTACTGTACCCTTTACTAGTTTATAAAAATAAAATAGAAGAAGACCAACTAAAATAATGTCAAGAGCATCAACAAAATTAAATTTTAAAAAACTTAAATTATCCATTGAAAATTTTGATAAAATTAAGAAACTAAACTAGTTTTCTGCATAGTTCAATTGATTCTTTTGCTTCCTTGACGTCATGCACTCTTAAAATATTTGCTTTTTTTAATAAAGCAACTGTATTTAATACTGATGTACCATTTAAAGCTTCAATAGGTTGAATTTTCAGAGATTTGTAGATCATTGATTTTCTAGAAAAGCCAACCAATACTGGAACATTTAACTCTTGAAATATCTCTAAATTTTTCAGAATTTCAAAATTCTGATTTATTTCTTTACCAAATCCAAATCCAGGGTCAATTATTACATTATGAATTTTATTTAATTGGCAAGACTTTATTTTATCCAAAAAAAAACTCAATAACTCAGAGGTAACATCCTTATAGCTGGGATTTTTTTGCATATTGTGAGGAGATCCTTGCATGTGCATTGCTATATAAACTGTATTGTTTTTTCCAACCAAAGGGAGCATTTTGGGATCAAATTTTCCACCTGATATATCATTAATAATTGCGGCTCCCTCGTCTATAGAAGCTTTCGCTATTTGAGATCTATATGTGTCAACTGAAAAAATTGCTGAATTAAATTCTTTTACCAAAACCGTTAAAATTGGAATTAATCTATTAAACTCTTCTTTTTCACTTATTATCTTAGATTCTGGTCGAGAACTTACGGCTCCAATGTCAATTATATCAGCACCTTGGCTTAACATATTATCACATCTTTTTATTGCTAATTTAATAGATTGATATTTTCCTCCATCATAAAAAGAGTCAGGAGTTAAATTTAAAATTCCCATTACTTTTGGAATTTTAAAATCTAAAATTTTACCGTTACAATTTAATGTCATTATAATTCAATAACTTTCTGAAAATAATTTCTACAATATAATATTTGAAATTGACAAAAAAAATCTAGATGAATTCAACTCAGAATTATTACGAAAAAATTATGGAAGAATGTAGAATGATATTTGGGAAAAAGATGTCGGATTATGGTTCTGCGTGGAGAATTTTAAGATTATCATCCTTAACTGATCAAATTTTCATTAAAGCGCAAAGAATAAGAAGCATTCAAGAATTAAAAAGCAAGAAGGTTGACGAGGGAGAATATTCTGAATTCATTGGAATAATTAATTATTCAATTATTGCTCTTATCCAAATTGATAAAGGTATTGCAACCAATCCAGAGATGCCAAAACAAGAGGCATTAGATCTTTACGATAAAAATTTTTCCATTGCAAAAAACCTAATGTTAAATAAAAACCATGACTATGGAGAGGCATGGAAAGATATGAGAGTTTCATCTTTAACTGATTTAATTTTGCAGAAACTTTTGAGAATTAAACAGATAGAAGATAATCAAGGCAAAACAATTATAAGTGAGGGAATAGATGCAAATTATCTAGATATAGTTAATTACGGTATTTTTTCTTTAATTCACTTGAATTTAAACAAAAATGCATCTGCGAATTTTTGAATTTAAAAAAATAAAAATGAGAAAAAAAATAATTATTGGGAATTGGAAAATGAATAATGATAAAAAAGAAACAGAAGACCTTTTATTTAATCTTTCAAAAGAAACTTGGAAGAAGGAAATAGAAGTAAAAGTTTCCCCTTCATTTGTAAATTTAGAGAATGCTGAGAAAATTTTGAAAAACAGCCCCATAGAGGTTTTAGCTCAAAATATGCATTACGATAGAGAAGGCCCTTACACGGGTGAAATCTCATATAAAATGTTGAAAAGTATAAATATAAATTCAGTGATAATTGGACATTCTGAGAGAAGAACACTTTTTTATGAAACCGATGAAATAATCAAGAGAAAAATCGATACTGCATTAAAAAACAACATGAATGTAATTTTTTGTTTTGGAGAATCATTAGAGGATCGCAAAAAAGAAAAGCAAATTGAAGTTATAAGTAAACAACTTGATGTTGTAATGAGTGATTTAAAAGAAAATCAATGGAAACAAATTATTTTAGCATATGAACCTGTTTGGGCCATTGGAACTGGAGTAAATGCGACACCTGAACAAGCTCAAGAAATACATAAATATGTTAGAGAAGCAATAGCTACTAGATTCAATAAAAACTTAGCTAACTCAGTTGTAATTCTGTATGGAGGTAGTTTAAAACCAAACAACTCAGAAGAAATTTTTTCTAAACCTGATATAGACGGTGGGCTTATAGGAGGGGCATCATTAAATTTTGAGGATTTTCATTCAATTATAAGATCTTTCGATCAGCAATAAAATTAATTTTCACCTTTGAACTATCGATGTAATTAATTCTAAAACTTATGATAATATTTTAGTTAAAATTGACAAAAATATTAGAATAAACGAGGCAAAATCTTATTTTAATAGATTAACAATATGTGGTAACAAATATTTAAGAGGTTTTTATTAGGTAGATAAAGATCTGTTAGTTAAAAAAATAAAATTTTTAGTCTCAAATTGAAAAAAAAGAAAAGAAAAAACAAATAGTTATTGCTAATTTTTGAAAAAATATGAGTGAAAAACCGGAATTAGAAGTTATAAAGGAAACTGATGTAAGAACGTCAAAAGAACACCAAATTATACTCTATAACGACGATATAAACACCTTCGACCATGTTATTTCTTGTTTAATAAATATATGTGACCAAACACAAGAACAGGCAGAGCAGTGTGCATATATAGTTCATTACCATGGTAAATGTATTGTTAAAACAGGAACTTTTGAAGATTTAAAACCAAGATGTTTGAAGTTAATAGATGCTGGTTTATCTGCCGAGCTTGTATAGTAATTTTGCCAAGAGTTAAAGTTGTTGTATTTTTCAACCTTTTTTTAAATTTAATGAGAAAAATAATAATCGCTTTAATTCTTGTAAATTCACAAATCATTAACGCCCAAAAAATAATGGATAATAGCATATATCAATTTATCGTTGAAGACGTTGATGGTGAAGAATTTGATTTTTCATGCCTTCAGGGAAAAAAAATCATGATTGTTAACACAGCTTCTAGATGTGGCCTTACATATCAGTATAAAGGTTTACAGGCCTTGTATGATAAATATAAAAATCAAAATTTTATTATTATTGGTTTTCCTGCAAATAATTTTTTATTTCAAGAGCCAGGGACAAATCAACAGATAAGCGAATTTTGTAAAAAGAATTATGGTGTCTCATTTCCAATTATGTCCAAGATTAATGTAAAAGGAAAAAAAATACATCCTATTTACAGTTTTTTAACTGATAAAAGCAAAAATGGATATATTGATTCAAAAGTAACTTGGAATTTCCAAAAATATTTAATTAATAAAAAAGGAGTACTAGAAATGGTTGTATCCCCTAGGACATCCCCCGAGGATGAAAAAATTGTAAATTGGATTATTAACTGATCAATGAAAAAAAACAAACCAGAAACATTGTGTGTTCACGAAGGACAAATTAACGATCCACTTTATAATGGAGCAGTTTCTCCCTTGTACATGGCTACAGCCTATTCTTATAAAAAAGGTGATATGTACCCGCGATACTTTAATACACCCAACCAGGTAGGATTATCTAAAAAAATATCATCCCTAGAGAACGCTGAAGAAAGTCTCGTGTTTGGTTCTGGCATGGCTGCAATTTCGACAACTCTACTTTCATTTTTATCGTCTGGCGATCATGTCATTTTTCAGCCTGATTTATATGGTGGAACTAGAAATTTTGCAACCGAACACTTAAACACCTACGGGATAGAATATAGTTTTGCTAATAGTATTAATTTAAAAGACTTTTCCTCACAAATTAAAAGTAACACAAAAGTCATTTATGTGGAGACACCTAGTAATCCTTTGATGAAAATCATAGATTTAAAAGGTATTTCTGAGCTTGCAAAAGATAATAATATTATTACAATTATTGACAATACATTTGCCTCCCCAGTTAATCAAAATCCGATATCTTTAGGTATAGACATTGTTATCCACAGCGCAACAAAATATCTTGGAGGGCATAGTGATATTTTAGCTGGATCAGTATCATCTTCAAAAAAAAATATGGAATCTGTTTTTTCTGTAGGGAAAAGCCTTGGTGGTAATTTAAGTGATTATACTGTTTGGTTGCTGGAAAGGAGCTTAAAAACATTGTTTGTTAGGGTAGAAAAACAAAATAAAAATGCAAAGGAGTTAGCTAAACATTTACAAAATCACGAGTGTATAGAGAAAGTTTTTTATCCTGGTCTTGAAAACAGTATTTATTATAATCTCGCAAAAAATCAAATGAAAGATTTTACTGGTATGCTTTCATTTGAAATTAATAAAAATATAAGCAGAGAAATTTTTGAAAACTCTCTAAACCTCATTCAACCTGCAATAAGTTTGGCTGGAGTTGAAAGCACGATTAACGTTCCGTACCTAACATCACACAAATGGTTACCAAAGGGAGAAAAAAGAAAACAAGGAATATCAGTAAATCTTGTAAGATTTTCAGTTGGGATTGAAGATGTTGAAGATTTAAAAAGAGATCTTAACCAAGCTCTTAAAAAAGCAAGTAATGAAGGTTGATATACTCGCATTTGGAGCTCATCCTGATGATGTTGAGTTAGGATGTGGTGGCAGCATTTGTAGTGCTATTTCTCAAGGATTTAAAGTTGGTATTGTTGATTTGACAAATGGAGAACTTGGGACAAGGGGTACGCCAGAAATAAGAAAAAAAGAATCTAACGAAGCTTCTGAAATTCTTGGAGTTAGTTTTAGAAAAAATCTAGGTTTCAAAGATGGTTTTTTTGTCAACGATAAAGAGCATCAGTTGAAAGTTGTTGAACTATTAAGAGAACACAGGCCTTCGATAGTATTATGCAATGCCATTAAAGACAGGCACATTGATCACCCAAAGGGTAGTGAACTTGTAAGTGATGCATCCTTTCTTTCAGGTCTTTCTAAAATTAAAACCAATTACGAAAACTCTAAAAATCAGCCATCCTGGACTCCAAAACATGTATATCACTACATTCAATGGTATGACATTGAACCTAATTTGGTTATAGATATAAGTGAGTTTCAAGAAAAAAAAATGAGAGCTATTATGGCTTATAATTCACAATTTTACAACTCGAAAAGCAAAGAACCTAATACGCCAATTAGTTCAAAGAATTTTTTAGAAAGTATTAAACAAAGAGATCAGAATTTTGGAAGAATTTCTGGAGTAGTTGCGGCAGAGGGTTTTACTGTAGAAAGACCCCCCGTTATTAAAGATTTTAGAAGCTTCATATAATATCCAAATCTTTATTTTGAAGGGATTTTAAATTATATTAAATTTATATTATTATGGTGGTTGTAGCTCAGTTGGTTAGAGCGCCTGATTGTGGTTCAGGAGGTCGTC
>JBELIL010000091.1:0-5809 GCA_042090925.1 Flavobacteriales bacterium
TATTTAAAACTTTAAACATTGCAGTTATTGACACATCACTTACATCTTTGTAAGTTCCAGGTTGATTTAATTCATGTGAACTCAGACCTGTTCCAGCTTTTGGAGAATAGGGTTGGACCGAATAGCCTTTGTAAATTAGATCCTTATCATAAATTTCCTTCAGCAACCACCAAACAGTTTCAATATATTTAGTTTTATAAGTTACGTAGGGGTTATCCATATCAACCCAAAAGCCAATTTTTTTTGTCAAATCATTCCATACGTCTGTATAGCGCATAACTGCATCTTTGCAAGCATTGTTATATTTTTCAATACTGATTTTATCTCCGATATCTTCTTTTGTGATATTTAATTCTTTTTCAACTCCCAACTCCACAGGTAGACCGTGAGTATCCCATCCAGCTTTTCTTTCGACTTTGAACCCTTTTTGCGTCTTAAACCTGCAAAAAATATCTTTGATGGTTCTCGCCATAACATGGTGAATTCCTGGAAGACCATTTGCAGACGGAGGCCCTTCATAAAATATATATGGAGTTGAACTACTGTTTAGACTTATACTTTTATCAAATATTTTCTCTTTCTCCCAAAAAGTTAGAATTTCGGAAGCAATTGTATTTAACTCAAGTTGTTTATAATTATTGAAAGCCATTTGGCGAACATTAAAGGATCGAAAATAAGCATTTTTTTATGCATTTTAACCATAAATTATTTTGACTAATTAAAACTTTACGTTAAGGTTTAAAATAATTGACCTCCCAGGTGCAGAGATGCCAGAAGCAAATTCTTTGTAATGTAAATCAAATATATTCTCTATTGAAAAAGAAGTTCTTATCTTTTCATTATGGTCAAATGCCCCTGTAATAGAGTAAATTGACCATTTGGGAGAACCATAATACATTATATTTCCCTTTTTAATATTTATTATTGGTGTTTCTTCAATTTTGTCTTCACCACCTCTGCTGTAATCTTTTGATAATTTTCTTCCGCTAAAATTGTTACTTAACGTCAAATTAAATTTTTCCTTTTTGTAGTTGATTCTAACATTCCCGTATAGAGGCAGTATCGAAGGTAGCGGACCTATCTGTTTGTTTATTGCACTATCTGTCAAATTAATGTTTCCCATGATAGTGAAACCATTTAAAAAATTTACCATTCCATCAATAGAAACACCATAAATTCTTGCATTTCCAATATTTTGATTTATTTGAGTAGAAAGTTTTTCTTTTTCTATAATTAAAGACCATATATTACTATTAGACGAATCTTCTGAAAAGGGAGAGATAATTCTTCCTATATAGTTTTTAATATTAGAGTTAAAAAAACGTCCTTCAATTGAAAAAATATCATCATTAGAAAATGTTAAACCACCTTCAAAATTGTATACATACTCAGGTTTTAATTCTGGGTTTGGAATAATAATTATCCCCCTATTTTCTCTAATTTTCCCAATGTCATCTATGTTTGGGGATCTAAACCCTGTAGAAAAAAGAATATTTAGTTTTATATTTTTATTTGGACGGTATGAAGAAGAAATACTGCCAGTGAGTGCATTATTTTTTGTTTTAAAATCCAGATTTCTAGATTTTAAAAATTGTTCATTAATCCAACTTGCTTTTATTTTAGTTGAAGTATAACGTGCACCTAGAGAAACTGATGATTTTGTATTAAAATCCACTCTCAAGTTTGAATAAGCAGCAGAAACGAAATAGGAGCTCCCGTTGTTTGGATACCTGGAGGGAAATCTTCCTACAAACTGAGTTTGGGTGATTGTATTTCCAATTACTGATAATCTTTCTCTAAAGGCATCAGATTTAATTTTATTACCAACTAATTCGAAACCGTAAACAACGCTAATTTTCCTGGTTTTTGGCATTTCGAAGTCGGCATTTAAACTAAAAATATTCACATTTTCATTTTGGTTGATTCTTTCTAAAGATTCAAACCTTCTCTGAATTCTAGATTCTTTAACCCACTGGTAAGCAGCTACAATAGTGCCTTTATAAAGGTATTTTTTTTTAGGAAATATTTTTAGTTGAGGTGAAATTAATAATCTTTTTTGTGGGCCATAGTTCCATTCAGCGAATCTCAACTTGTTTTTCATCATTTCGTTTAATTTATCAAATCTTGGAATATTTGAAGAGTTCGAAAATTGAAGATTAATTAATAGTTGTTTTTCTTTGGGTAAGGTAAATACAATTTTTTGCAAAAAATCGACTTGACTGTATCCGGATTTTTTTTGAATATTAGGATTATTGTTTTTTGAGGGAGTTTCGAAATATATTGAATTGGAATTAGACGAATATTCATTTACTAATCCCCAATTTTGAAAACCATGCCGTCTATTTTTGCCCATTACAATATCTCCAAATTTTGAAAATGTAAAACTTGTTATAATAGCAGATTTGTTAAAGCTCGCTTCACTATTTAAATGATAAACAAAACTTTGCCTTGCACTATTAAAGGTTGAAGAAAAGAAATTTGTTAATTTTTGAGCATTATTGATTTTTGGAGTTTTAGTATAGTAATGAACTACTCCTCCAAGAGCATCGGAGCCGTAGCCAACAGATGATGAGCCATAAATGATCTCTACTCGCTCAAGACTGTTGGGGTCTACCGTTATGGCATTTTGTAAATGTCCAGATCTAAAAATTCCATTATTCATTCTTACTCCATCGACAACTAAAAGGACTCGATTTGATTCAAATCCCCTAATAACTGGGCTTCCACCACCACCTTGAGATTTTTGAACTCTAACTGAAGGAGCTAATAATAAAACCTCAGCTCCAGTTGTTGGGGAATTTTTAATTATCGAATTTTTATTAATAATTTCGACCTTTTGACTAATTTTTTCTGATTGTAAAGCCGTTCTAGCAACCGAAAGAACAATTTCTGATAATTTTTTTTCATTGAGACTCATTTCTATTAAGTTAGAATTAGAAATTATATCTTCTACTGTGATTTTTTTGTCATCGTATCCAATCAGACCTAGAGTTATAGTGTCTTTTACTGAAAAAATATTCAAATCAAAAATTCCGTTGTTGTTAGTTGAAGTATATTTTTTTTTGTTTTCATTAAAGATATAAACATCAGATAGAGGCTCTTGAGTTAGCATATCGTTTACTTTCACTAGCTGTGAAATGCCGTAATAGTCCCTCGCAAAAAGAAAAATAATCAAGAATAGTTTGTGTCTATTCAAAAACTTGATGTAGTATATTAAGTGATTTGGGCTTTTTAAAACCCTGAACATGATATTCGATATACTCCAAAAGTATTTTAAGGATTTCATGTTTTTGTACTTGACTAACTTTTAGCAAGAAACAATTATCAAATTTCATGCCTAACAAACTTATTATACTTTTTACAGATTGACCTTCCGCACATAAACCTTTTGGTTTTTCATCTTCAAATGAGCCATTTTCAAAAGAGAGAAACTTTGAATTAGCAGATTTTAATTGAGGATTAACACCCAAGTATTTTAATAGGTTTAAAATAAACACTATATGAAAATTGGATATTTTATGATTATTGTCTAACCATTTGAGCGAACTTTCAAGATAAAGAAATAAGTTTTTATTACAAGCCTCTTCTATTATACACATATTCAAAATCTCATTTAAAAAAAGAACAATTGAACTTTTTCGATAATCGAAATATAAACTTTGGAAATGAATATTAATCTTGCATTCCAACAAAAAATTTATCTTTTTCTTTTCTCTTTTATTGTATTTAATTAAAATTTGCGATAAGGGTTGAAAGTATGAATTCTTAAGCTTTGATTTTGTTTTTCCTAATATCCCCTTCAAGAAAAAAGATTTTCTGCCCTCCAACTCAGTGAAAACATCGACAATGAGGCTAGAATCACTATATTTTATTTTACGAAGGACAATTGCTTTAGTTGAAATTATCATTTTCTAAACAACGCCCTGGGCAATCATAGCGTCTGCAACTTTTACAAACCCTGCAATATTTGCCCCTTTAACGTAATTTATGTAATTTTTATCAGAACCATACTTTAAGCAGGATTTATGGATTTCACTCATTATTTCTTTTAATTTTGAATCTACCTCATCTCTACTCCAATTGTACCGTAGCGAATTTTGAGCCATTTCTAAACCAGAAACAGCTACTCCTCCTGCATTTGAGGCCTTACCTGGAGCAAATAATATTTTTTTGTTAATTAATAGATTAATTGCATCTGGGGTTGTAGGCATATTTGCACCTTCACCAACGCAAATGCAACCATGATTAATTAGATTTTTTGCATCCTTAAGCTGCAATTCATTTTGAGTAGCACAAGGGAGGGCGATATCGCATTCAACTCCCCAAGGAGTTTTATTTTTAAAGTAATTAGCAGAGGAAAACCTCTCAACATATTTATTAATCCTTTCTCTGTCAACATTTTTAATTTTCATTAAATATTTTAGTTTTTCAATATCAATTCCGTTTTTATCATGGATAAAACCAGAAGAATCGGACATCGTAATTACTTTCCCTCCAAGTGATATAACTTTTTCTGCAGCGTATTGAGCAACGTTCCCAGAACCTGAAATGGAAACCTTTTTATCTTTAAAATCTAAACTTTTCTGTTCTAACATTTTTTCTACAAAATATACCACACCGTAACCTGTTGCTTCAGGTCTAATAAGTGAACCACCCCAACTAACTCCTTTACCAGTTAAAACACCTGTAAATTCATTTTTAAGTCTTTTGTATTGCCCAAAAAGATACCCTATTTCCCTACTACCAACTCCAATATCTCCGGCTGGTATGTCACGATTGGGGCCAATGTGACGAAATAATTCAGTCATAAAACTTTGGCAGAACCTCATCACTTCAGTATCCGTTTTACCCTTTGGATTAAAATCAGATCCACCTTTTCCTCCTCCCATGGGCAAGGTCGTTAAACTATTTTTGAAGATTTGTTCAAATGCTAAAAATTTAAGGACACTTAAATTCACATTCGGATGAAATCTTAATCCTCCCTTATAAGGTCCTATCGCAGAATTCATTTCGATCCTATATCCCCTGTTAACTCTAATTTCTTCTTGATCGTCAATCCATGCGACTCTAAATGAAACAACTCTTTCAGGTTCTACCATTCTAAGGAGAATATTTTGCCCGTAGTAAATCTCATTTTGATATATGTATGGGATTACAGTCTCAGCAACTTCAGTTACTGCCTGCATGAATTCAGGTTCATTTTGGTTCTTTTTGCCTACTTCATCCAAAAAGGATTTTACAATTTTCTGCATCTAAAATTTTACTTTAAATTAAATCAATTTATTTAAATAAGTTAGTTATAAGGCTTCCAATTTTTTCCAGTTCCAAAATCTTAATACGTTTTTTTTTAATATTTTCTTTTCTAAAATTCGAAGTCACAAACACCTCATAACCAAGCTTTTCTGCTTCACTAATTCTTTGGTCTAATTTAACTACAGGTCTAAGCTCCCCAGATAAACCAATTTCAGAAGCAAAACAAATTTTTTCATTTAGGGGAGTATCATGATAACTCGATAAAATTGCTGAGACTATTGCAAGATCTAAAGATGGGTCTTCGCTTTTGATACCTCCTGTTATATTTAAAAAAACATCTTTATTAGATAATTGAATCGCGGCTCTTTTTTCTAATACTGCAAGAAGCATATTTAATCTTTTAGAGTTATATCCGGTAGTACTTCTTTGGGGTGTCCCATAAACGGCTGAACTAACCAGTGCTTGCACTTCTAAAGTTAAAGGTCTTATACCTTCCATTGTAACTCCTATCGCATGCCCGCTCATTTTACTTTTATTAATGGTCAAGAAAATTTCA
>JBELIL010000007.1:0-30411 GCA_042090925.1 Flavobacteriales bacterium
GCTCAAGGAAGTATAATTGATAGATATAAAAATTATAATGGTACCGATGGAAACTCACCTATATCTTTCTCTGATCAAAATAGGGGAAGTACTACTGAGCCGGATACCGAAGACATAAATAGGGATCAGACTATGAATACAATAGATAGTTACTTTGAATATAGGGTCCCAATTAGAAAAGATATGAACGTTGGGAATCACCCATTTGTAACAGATGTTAGGGAAAATATAAATGTGACATTACCTAATGGAAGATCAATAAATACTAGATGGATTCAGTTCAAGGTACCCATTGACAAGAGCTATTACCTTGAGACTAATTTTAAAGACTATTACCAAAATATTAATGGAATAGAGGATTTAAGATCAATTAGATTTATGAGGATGATTCTTAAAGATTTTGAAGTTCCAGTTATATTTAGATTTGGCACATTAGATTTGGTAAGAGGTGACTGGAGAAGATACAATAAATCTCTTAATGAAAATTTAATCTATTCTTCCAATACAACTGTTGACATAAGTACTGTTAATATTTTAGAGAATGAGAATAGAATACCAATTAACTATGTCTTGCCTCCTGACATTCAAAGAGAGCAAATAAATAATAACAACACTATAGTTAGACAAAATGAACAATCTCTGTCATTTAGAGTTTGTAATCTTAAACCCATGGATTACAGAGGTGTTTTCAAAAATGTTGATATCGATTTAAGACAGTATAAGAAGTTAAAGATGTACATACACGCTGAATCAATTCAGGGGAACAATCCTCTCCCTGGAGAGGGAAGTTTTGACGAGTATGATAGAAGAATAGTTGCTTTTTTGAGACTAGGCACAGATTATCAAGACAACTACTATCAAATTGAAGTCCCTTTAAAACCAACTAAATTTGGTGAAAATTTATCAAATAGAATTAGTTCGGAAGACGTTTGGAACCCAGATTTTAATTCAATTGATTTTCCTGTTGAATTATTATCTAAAATCAAGTCTAAATATTTAACTAGAAATTCTTTAACAAAGGCTTCATTTTTTGATGAGGAAATGAACGAGGTTGATGAATTTACTCCTATTTCTAACTTATCCGGCAGTAAATATTATAGAGTTTCAGTTAAAGGAAACCCATCGCTAGGTTCAATTAGGACTATGATGATTGGGGTAAAAAATCCATCAACAATAATTGGTGATAATTTGTGTGGAGAAGTTTGGTTTAACGAACTTAGAATAGCTGGAATTGACAATAAAGGGGGTTGGGCTTCTATAGGATCAATTGATGGTAATATGGCAGATTTTTTAAATTTTTCTGGGAATACTCGGTACTCATCGATTGGTTTTGGAAGTATTGATCAGTCGCCAAATCAGAGAACAAGAGAAGAATTATTTCAATATGACTTTACAACAGCTGCAGATGCTGCTAAACTTTTACCAACTAGTTTTGGAATTCAAATACCACTTAATTACAGTGTTGGTGAGGTGACAATTTCACCAGAATTCGACCCTTTTTATCAGGATATAAAGTTAAAGGATCGAATGCAAGCTTCGGACTCAAATGAAGAAAAAAATAGAATTAGGGAGCAAGCTATTGATTACACAAAAAGAAAAAACATTAGTATTGTTGGGGTAAAGAAGATTAGTACGCCCAAGAAGAAAAAGTTTTACAATATTGAAAACTTTGACTTTTCTTATTCATATAATGAGATATATCATCATGATTATGAGATTGAAAATCAAAAAAATAAAAATATTAGATTACAAGGAAATTATGGATATAATTTTCAAAGTATGGAGATACTTCCCTTTTACAAGATTAAATTTTTAAAAAATAAAAAATACTTAGAATGGTTAAAAAATTTGAATTTTAACCCCATACCGTTGAGCATGTCCTTTTCTACAAATATAAATAGAACTCTAAACTCGCAACAGTTCAGAGATGTTTATGCAGATTCTGAAGCGGATATATCATTGTTAGCACTGCCAGTTCTTGTACAAAGAAATTTTTTGTTTGACAACACCTATAATATACAATATAATTTGACAAGATCTGCTAGAATCAATTTCACTTCCTCAACTAGTAGAATAATTAGAAACTATTTAAATGAGGAAAATGAGGATTATAAAAAAACACAGAATATATGGTATAATATTCTCGATCAGGGGGACCCTAATAGGCATTTTCAAAATTTGAATTTGACCTATAAATTACCATTTAAATATTTTAAATTATTGAGCTTTATTGATTCTGATTTAAATTATTCTGGGGATTTTAGTTGGATACGTGGGTCTGATATTTTATCTCAAGTTGAAAACGACTTGGGACAAAATCTAGGGATAGTTAACACTATTCAAAATGCGAATACAAAAACTATAAATGGCTCGATTCAAACAAATAAGCTCTACGAAATCTTTAGATTAAAAAACAAAAACAAAAGAGCGTTGAATTCTAATTTATCTAAACCCAATGATTCTGTTGTAAAGAAGATTAGGAAGAATAAATTACTTAAAACCACCATTGATTTATTAAATTCTTTTAAAAGGTTACGTTTTTCTTACTCGGAAAACAACGGGAAAGTTATACCTGGATATTTGCCCTCAATAGGGTTTTTAGGGTCTTTTGATCCAAGTATGGCCTTCACTTTTGGAAGTCAGTCAGATATAAGATATGAAATTGCTAAGAAAGGAATGTTAACAGATTTTGACGGATTTAATCAACCTTTCTCACAAGTTAGAAATAATCAACTCAGTATAAATGGACAATTAAGATTTGGAAAAAGTTTTTTAGTAGACTTGAATGCAGAACGAGATTATTCCGAAAACATAACTGAAAATTTTAATATAAACAACAATAAATATATACCCTTTAATAGCAATATTTATGGGAATTATGGCACCTCGACAATAATGATAAGAACCGCATTTCGAAGATCTAGGCGTGGCGGCTCCGATTTTAGTAGATTTAGACAAAATAGAATTGTCATCGCAAACAGGTTAGCCAAATTTCGAGGTATTTCTGTTTCAGATAATATAAATAATTTTCCTTCTGGATATTCTAAAAATCAACAAGATGTAATTATTGCCGCGTTTTATTCGGCATACACAGGCAGTGACCCTGGTAAAGTATCTCTAAATCCAATCAAAAATGTACCAATTCCAAATTGGAATATAAGATATACAGGTTTAATGAATAATAAGTCAATTAGAAAAGTATTCAATAGATTTTCTGTCTCTCATGGGTATAGATCAAGTTATACTATAAATCAATTTCAATCAAATTTAGACTTTATTCCAAATCAGCCTGAACAAAAAAATCAATATGGTGATTATCTGTCTGAGATACTTTTTGCAAATATTAATTTGGTTGAACAATTCAACCCTCTAATTAGATTAGATATTGAATTAAAAAACTCATTAAAAATTTTAACGGAATTGAAGACAGATAGGGCCTTATCATTAAGTTTAGATAACAATATATTGACAGAAACAAGAGGTGATGAATACATATTTGGTCTAGGGTATAGATTGAAAGACATACCATTTACAACCAATATCGGAGGTCGGCGAAAAACCATGAAGGGAGATTTAAATATTAAAGCAGACCTATCCTACAGAGATAACATCACAGTTTTAAGAAGTCTTAATGTTGATAATAATCAAGTTACTGCAGGACAAACCCTTTGGTCAATAAAAGTTACTGCTGATTATATGTTATCAAGAAATCTCACTGCACTATTTTTCTATGATCATAATTTTTCAAAATTTGCAATATCTACCGCTTTTCCACAAACTAGTATACGTTCTGGTATTTCAATTCAATACAATTTTGGGAATTAAATTTTTTTTATTTTAAGTTAGATTTATATTTGCCTTTTAATTTAAAGCCATGAATATACCTGCAAATTTAAAGTACACTAAGGACCATGAATGGATATCCATTGAAGGTGATATAGCTACCATTGGCATAACTGATTTCGCTCAAGGTGAACTAGGTGACATTGTTTATGTTGAAATTGAAAAGATTGGGGAAAATTTTTCTAAAGAGGAGGTTTTTGGAACTGTCGAGGCCGTAAAAACTGTTTCGGATTTGTTTATGCCAGTTACAGGGGAAATTATTGATATAAATATGACTTTAAATGAAAAACCTGAGCTGGTAAATGAGGACCCCTATGGTCAAGGATGGATGATTAGAATTAAATTAAATAGCTCTGACTCTTCTGATCTTATGAATTCTGAGGACTACAAAAAATTAATTGGTGCTTAAATATAAGTTTACCTTTTTAACTTTTTTATTTTCATTTTTAATCATTTTTTTTTCACTTATACCAATAAAAATTAAAATAGTCGAGAGTTATAGTTTTTTTAGTCTTGATAAAATTTTACATTTTCTAGCTTATTTTTTATATACTATTTCAATTTATTTAGCACTATTTAAGGAGTTTTCTATTAAGAACTCAAAATTAAGATCAATAGTCATTTCTTTTCTAGTCGGTTTTTCATTAGAATTAGTCCAAGGTTTTTTCTTAACATATAGATCATTTGAGATATTAGATTTATTTTCAAATTTTACTGGAATTTTAACATTTGCCATAGTGTCAAAAACTATTAAAAAAGTTATATCTTAATCACGTATTTTTTTAAATTAGCATCAAATTTAAATATGCAGATTAAAAAGAACCCAAAAGCAGACCTTACAAAGAATAGTGATTTATACTTTGCCATAGGCCTTGCTATTATACTTTTTATATCATGGAGGGCTATTGAATGGAAGACATATGATAGGTCTGGATATGGCTATGAAGCCCTAAATATTGATGATGACGATGATGAAGAAGTTCCTATCACTGAACAAATCAAGACACCACCACCACCACCACCTCCGCCACCTGCTCCGGAAATTATAGAAGTAGTTGAAGACGAAGAAGAAATTGAAGAAACAATTATTGAATCGACTGAAACCGACCAAGAGGAAATTGTTGAGATAGTTGAAGTGGAAGAAGAATTTGAAGATGTTGATGTCCCTTTCGCTGTTATTGAAGATGTTCCAATTTTTCCAGGATGTGAAAGAGTAGCAAAATCAAAAAGAAGAGATTGTTTTCAAGAACAAATTAATAAACACATAAGAAAAAATTTCCGTTATCCAGAAATTGCTCAGGAAATGGGAATTCAAGGTAGGGTGTATATCAATTTCGTTATTGACAAGGATGGAAGTATTACTTCGATTAGAATGAGAGGTCCTGACAAAAATTTAGAGAAAGAGGCGCAAAGAATAATATCCAAACTTCCTCGTATGACACCAGGAAAACAAAGGGGTCGTGCAGTAAGAGTTCCATTTAGTATACCTATCACATTCCGATTACAATAAAATTAAAATATTTTTAAATAATAAGTTTTAAAATTACCAGTCTCGATATGCCAGTTGGTAAAGTAGAGTATTTAAACACAAAAATTTTCAAAGATTTCTTTGAAATCACCAAAAGTCGTTTATCAATAAGCGTAGTTTTTTCATCTATAACTGGTTATCTTTTAGCTACAGAAACAGTTGACTCTCTACATATCTTATATTTATTTATTGGTGGCTTTTGTATGGTAGGTGCGGCTAATACTCTTAATCAAGTTATTGAAAGAGACTACGATGCAGTCATGAGGAGAACCCAAAATCGCCCTATTCCTAAGGGACGAATAAGTATTTCAAGCGCATTAATTATTTCTCTCTTAATGATAATTATAGGTTTTTTTCTCTTAAATAAACTAAATTTTAAAACGGCAATTTTTAGTTTTTTTTCAATCTTAATCTATGTATCCATTTATACTCCTTTAAAAACAGTTACACCATTATCGGTTTTTATTGGAGCATTTCCAGGAGCTATACCATTTATGCTTGGTTGGGTTTCAGCGACAAACAAATTTGGGATAGAACCAGGTATACTTTTTATGCTTCAATTTTTTTGGCAATTTCCACACTTTTGGGCGATTAGTTGGGTAATGCATGACGATTATCAAAAAGCTGGATTTAAAATGTTACCAACAGGTAGGAAAGATCGAAAAACTGCTTTTCAAATTACATTTTACACACTTTGGATGATATTAATTTCATTGATTCCTTGCACTCACTACTCAGGAAGTCTAAGTTTAACTCAAAATTCTGCTCTATTAGTTCTAATACTAGGAATTACAATGTTATATTTTTCAATTGATTTAATGGTAAAAAAATCAAACAAAGCTGCAAGTAAACTTATCATTGTTAGTATATTTTATTTAAGTTTAGTTCAATTAATATTCATATTTGATAAATATTTTTTAGCATGAAGGAAAATGATACTATAAATATTAAATCAAAAAAAATGATGTTATGGGCAGGGATGATTAGCATGACTATGACATTTGCTGGTCTAACAAGTGCTTACGTTGTAAGTAGTCAAAGACCGGATTGGAATATTGAATTTAACTTTCCTTCACTATTTTATTGGAGTACGGTAGTCATTATTTTAAGCAGCTTTACATTTTGGGTTTCAAAAAAAATGCTAAGGAAAGAAGAGCCTCAAAAAGTAAACATAATGTTATTCTTAACATTAATTTTAGCAGTAATTTTTATTATTCTACAGTTAAATGGATTTAAACAAATCATAAATCAAGGATATTATTTCACTGGTCCTGAAAGTTCAATATCAACTTCTTTTATTTATATTCTTGTAGTTCTTCATCTTGCTCACCTTCTTTCAGGTATAATTGTCCTAGTTGTGGTTTTAGTTAATTCCTTGAATAGAAAATACAGTATTAATAAAACTCTCGGATTTGATCTTGCTGAAATGTTTTGGCATTTTCTGGGATTTTTGTGGTTATTTTTATTCTCTTTTTTAATATTTAATTATTAAAATAAATTAAATTTGTATTAAGAATATTGACTATTGAAGATGGATATATCGAGTTCTGATTCAGAGCTTAGTTCTGAACTTTGGGAAGGAGGGAATAAGCCTTTAAATGCAAGTTACGGTAAATTGATGATGTGGTTCTTCCTCGTTTCAGACGCCTTAACTTTTTCTGGGTTTATAGTTTCCTACGGTTTTTCAAGATTCAAAAATATTGATTCTTGGCCTATTGCTGACGAAGTTTTTACTCATTTTCCTTTTTTACATGGAATAGACGCACCCATGTATTATGTTGCCTTAATGACCTTTATACTTATTTTTTCTTCAGTCACGATGGTTTTAGCCGTTGATGCTGGTCACCATATGAAAAAAAACAAGGTTGCATTTTATATGTTTTTAACTATAATTGGAGGAGCTGTTTTTGTAGGATCCCAAGCCTGGGAATGGAAAAATTTTATTAAAGGAGAATATGGGGCGTTGGAAACAAAAGGAGGACAAATATTACAGTTTGTAGATGGATCTTCTGGCAAAAGAGTCGCTTTAGCTTCTTTTACCTCAAGTATTGATTCACAAAGAACAACACATAAAAAAAATACTGGGATATGGTTTCAAAATGAGACTTCTCTTCCTATATTTTCCCTAAACGAAGTTAAAGATGGTTTTTTAAAAAACCCTAATCTTTTAATTCGAGGTGAAAAAATTAATGAAAAAGGAGAAAAAATAGTTTTATCTAGAGAAGAATCCACTTTAAAGATTGAAGATGCTGTCAATGTTGTTGAGGGAGCAAACCTAATCCATAATGAATACGGAAATAGATTATTTGCTAACTTTTTCTTTTTTATAACTGGATTTCATGGATTTCACGTATTCTCGGGTGTAGTAATTAACATTATTATATTTTTCAATGTGATAATTGGAACCTATGAAAAAAGAGGACATTATGAAATGGTTGAAAAAGTAGGCTTATACTGGCATTTCGTTGATCTTGTTTGGGTTTTTGTTTTTACATTTTTTTATTTGGTTTAAGTCTAGAACATGGAAAAAGGAGAACATAAATTAGAAATATTTAGAGGTTTAATTAAGTTCAAATCTAATATTCAAAAGATTTGGGGTGTTCTGTTTGTGCTTTCAGTAATAACCACAGTTGAAGTTGTATTAGGAATTTTGAAACCTCAACCACTTTTAACTATGCTTTTTGGTATGAAAATTCTTAATTGGATTTTTATTATACTTACAATATTAAAGGCATATTATATAACATGGGATTTCATGCATGTTAGGGATGAAAGGGATTCTTTAAAAGGTTCTGTTGTTTTGCCTTTAATAATTTTAATTCCTTATTTAGCCTTTATTCTCTTACTCGAAGCGGATTATATTTTCAATATAATGGTTGATGGTTTTGTAAGTTGGAATTTCTAGAGAATCTAATTTGAATAATCAACTTAAAAAATATTTAGTTTTAGGGATTCTATTTATCTTTCCAATTGTCGTGTATCTTTTTTTTGCGACTGGAATTAACAATTTTGCCAAGCTTCCCGTTTTAGAAAAAAATATACTAGAGATTTCTGAATGGGAGAGTCTTGATGGGAAAAGAATTCAACTTGAAAATAACATTTCAATTATTGGCTTTTGGGGTAGTGATCTTGACATGAGAAAACTTGATGCTTTTAATTTGAATCAAAAAATATACAAGAGATTTTATAAGTTTAAAGATTTGCAATTTTTGATGGTTGTGTTTAATGATAAACAAGACAAATTATTAGAAATAATAGATGAACTTAAAAAGGGTTCTTCAGAAGATATGTCAAGATGGAAATTTATTTTGGGAGATGGAACAAAAATCCAAGAACTTTTTTCAAGTTTTGGGAGTGACATAAAATTAAATACTAAATTTAGCACACCTTTCGTTTTTATAGTTGATAAAGACAGAAGCTTAAGAGGGAGGGATGATGACAACGACTCAGGAACCCTTTATGGTTATAATTCTTCATCTGTTGCCGAATTAACAAAAAAAATGACGGACGATATAAAAATTATTCTTGCTGAATATAGATTAGCTCTTAAGAAGAATGAAAAATACAAATTAGATAGAGAATTTTAATTTTTTTAAATTTCTTAATTTTGCAATATGAAAAACATTCCGTTTGGACTAATTGCTGTTTTATTGATTTTTGGGATATTATTTATCCCCAAAATAGTAAAGAAAATTTCTGAAAAAAATATTACTTCTAGTAATAGAACAGTTAAACCTGGTTATGAAAGTTTAGATTATATTAAATTAAATGGAGTAAGGAAAAAGGTTCCTGACTTCGCTTTTCTAAATCAAGATAGCATTTATATTACAAATGAAGATTTTTTAGGTAAAGTTTATGTTGCAGAATTTTTCTTCACGAGATGTCCCACAATTTGCCCAATTATGAATCAAAACATGAAGATTATTTATGACAAATTTATTGAAAGAAAAGATTTTGGGATTGCATCTTTTACGATAGATCCTGACCACGACCGTCCCTACATTCTAAAAAAATACTCTGAAATGTTTGTTGGTAACCTCTCTTCATGGAATTTTTTAACTCTGGATAAAGAGGCTATATATAAGTTAGCGAACGAAGGATTTAATATATTTGCATCAGTTAATCCAAAAGTCGCAGGGGGGTTTGAGCATCAAGGGTATTTTGCCTTGATCGATAAAAAAGGTTATATAAGGTCAAGAAGAGACAATTTTGGAAATCCAATTGTTTATTACAATGGAATTGAAAAAAGTAATTCGTATGATGGAACTGAAAATTTAATATTTGATATAGAAAAACTTTTAAATGAATAGAAATGGAAAATGATAGAGTTGGGATTAAGGATGAAAGACTTAAATATAAAAAATTAATTATTGCAGTCTCTCTATTGGTGCCTGTTTTAGTTGCTATACTTTTCAGAGTTAAGGTTGATGTTAGTTATAGTTTTGACTTTCTCCCTAAAATTTACGCTACAATTAATGGTGTTACTACTATTTTTCTAATTCTGGCTTACGTTGCTATTAGATCAAAAAAAATAAGCCTACATAGGAAACTAATGAAAGCATCAATTTTTCTCTCTTTGGTGTTCCTTTTAATGTATGTTACTTATCATATGACATCAGACCCAACACCTTATGGAGGAGAAGGATTTTTAAGACCCCTTTATTTTTTTATTTTGATCACACACATTGCACTATCAATTGGAATTATTCCTCTTGTCTTAATATCTTACGTTAGGGCAATATCCAAACATTTTTCAAATCACAAAAAAATTGCTCGAATCACTTTGCCAATTTGGCTATACATAACAACAACTGGCGTAATTGTGTATCTAATGATTTCACCATATTATAATTAATGAAAAAACATATATTTTCCATTTTTGTTGTTTGCATCCCAGAAATATTAAATGCTCAATGTTCGATGTGCAGAGCAGTTCTTGAATCAGAAAAAGGAATGTCAACAGCAAAAGGGATTAATGATGGAATATTATATCTTATGAGTATTCCTTATGTACTTGTTTTTATTGTTGGATACATGGTTTACAGAACATATAAAAAATAATTTTTTTAAAATATTAAGTTTATAAAATAAACTAGTTTATATTTGTATAAAAAAATGACAGAAGAAGAACAAATAAATATAATTAACTCGACCATAAGTAAGACTAGAGAAAATTTGAGACCCTTAAGTTTCAACTTAATTTTTTGGGGAGTGATGATTAATTTGATGAGTATTTTTCATTATTTTTTTGAGTCCGTATTTGAATATTCTCGTTACTCTATTATTTTATATTGGACAATTTTGCCATTAATTGGTATGGTTTTTACAATAAGGTGGAACATCAAAAGGGGAATTAAAAAGGGTTACGAAACAGTTTTGGATAGGACAATTAAAATTATATGGGCCGTTTTTGGATTAGGGTGGTTAATTATTTTAATATCCTCTATTATAGTTGGTCAATCTCCAGTTCCACTAATTCTTTTTCTTCTTGGTTTAGTTCTTGTTATGAACGGATTAATAATTAAATTTAAACCTATTACTATTGGGGGGATTATTTTGTTCATTTTTGTTTTCTATTTATTTATTGACCCCAGTATTAATTATTTAGTTGTTAATATGATTGGAGTTACTCTAGGTATGTTTATCCCTGGTCTATTATTGAATAGAATGAAAAGTAGTGGATAAATGTCTAGAAAAACTTCTTTTTAACCCCATCCGATTAAAAATTATTTCATTTTTGATTTGTGTTGAGAAAGCAAATTTTAAAAAACTAATGGAGATAACAGATTCTTCAAAGGGTAACATTAGCGTACAACTAAAAAAATTAGAAAATAAAGGACTAATTAAAATCAATAAAACTTATTTCAATAATTATCCTCTAACCATATGTAAAATCACAAATAAAGGAAAAAAGGGGTTTAAACTTTTTTTTGATAATCTAACAACAATAAAAAATAGTGGTTTAGTTTGTTTGGGTTTAATTGTTTTAAATAAATATGTATTCATTTATTGTAAAAGCTTTAATTTTGTTCAATATTCAGTACACGATTGCATCATATTTAAAAACACTTTCACTCAATTTTTAGGTTTTTTATCAGATTCAATTCAGTTTTTTTGCCTACAAATTAGTTCAATTTATAGTTAAGTTTAAATGATAGAATTAGAAAATTTACATAAATCATATAAAATTGGAAATTCCTCACTTCATGTATTGAAGGGAATAAATTTAAAAATTGAAGAGGGAGAATTAATTGCTATTATGGGCTCATCGGGTTCTGGGAAATCCACTTTACTAAATATAATTGGCATGCTAGATTTATTAGATGGGGGAACCTATACACTTGATAATGTAGAAATTAAAAATCTAAATGAGACTAAAGCAGCTAAGTATAGAAATAAATTTTTAGGATTTGTATTTCAGTCTTTCAATTTAATAAATTATAAAAATGCATTAGAAAATGTTTCATTACCTCTGTATTATCAGGGAATTGGAAGGCAAGAGAGACAACAAAAAGCAATGAAATATTTGCAAAAGTTTGGATTAGGTGATTGGTCAAACCATTTACCAAGTGAACTCTCTGGAGGTCAAAAACAAAGAGTAGCGATTGCAAGAGCAATGGTGACAGAGCCCAAGGTTTTGTTGGCTGACGAACCCACGGGAGCACTTGATAGTAAAACTTCTCACGAGGTGATGAATTTGGTCCAAGAAATAAATAATTCCGGTAAAACAATTCTTGTGGTTACCCATGAGGAAGATATCGCAGAAATGTGTAAAAGAATTGTTAGGCTTAAAGATGGAATTATAGTTGAGGATAAAAAAATTAAACAAAATTTAATAAAATTAAATGTTTAATAAAGATCGTTGGCAGGAAATATTTGAAACAATAAAAAAGAATAAGCTGAGGACTTTTTTATCTGGATTTACAGTTTCACTTGGTATTTTTATTTTCATAATATTATTTGGACTTGGAAATGGGCTTAAAAACTCATTTAAAGAGTTTTTTTTGGATGACGCTACGAACATACTTTATATCGAATCGGGTAAAACATCAAAACCATTCAAAGGATACAAAGCAAGCAGAAGGATAGAATTTGAAAATGAAGATTTATATGATATCCAAAAGTTTTTCAGCTTTTATTTAGAGTATATAACTCCAAGGATAACAAGAGGAGCTAAAATAAAATTTAAAAATGAATACGGAAACTATACTACAAGAGCAGTTGCACCATCTCACCAATTTGCGGAAAAAACAATTGTCTCCAGTGGTAGATATTTAAACGATAATGACATTAAGCAAAAGAAAAAGGTTGCCGTTATTGGGCGTTTGGTCGCAAGGGATTTATTTGGAGAAGAAGATCCAATTGGTAAATTCATTGATATTGGTAAAACTGTTTTTAAAGTAGTAGGAGTTTTTAAAGATTCCGGGGGTGATAATGAGGAACGTTTAGTTTACATCCCGTATACTACAAGACAAAAAATGGAAAAGGCAACAAAAAAAATTGGTTCAATAATTGTAGCTTTCAAACCTGAAATTGGCAATTCTGGTGCCCTAGCCCTCGAGAAACAGCTTCGTGAATATTTGAAGCAAAAAAAATTTATTGCTCCTTCAGATTCAAAAGGTATTTTCATTAGAAATGTATCTGAGGATCTAAAACGCAATCAGCAATTTGCATCAGCACTACAAATAATTGTGACTTTTGTTGGGATAGGAACTCTTATTGCGGGAATAATTGGAATTTCAAATATTATGGTTTTTGTTGTCAAAGAGAGAACTAAGGAACTTGGAATCAGAAAAGCGCTTGGAGCGTCACCAAAGTCAGTTATAAATATGGTTTTGCAAGAATCTATTTTTATTACAACTATTTCAGGTTACGTTGGAATGTTTTTTGCAGTTTTAATTCTAAAAAATATCGACAATAAGCTGGAAGATTATTTTATTAAAAATCCCTATATAAACCTAAGCACAGCATTTTTCGCCACTATAGTACTAATTTTGTTTGGAGCTATCGCTGGTTATGTCCCAGCTAAAAGGGCCGCGAGTATAAAACCAATAGTAGCATTAAGAGATGAATAGTTTAAAAGTCATTTTTGATTACGATACTTGGCAGGAAATCTTTAGTTCCATAAAGAAAAATAAGGTTCGAACTATTATTACCGTTATTGGAGTACTTTGGGGAATTTTTATATATATAACATTATCGGGTTCATCAAATGGTTTAGATAATGGATTCGATAAGGAGTTTGAAAATATTGCTATGAACTCAATGTTTATATGGACACAGCAGACAAGCATGCCTTATAAGGGTTTTAAGACGGGCAGGAGACCTAGACTCAAAATTAGTGATGCAGAAGTATTGTTAAATAATGTACCAGAGATACAATATATAGCTCCCAGAAATGCAAGAGGGGTTTTTGGTGGTTCAGCTCCTGCGACCATTGTAAGAAAATCTAAATCTGGTAATTACAATATTTATGGTGATTTTCCTGAATATACCAAAATTGCAACAAAAAAAATTTTTAAGGGGGGGAGGTTTATAAATCAAATTGATATTGATTTGTCTAGAAAAGTCTGCGTGATTGGAGAGAGAACAAAAAAAGAATTGTTTGTTGAAGGAGAAAAAGTAATTGGCGAATATATCAAATTAGATGATGTTTTTTTTCAAATAGTAGGTGTCCATAAATATATTCAAGGCGGTGGTTTTGAGACAGATGGTGATATATTTATACCGTTTACAACATTTAAAAACATTTATAATACAGGTGAAAACGTTGGTTGGTTTACAATTGCAGCCTATGATGATTCAAATGTAGTAGATGTTGAAAAACAAATAAAAAGTACGCTAAAAAGAATTCATAACGTAAGTCCATTAGATGAAAGAGCAATTAGCGGATTCAACTTAGGAGAAATATTCAACAAAATTAAAGGATTTTCTAAAGGAATGACACTTCTCTCAATTATCGTCGGAATAGCTACAATACTTGCAGGTGTTATTGGAATTGGGAATATCTTATTGATATCAGTTAAAGAAAGAACTAAAGAATTAGGTGTTAGAAGAGCAATAGGAGCTACTCCGTCTGAGGTAAAAACTCAAATAATATTAGAGTCCATATTTTTAACTCTGGTATCCGGAATTTTTGGAATTATATTAGGCGGGTTAGTACTTTATGGTATTAACGTAGCTACAACGGATATAGATAGTTTTCCATATACTAATCCAACTGTTCCGATTTCATTTATTTTGGCCGCATTATTAATCATTATTTCACTTGGAACACTAATTGGTTTAATCCCAGCACAAAGAGCCGTAAGTATAAAACCAATTGATGCATTAAGAGAAGAATAAATTTAAATTATGAAAAAAATTATACGCTATTTATTATTATTCACTGTTATTTTTTCTGGTTTATTTTCTATTGCCTATTTTATAAAATCTAATAGCAAGGGGAACATTACCTATGAAACAAATACTCCTTTTATAACAAATATCGAAAGAAAAACAGTAGCAACTGGCAAAGTCATTCCTGAAGATGAAGTCGAAATTAAACCTCAAGTACAAGGAATTTTAAGTCAAATTTATGTTGAAGAAGGCGACTTTGTTAAGCAAGGAGATATTATCGCTAAAATAAAAATTGTTCCCGATGAAGGACAACTTAACAGTGCAAAAGGGCGATTAGCAAATTCAAGACTGGTTTTTAAAAACTCTGAAATTGATTTTAAAAGAAATCAAAATTTATTAAAAAAAGGAATTATATCTGTTAAGGAATTCCAGGATATAAAATTGAACTTCAACAGGTCAAAACAAGATTTACTTAATGCTGAAAATGATTTTAAAATTATAAAATCTGGATCTGCTGGTGGAATGGCTACTGCAAATACAGATGTTCGAGCAACTGTACCTGGAACTGTTCTAGAGATACCTGTTAAGGAGGGAGATCAAGTGATTGAAAGTAATTCTTTTAACAATGGAACTACAATTGCTATTATTGCGGATCTAAATAAAATGATTTTCGAAGGAAAAGTAGATGAAACAGATGTAAATAAAATGTTTTTAGGAATGCCATTAAAAGTAAGTTTAGGTGCAATAGATGATAAGTTTTTCGATGCAAAATTAAAATTTATTGCTCCCAAAGGAAATGAAGAAGAGGGTATTGTTCAATTTAAGATAGAAGGGGATTTAAAGTTAGATAAGGAATTTACAATTAGGGCAGGATATAGCGCAAATGCTTCCTTCATACTTGAAAGGAAAGACAGTATTTTAAGTATTTCTGAGGCGTTACTACAGTTTGATAAAGATTTGGACAAGCCTTATGTTGAGATTGAAACTTCAGATCAAAAATTCAAAAGAAGAAATATTGAAATTGGAATTTCTGATGGAATAAATGTTGAAGTCATATCAGGAATCAATTTAAATGATAAAGTGAAAATTTGGAACAGAACACAATCCGAGAATCTGGAAAGTGAGACAGATATTGATGACAAAGATGAGAACTAATAAAATATTTATTATTTCAATGGTAGTTCTAATGTGCCAGAAATTGATCGGCCAATCAAAAGCATGGTCTCTTGAAGAATGTATTGATTTGGCGATTGAGAAAAATATTTCAATTAAACAGGGTCAATTAAATTATGAGGATGCACTAATTGACAAAAATACTGCTAAAGCAAATTTTTTACCAACAGTAAACTTTAATGCAAATCATTCATGGAATATAGGTTTGAACCAAAACATTACTACGGGTTTATTTGAGAACATGACAACTCAATTTTCATCAGGCAATTTAAATTTGGGAGTGGACATATACAGAGGCAAACAAAATTTTGTTCAACTCTACAGAGCAAATTTAGCTCTGCTGGCTAGACAATACCAAATTGAAGATATAATGGATGATACTAAACTGCTTGTCGCAAATGCATATCTGCAGATTATGTTCAATAAAGAGATTGCTAATGTACAGAAAACCCAACTAGATTTAATTAAAACACAATTGGAAAGAACAACTAATTTAGTCGAAGCAGGAATTTTGATTGAAAATGACCGAATAGATCTAATTGCGGAAGTTGCATCCCAGGAGCAAAATCTAGTTTTATCGAATAATAATTTAAGACTCTCTAAAATAAACTTGGCTCAATTGTTAATTATTACGGACTATGAAAACTTCGACATATTAACAGAAGATTTGGACGTACCTTTTTCACAAATAATTGAAGAAGGACCAAAGAAAATTTTTGAAAAAGCCTTATCATTTAGAAATGATATAAAACTAGCGATTGCTAATGTTGAAATAGCAGAAGCAGATATTAAACTTGCAAAAGGTAATCTTTTACCCTCACTTGTAGGGTTTTACAGCTTTAGCACAAGACTTTCATATGCAGATAGGATTACAGGTTCTGGGGAATTTCAAGAAATCCCGATAGGATTTGTTAGGAGCAGTGGACAAGTTGTTGACACAAATAGGGAAATACCAAAAATTATTGGACCTCTACCAGTTTTTGATCAGCTGGCAATTAACGATGGACATAATTTTGGAATTCAGTTGAATATACCAATATTTAATGGTTTAAGAAATAGAAATAATTTTAGGCAATCAAAAATTAATTTTGAAAGATCAAAAAATTTAATGGAGCAACAAAAATTAGACTTAGAAACTACAATTAATCAAGCTTTTAATGACACAAAGGGAGCTTACACTCTATTTGAAGCAGCAAAAAAAACAAAAGATGCAAGACTCACTTCATTTAATAATTCTAAAGATAGATTTGATGAAGGAATAATAGACAGTTTTAACTACCTCCAAATTAAACAGTCGTATGATTCATCAGTTTCTGACGAAATACGTTCTAAATACGATTATATATTTAAATTAAAAGTATTGGAGTTTTATTTCGGAATACCCATTAGTATGTAATTTTTATTTCATGAAAAATCATATTCTTTGTTTAGAAACTTCATCAACAAATTGCTCAGTATCCATATCAAAAGAAAATAAAATAGTATACACAAAAGAGTCAGACGGTGAGGGGTACAAGCATAGTGAATTTCTTCATTCATTTATTGAAGAGTCGATGGTTGATTCTAAGCTTGAATATGATGAACTAATGGCTGTCTCAGTTGGTATTGGACCAGGTTCCTTTACCGGACTGAGGATAGGTCTATCCTCAGCAAAAGGGATATGCTATTCAAAAGATATACCATTGATTACAATTAATAGTCTTGAAATTCTTGCACACAAGTATAAAACAATAAATGAAGAAATTTTAGTTCCAATGTTTGATGCTAGAAGAATGGAAGTCTACTTTTCGATTTTTGATAAAAATTACAAACTATTAAAATCTCCAACCTCAAGAATTCTTTCAGAAGATTTTTTTCAAGACTTCCCAAATAAAAAGAAGGTCATTTTTGGAAATGGAGCTGAAAAATGTAAAAGTATTTTCAATTCAAAAGAATTCAAATATATAATTGAGATATCCAACCCCTCTTCTAAAGAAATGGGTGAAATTTCTTACACCAAATTTTTAAAAAAAGATTATGCTGATCTAGCTTATTGTGAACCTCTTTATCTGAAAAACAATTACTTAAAAAATTGAATTTTATTTTCTATCCGTTAATTGCGGATACGGCCTCAACTTTCCCTGGGACCATCTCTTTTAGCATATTTTCAATACCATTTTTTAAAGTAAATGTTGAGGAAGGGCAACCACTACAAGCTCCTTGTAAAACTACTTCTACTAATTTTTCTTTGGGATAATATTTTTTAAATAAAATGTTACCACCATCCATAGCAACAGATGGTTTAATATATTCATCAATTATTTTTATTATTTGCCGGGAAACTTTATCTAGAGATTGGTTATTGGAATTGTTATTACCAACTTCTTTTTTATCTACAACACTAAAATCAAATTCTTTTTCTAATTTCTCTTTTAAGAAATCTCTGAAATTATTTACATGAGAATCCCAATTGTAATTCTCACTTAAAGTAACAGATATATAATTATTATTTAAAAAAATTTGCTCAACAAAATCAAATGAAAAAATTGAGTTTATAAATTTTGACTCATTTTTAAATTTACCTTTTTTGACTTCATATATTTTTTTAGTTAAAAGTTTATTAGAAACAAATTTCATTACTTTTGGATTTGGTGTACTTTCAGCATATAATGTGACAATATTCTGTATTTTTTCATCCATTTGAAATTTATCTGAAAAAATTGAGTTTAATTTTTTTTCAATTATTTTTTCAACTTCATCTAAAACATCCTCCCAAGATACTATATCAAATCTTTCAAGAATTATTTCATTTTTTGAAATGGAAACAGATTTCACAAATGGCAAATAAAACATCTCTTTAGCTAAGGAAACATCTTTGGCTTCTTCTACAGTACTAAATTTTTTATTTTCAGTATCTAAGTCAAAATTCCATTGAAATGACGCTAAGTTTTTGTTAACGATTTTAGATTGAATTTCAAGTTTACCCATAGTGCGAAATTAAAAAGTTTAATTTACATATATTTGATTTATGCTTATAAAATCCGTCTTAGGTAAAAAACCATTATGGGGTAGTGACTGTTTTTTTGCTGACACAGCCACAATTATTGGTGATGTGGTCGTAGGGGATTTCTGTTCTATTTGGTTTAATACAGTAATTAGGGGAGACGTAAATAAAATAAGAATTGGGAATAATGTAAATATTCAAGATGGTTCGGTAGTACATGCAACTTATAATAAGACTTCAACTTCGATTGGTAATAATGTTTCAATAGGACATAATGCAATTATACACGGTTGTACGATAGATGATTTTGTTTTAGTTGGAATGGGAAGCATAGTAATGGATCACTCTAAAATAAGTTCAAATACGATAATTGCAGCTGGGAGTGTGATCACAGAAAATACTTTGGTTGAGCCAAACTCAATATATGGAGGGGTTCCAGCTAAAAAAATAAAAAACATTGATCAATCTGAATCAAGAAAAGAGATAGAAAGAATCGCGAAAAACTATCTTATCTACTCAAACTGGTATAAGTAATTTAAAATCCTAATTCTGATTTAACGTCAACCATTAAATCTTTACCTTTAGCCATTATTACACTGCCACCAGTTGATGAGTCCAATACATAATCAAAGCCTTGACCAGCAGCCACTTTTCCAATGGCTTCTCTTGCTTTGTCATAAAGTGGTTTCATCATTTCCATTTGTTTTTTTTGTAAATCTTGTGCAGCAGTTTCTCTGTATTGATTTATATTTTGTTGCATCGTTTCCAACTCTTTTTGACGAGCTTGATTCGTAACATCTGTTTGATTAGCTGCATCGGCAGAATAAGTTTGGGCCTTAGTCTGAAATTCTTTATATGTATTTTCTATTTCAGTTGAATATGTTTTTTCTAGTTGTTCCAGTTGTTTTTGAGCAGCAATAACTTCTGGCATCTCACTAATTAGTTTTTGAGTGTCAATGTGAGCAACTTTACTTTGAGCATAAATTGAAATTTGAGTTACTATAAAGAAAATTATACTTATAAAATATTTTGTCTTTTTCATATATTAAAATTTATTCAGAGGTTTTGTGTTAAGATTTTTTATTTCTACTTTGTTTTCTGCGTTCAATTTCCTCTTTTCTGTTTTTAATTTTTTCTTGATTATTAATTTTTCTTAAAACCAATTCGCTAATATCGTAATTTTTTTGCGAATATAGCATAATTAGGTCTGATGATCTATCAAATACAAAGTCAAATTTTTTTTCAATGGCTATTTCTCTAACAACAGATAATATCCTGTCTTGTATTGGCTTAATCAATCTGTTTTTTTGGTTTACGTAGTTCCCGTTAATTCCAAAATACTTATTTTGGAGATTAAAAATTTCATCCCTATATATATCTAATTCGTCCTGTCTGTCATTAATTAACTCAGAGGTAAGTAGAAACTTTTCAGAATTTAGCTGATCTTCCATACTTTTCAATTTCATTTTTTTGATTTCAATCTCTTTATTCCAATTCTCAGCATTTGTCACTAAATTTTTAGTTGCTTCTTTATAATCTCCAATTTGTTCAATAATTTCATTAAAATCTATGTACGCAATCCTAACACCTTTTTGTGCAAAAGACAGTGTTGTAATGATAAAACAAAATAAAGTAAATATTAACTTGAACTTCATAGTTAAATTTTAGAATTGCTGACCAATTGTAAAATGAGTTTCCCAACCATTAGGAGTTCTATTTGAAGGATCAGCGTTGTCAAATCCATAAGCAAAGTCAATCCCTAGAAGTCCAAATGCAGGCATAAAAATCCTTACCCCAAACCCAGCAGATCTCTGAGCGTTGAATGGATTAAAGTTTCTAAAACCTTGATATCCTCCACCTGATTCCATATAACTTGTTCCATAGATTGAGGCGCTTGGCTTTAGTGTTATAGGATACCTCAGTTCAACAGTGAATTTATTATAAACCGTTGATCCGTCTCTGCTTGACAACGAGAAATTTGGATAACCTCTGAGGGCTATGACCTCTCTTCCATCAAGAGCATAAGTGTTATTCATTCCGTCCCCACCTACATAAAATCTTTCAAAAGGAATATCTCCCTTTTCATTGTCGTATGTTCCTAAAAATCCAAAATCTACTTGAGTTCTAAGAACCAATTTATCGACTATTCTTGTAAACCAGCTTCCACTAAATTTTATTTTATAAAATTCCAAAAACTTGAATTTTTCTTGGTCTATTTTACTTTGATCGGGAACTCTTTGGCCTTGCGCATCAATTATTTGAAACTCAGCTTCATTTCCAAGTGCAGAGTAGTCCACTTTATTGAATAATGAATAAGGTGGAGAAAATTTACCACTAATGCTAAAATTTGATCCACCCAAAGGGAATATAGGGTTAGTATAAGTATTATTTCTGGACAAGGTAACAGTGTAATTAATGTTATTTGAGATACCATTCCCAAAAGTAAATAAACCAGTAAAATAATTATTTAAATTGAAATATTGATAAGTAATTGATTGTGATAGTAAAAAATAGTCATCAGGGATGCTTAATCTTTTTGCAAGTCCAATTGATATACTACTTATTTCGAAAGATTGCGATTTATCTGCTCTACCTGTAAAAAAATCGTATCTGTATTGGTTAGTTTTTGATAATGACGTCGAAAATTGAACAGGTTGTCTTCCTCCTAGCCAAGGTTCAACAAAAGTAAAACTATAAGTATTATAAAATTGACTTGACTGTAATCTAAGACTAAGTCTTTGTCCGTCACCTGAGGGAACTGGCTTATATGATTTTTTATTAAAAATATTCCTCATTGAAAAATTATTAAAAGAAAACCCTAGAGTGCCAATGAAACCGCCACCGCCATAACCACCCTGTAATTCTATTTGGCTAGCTCCCGCCTCAACTAGACCAAATTCAATATCAACAGTTCCTGCATTTGGATCCACATTTTTAAAATCAGGAGTAATTTGTTCTGCATCAAAAAAACCAAGTTGTCCGAGTTCTCTCACAGTTCTAACTACTTTATCTTTACTATATAGCTCTCCTGGTTTGGTTCTTAGTTCTCTAAAAATTACGTGATCATTAGTTTTATCATTTCCTACAACAGAAATTTTATTAAATGAAGCTAACTTTCCTTCAGTTACTCGTATTTCAAAGTTAATGGTGTCATTTTCTGCACTAACCTCTACTGTATTTATGTTTGAAAAAAGGTATCCACTATTTTGATACAAATTTGTTAAGTCTTCTCCATCAGGTTTAGTGTCATCAGCTATCCTTTCTTTTAGAAGAATACCATTGTAGGTATCCCCTTTTTTGATGCCCAAAACTGTCGCAAGTTGTCTATCAGTATAGGCGGCATTACCAATGAAATCAATATCTCCAAAATAATATCTATTTCCTTCTTCAACTTCAAAATTAATAGTCAAAGTATTGTCTTTATTATTTATTAGAGTGTCATTTAGTATCCGAGCATCTCTGTATCCTTTTTCTTTAAAAAAATCAATTAAGTTTTCCTTATCTTCAATAAATTCATCAGGTATATACTTTGATTTTTTCCAAAACCGATAGAACTTCTTTTCTTTAACATTTTTCAGCTTAGACACAAGACTTTTTTCTTTAAACTTTTCGTTTCCTGTAAAATTAATGTCACTAATTTTCACTCTCTCTCCTTTATCAATGTTTATTAATAAATTGAGAGTATTTACTTGGGTTGAATCTTCAATATTTCTGACATTTATTTTTGTGTTTAAATACCCTTCCTTTTTGAATTTGTTAACAATGTAATTTTTAGTATTGGTCAAAAAACTTTCAGATAGCTTTTTCCCCTTATCGAGTTCAGTTTCTTTCAAAATATTTTGAACCTTATTTTTCCTTATTCCGTTAATTATTACCTCATTAAGCGTAGGGAGCTCTTCAATTTCAATTTGTAGAGTAATACTTTTTTCCTTTATGTTTTTAGCATAAAAATTAATGTCACTAAATAAATCCAGATTCCAAAGTTTGTTAATCACTGAACTAACTTGATCTCCGGGGAATTGTATTGTTTGTCCTTTTCTTAGCCCACTGTAAGAGATTACAGTTTGAGGATTGAAACTTTTAAGCCCTATGACTTCAATAGAGTCTATTAAATATTTTTGCCTTTTTTGAAGAGGTAAGGTTTGTGAGAAAACTCCTGAAATAAATATAAATAATAATAAAAGGGTTAATATTAAAAATCGCATTTTAAATGTTAATTTTTAATTTGATCACTAGTTTTACCAAATCTTCTTTCTCGTTTTTTATAATTTTTAATAGCTTTTTCAAAATTATTTTCATCAAAGTCTGGCCAAAAAACTTCTGAAAAAAATAATTCTGCATAAGATAGTTGCCACAGAAGAAAATTACTAATTCTTTGTTCCCCACTTGTTCTAATTAATAAATCAACGGAAGGTAAATCTCCACTGTAAAGATGACTATTTATAATTTTTTCATCAATATCGTCAATGCAGATTAAGTTTTTTTTAACCTTTAAGGCTAAATTTTTTATAGCATAAATTAATTCTTTTTTAAACCCATAATTCAAAGCTAAAGTTAAAACTAAACCGCTATTTTTACTTGTTTTTTTAATTGTTTCTTCTAACTCTTTCACAACATTATCAGGTAATTGAGATATGTCTCCAATACATTTAAATTGGACGTTATTTTCAACCATTTTATTAATTTCTTTTCTTAAAGTATCAATTAAAATACTCATTAAAGTTTCTATCTCTTTCTTTGGGCGATTCCAATTCTCAGTTGAAAAAGCGTACAATGTTAAATTTTTTATTTCAATTTTTGTTGCATATTCTACGATTTTTTGAACAGATTTGATTCCATTTTTATGACCAAAAAGTCGACTTTTGCCTTTTAGTTTAGCCCACCTTCCATTACCATCCATAATAATAGCAACGTGATTAGGAGTATTATCTAAACTTTTATTCATCTTTCTTTACAATAACATGGTTGTCTGCCAAAGGTATAACTTAATGCTATACCAGTAAATACATACCAATCATTATTATATAATTCCCCATGTTTCACCTGAATATCATTTTCAAATTGACCAATTGGGTTAGAACCGTCTATGTTGTCTGTTAGTGAATACCTAATTCCTGTCTCAAAACTTAAAACGAAACTATTATTTACACTGAATTTAATCCCAACAATTGCAGGAATTGAAAATTCTAGAGCACTATCATATTTATTAATATCAATTGATGAAAGCCCTTCTCGAATAGTGAATAACTGATATTGAAAATAATTTATTCCAGTGAAAAAATAAGGAGAAAACTCTCTATTTTGATTATGGAGGTTAAAATCAAAAAAATTCACTTCCATCCCAGCTGAAAATTCAAAAACTTTATTATCTATCTCAAAAAATCTATTAAATCTGCTTAAATCGTTAGCATAATAATCAGAGCTCTTTAGTTTTGAAGTAATAAAACTTGCTCTTAGAGCATATCTAGTTGTTAGGTTCCATTTATAAATCAATCCAAAAGCTGGTGAGTTTGAGTAAATAAAATGTGTACTACCTAGATCTGATATTGTATTACTTCCACCTAAAAACATTCCCATTTCATGTATTTGAGAAAATCCTATTAAATGATTAGTTAATAAAAAAAATAATGTGATTAACCTCTTCATTTATAATTTAATGATGAAAGAATATTATAGTATTTAAACTGAATTAGATAAGATTTATTGTCTAATTTCTTTTATCTAAACCCCAAAACAACTTTTCGCTTAAATCATTGTAAAATTCATTTTTTTGAAATTGAACTGTCTTCACACTAAAAGAAGCCTTTGAAATAATTATTTTAGTTTTATATGGTATACTAATCAGTTTCGAATCTAGAGATAAAAAATGTTCAGAACTATTACCTTGACCATCAACTTCTAATTCAATAATTGATTCATTTGGAATTACAAGAGGTCGAACATTTAAATTATGAGCTGCTATTGGAGTTATTAAAATACTTGGTGTTTCGGGAAGCATAATGGGTCCTCCGCTGCTAAGATTATATCCAGTTGATCCTGTAGGAGTCGCAATTATTAATCCATCGGCCCAATATTTTGATAATTTTATTTTATCTATTGAAGTCTCTATACTAATGAGGGATGCTGTATTTTTCCTGGAAACAGTAATTTCATTTAATGCACACGGAAATTTTAAATTTACTTTTCTGTTAATTTTAATTGTTAAAAGATCTCTTTTTACTAAACTATAATTTTTTGATTTAAGAGAATTAATTCCTTTGTTTAATTTTTCTTTTTGAATACCGGTTAAAAACCCTAACCTTCCAATATTAATTCCGAGAATTGGAATTTGATTCCGTTTTAAAAATGAAATTGCTTTTAACATTGAGCCGTCACCTCCTACGCAGAAAAGAAAATCAGCGGATGAATTCAAATTTTCATAAAGATCTATTTCAATATTTTCTTCAAATTCTTTAAATTCTTTAAATAAACTCTTTTCTACCCTTACGGATATTTTTTCTTTTAATAATAGTTTTAAAATATTAAAACTAGTTTTAATCGACACCTTATTTTTGAATGGACATATAAGAATAATTTCCATTGTAATAACAAATATTTTTAAGCAAATTTAATAACCAATTTTGAAGGTATTTCTTTTTTACTAATTAAATTTGATAAAATTTATCATGGTGAAAACAAAACTTAGTGTTAATGTGAATAAAATTGCGACATTAAGAAATTCTAGGGGGCAAAATAAGCCTAATCTTTTAGAGGTTGTCAAGCACATAGAAGGATTTGGATCTGATGGTATTACAATTCATCCTAGGCCCGATCAACGACATATAAAATATTCTGACGCATTGGATTTAGCAAAAATTGTTAAAAGCGAGTTTAATATAGAAGGTAACCCAATTGATAAGTTTATGGATCTAGTATTAAAAATAAATCCTACTCAAGTGACTTTGGTCCCAGATGGGATAAATAATATAACCTCAAACTCTGGATGGGATACAATTAAGCATTCCGACTTTTTGTATAAAAAAATTAAAGATTTAAAAGCTAATGGGATTAGAACCTCAATCTTTGTAAATCCAGAACCCAAAATGATCAGAGGAGCTTTTGAAATAGGAGCTGACAGAATAGAGTTATATACCTATCATTATGCTCAATATTTTAAAGTTGATAAAAAAAAAGCTATTTTGAAATATTATCAATCTGCTAAAGAAGCGAATAAGCTTGGAATTGGAATTAATGCTGGTCATGACTTAAATCTAAACAATATTGGATTTTTCAAAGAAAAAATATCAAATCTCTTGGAGGTGTCAATAGGTCATGCCCTAATCATTGAATCTTTATATAATGGGTTTGAGAATGTTATTTCAAAATACAAACAAAGCCTTAAGTGAAAATTTTAAATTCTCAGCAAATTGGAACCGGTAATAAAAATATTATCATTTTGCACGGATTTTTAGGAATGGGTGATAATTGGAGAGGTTTTGCGAAAAGATTTGATGGAACAAAACTTAGATTTAATTTGGTGGATCAAAGAAATCATGGTAAAAGTTTTTGGCATGAATGCATGAGTTATGAAGATATGGCTAAGGATTTACTCTTATTTTGCAATTCACAAAAAATTCACAATTCAATTGTAATAGGTCACTCAATGGGAGGTAAAACTGCGATGAAATTTGCATTATTATTTCCCGAAATGGTTGAAAAATTAATTGTTGTTGATATAGCTCCAAAAATATATTTCCCTGATTTTAAAGATATATTGGATGGGTACAATCATCTTAATTTAGATTCATTTAAAAGCAGATCGGAAATTGATAATATCTATAAAAGTTTTGTTGAAGATAATTTTATGAGATCATTTTTGATGAAGAATATTTATAGAGACAAAGAAGGAAAATTCAGGCTACGCATAAATTTGAAAGTTTTAGAAAAAAAAATTACTGAAATTGGATATTTCGATCATAAAAACTTGGTTTTTAATAAACCAACCGCATTTATCAAAGGCTCAAAATCTAAATATATACTTGCAAGTGACCAGAATTTAATTAAGAAAAATTTTCCTAAATATACATTACACGAAGTTCATAATGCAGGTCATTGGGTTCATTATGATAACCCAGAAATTTTTGAAAATATAGTTAAGGACCTTATTTAATTTAACATTATACAATTTAATTGTTAGATTATTTTACGATTATTTTTGTAGTTGATTTAAATTATATTTTTGCAATTATGAATATGATATTGATTAGAAAAGCGAAAGCTGATGATATGGTTTCAGTTTTAGATTTAATTAAAGAATTAGCCGAATTTGAAAGAGAACCTAAATCAGTCACTATAGGTGTTAATGATTTAATTAATGATGGATTTTGTAATAATCCAAAATTTAAATGTTTAGTAGCTGAAATAAACAGCAAAGTTGTCGGCATGGCTTTGTTTTACGGTAGATACTCAACTTGGAAGGGAAGAACTTTACATCTTGAAGATCTAATTGTTAAAAAAGCATTCAGAGGAAAAGGGATTGGGAAAAAATTGTACAAAAAGTTTATCGAAATAGCAAAGAAGGAGAGTGTCATGAGGGCAGAATGGGTGGCTTTAGATTGGAATGTTAATGCAATTAAATTTTATAAAAATTCTGGAGCCAAAGTCTTAAGTGATTGGAAAACTATACAAATAGATAAAAAATCTATCAACAACTATCTGATTAAAAAATGAAAGTTTACAAATTTGGCGGCGCTTCAATTAAAGATTATAAGAGTATTATAAGATTATCCAAGATAATTAAGAAAGAAAATCGTGACGAAATGATTATTATTGTTTCAGCCATGGGTAAAACGACAAATCTAATGGAAGAACTTGTTTTATCTTATATAAAATCTTTTAAAAATTTAGCAGACAAGTTTGAATTAGTAAAAAAATTTCATTTTGATTTAATTAAAAATTTATTTAAAAAAAATAGTTCCTCAATTATAAAAATCGTCAAGTCAGTATTTGATGAAATAGATAAATTTTTAAAGACAAACAAAGAGAATGATTATAATCTAGTTTATGATCAATTAGTTTCATATGGAGAAATCCTTTCTTCAATTATTATTTCAAAGTACTTAAATTCTATAGAGTTAAAATCAAAATGGATTGATGCGAGGACATGCATTATAACTGACGAATATTATCGAGATGCTAATGTTGACTTTGAAAAAACATCTAAATCAATTAAGAGAAAGATTAAAGAAAAAGGTCTATTTGTATCACAGGGTTTTATAGGGAGTAATAAAAAATCACTAACTACAACCTTAGGAAGAGAGGGTTCAGATTATTCAGCTGCAATTTTTGCACACGCATTAAATGCTGAAAGCGTAACAATTTGGAAAGATGTTAGAGGGGTGTTAAATGCTGATCCAAGGTACTTCAATAAAACTAAATTATTAAACAAAATTTCATATGAAGAGGCAATTGAATTGGCTTTTTATGGAGCCTCTGTTATTCATCCTAAGACTTTGCAGCCATTAAAGAAAAAAAATATACCTCTTTTTGTTAAATCATTTTTAAGCCCCTCGAAGGCCGGAACTATAATTTCTAAAAAAGACGATAAAGTAAGAAACATTCCTTCACATATCGTGAAATGGAACAGAGTGTTATTAAAAATTTCATCTAACGATTTTTCATTTATAGTAGAAAAAAAAGTTTCATTGATTTTTTCTATGTTATCCAAATATAAAATGAAGGTTGAATTAATTCAAAACTCTGCAATAAGTTTTTCAGTTGTACTTAATAATAAATATGAGAAACTGGATGAACTTCTTCATGAATTAAGAGAAAATTTCAAAGTTTCAGTTGATAAAAAAGTTTCAATATTTACTATTAGACACTTTAACCGAAATACATTGAAGCATATAAAAAAACTAAGCCAAAAGATTCTTCTAGAGCAAAGAACTTATAAAACTCTCCAATTGGTTTTATCGAAAACCTTTAAACAGGAAAATCTTTTTGAATTTTTTGAACTATAATTTTTGCCAATTTTATATGACTCTCATGCGTCCATCCTGCAATGTGTGGTGTTAAAATTATTTTTTCATTTTTAATTAAATCAGCAAAATCTTGATGAATCTTAATGTCAAATGTATCTTCAAAAGATTTTTTTTCGTATTCTAAAACATCTAAAGCAGCACCAAAAATCTTTTTATTTTGAATTCCATCAATTAAGTCTTTAATTTTGACAGCACTTCCTCTAGCTGTATTAATTAGCCAAAATGGTTTTTTCATTTTTTTAATAAAGGTTTTATTAATTAAACCAACACTTAATTTATTTTGGGGAGTGTGAATACTTAAAATATCCGATTTATTTTGTAACTCTTCAATTGAAACTTGTTTTGAAATTGAGTCCTTTGTTTTTTTTACAATGTCATAAAATATAATTTCTTTAACATTGAAACCTGTTAATTTTTTTGCCAAACTTTTGCCTGTATTCCCATAACCTATTATCCCTATCGTTTTATTTTCAATTTCATATCCTCTGAACTTTTCTCTACTCCACAGCTTATTTTTTACAGAATCATTTGCTAGGTTCAATTTATTTAGTAAACTTAAAATTAAACCAATAGCATGTTCTCCAACAGCATTACTGTTTCCTTCTGGAGCTGAAATCAATTTTATCCCCCTTTTTTTTAAATATGGAGTGTCAATGTTTTCCAGACCCGAACCAACTCTAGCAATAAATTTAATTCTTTCACCATTTTTTAAAAATTCAGAATCAATTTTGAATCTACTTCTAACAACTATTCCGTCAAATTCGCCAATAATTGATTTTACCTTTACTATCGGCATTTTGTAGGCCTCTACATTTATATAACCACTCCTTTTTAAACCATCTATAAGAAAGTTGTGATTCTTGTCTAAATGTAAAATCTTCATTTCAAGAATTAAAATCCTAGAATTAATTTTGCAATATAAAAGAAAAGAAATATTCCAAAAATATCATTAGCTGTAGTTATAAACGGACCTGTAGCGATAGCTGGGTCGATTCCTTGTTTGTCTAAAATTATTGGTACGAATGTTCCTATTAAAGCAGATATAATAATAACACTCATCATTGAACCTGCAACAGTCATACTTAAAAGCATGTCTTGATTAATAATTTCCCCGAAGATTATTAAAACAATAGAAAGGATTAAACCATTAATTAACCCTAAACCTATTTCTTTAAATAATCTGTTAATAAGGGAACCTTTAATAACTTGATTTGCAATACCTTGTACAATTATCGCAGAAGATTGGACACCAACATTTCCGGCCATAGCCGCAATCAAAGGTGTGTAGAAAAAAAGACTTCTAAGTTCAGATTTTATCATTATTTCTTCAAAATCTTTCAAAATAAATACACTTCCTAATCCTCCAACAAGTCCTAGAAAAAGCCAGGGAAGCCTCGCTCTGGTTAATTGAAATATATTGTCATTAGCTTCAACCTCTTTCGAGATTCCTGCAGCCAGTTGATAATCTCTATCGGCTTCCTCTTTTATAATATCTAATACATCATCTATAGTAATCCTACCAA
>JBELIL010000092.1:0-5665 GCA_042090925.1 Flavobacteriales bacterium
AGTGGGTTTGGAGGGGTTTAATTAGTCAGTGAAAAAGCAATTATTTTGTTCCCTTTTTTGGTTCCTAGTTTTTCTCCTCCACATGCTACTGCTAAATACTGTTTACCGCCCACAGAATAGAGTGCAGGAGTAGCAAATGCAGCAGCCGGTAGTTTAAATTCCCATAGTAATTTTCCTGAATACTTATTGAAAGCTCTAATATAGGCATCTTTAGTAGCGGCGATAAATAACAATCCGTTTTCAGTTACTATTGCACCTCCATAGTTCTCTGTTCCTGTTGTGGGATATCCAAGTTTCTTTAATGATTCTGTTTCACCTAAAGGCACTTTCCAGATGTATTCACCAGTATTTAAATCTAATGCTTGTAAAGTTCCCCATGGTGGAGAAATTGCTGGGAGACCATTGCTGTCCAGAAACTTTGTGTAGCCTGTGTGTTGAAAAGGCATAAAAGATTCATGTTCATTTTTCTGTATAACTTCATTTTCCTCCAAAAGATTTTTTTCATAGGTTAAAAGGGCTATAAGTTTTTTTCGATCTTTTTCTGATATCTGAGGAAATCCCGGCATCATTCCCTTTCCCTGCATAATGATATTATTAATATTTTTATCCGATAGTCGATCTTTAATTCCCAATAGACTTGGATATCCACTGGCTTTTGATCCACCAAGATTAGTCATATGACAGACAGCACAGTTTTGTCTGTAAATTCTTTCAGCACTGTTTAACTTTGAATTGTTATTTTCACTAGCTTTCATTTGCAGAAACCAAGGCATTTCATTTGAATTGATATATAAAATACCTTTTTCTGGGTCTGCTGCAGCACCACCCCATTCGGCGCCTCCGTCATAACCTGGCAAGATAAGAGCAGGGTTTAAAGAAGGGGGCGCAAAGTTTCTTCTATCAGAATTTTCAAAAAGTATCATCAAGCTATCATGGTTATTACTATAGGGGCTAATGTCATTTATTGTTAATTCTTCTGATTGTCTTGCAAAGCTATTTGGTTTGGTTGGAACAGGTTGTGTGGGCCATGTTTGTTCACCTGGCAATTCTGACGTTGGAACAGGGACTTCTTCAATGTCAAAAAGAGGCTGACCTGTTTCTCTATGAAATAGAAACACATAGCCATGTTTGGTTGTTTGTGCAACAGCAGGAATACTTTTGCCACTATGATTGACAGTTAGTAAATTTGGTGGAGCTGGGAGGTCTCTATCCCATAAGTCATGATGAACAAACTGATAGTGCCAAATAAGTTCTCCAGTCTTGGCATTGAGCGCTAAAAGACAGTTTGAAAAAAGATTTTTCCCAGGCCTGACAGCTCCGTAAAAATCTGGCGCTGCTGATCCAGTTGGTACATATAAAATTTCACGCTCTTCATCTAATGCCATCCCTGCCCAATTATTGGCTGCACCCACAATAGGACTTTCTGAAATATTAATATTCCCCCAAGTTTCTACTCCTGGTTCGCTTGGATGGGGAAGAGTATGAAAAGACCAAGTTAAGTTTCCAGTAATTACATCAAATGCCATGACATCTCCGGGAGCAGCTCCAACTCCTTCAGCAACTCTAAGGGGCATAATAATAAGATTTTTAAATATTGTCCCTGGGGTACTAGAAACCACAAACTTTTTTTGGGCTGATGTTGGAAGACCACTTCTCAGGTCAATTTTCCCATTATTTCCAAACGAAGTTAATGGTTGACCAGTTACTGCGTTTAATGCCCATAAATCAGGACCTATTGTGTAAAAAATGCGTTTGTCATCTCCCATTTCCCAATATGAAACCCCCCTGTTAGTGGAATACCATGTTTTTAGAGTATCTCCAAAGACCCAAATCTCTTTACCTGATCTTGCATCTAAGGCAATTACTCTCGACGACGGGCTAACTCCATAAAGAAGCGTATCTACAATTATGGGATTCATTTGCATTTGGCCATAATCTCTACCTTCATATTTCCAAGCTATTTTTAGAGACTGAACATTTTTGGGTGTAAATTCTGAAAGTTGACTGTAATGGCTTCTTCCAGGATCACCTAAATAATGTTTCCAATCTTTGTATTTATTTTGATGATCAGGTATTGAAAACCTATTACATCCGGATCCTGGACCTGACTCTTTTGAACAAGAGAAGATCACAAGAAATAATATTAAAGCTATTTTTCTCACATGATAAAGATAGGAATAAATGATATCTGTCACTTGGAGAATATCTCCTTTGTGGAATGGGGTTGTTTTAAGTAAAGTAGTGGGTTTGGGAAAAGTGATTTTAATTGACCATATTTATCTAATTCAAATCAGAAGCTTCTTTTCCATAAAAATTATAAATGTTTTGATGTCTTTTAAAACCGATAATGCTATTTTCCTCATCTCGCAGTATGTACAAGTACTCACCCAAGTCATTATTTTTCATTATTCTTCTAAACACGTCCTTTTCTATAGGTTTAAACCTAGTTATGTTTGCAGAATTAGTTGGGAGTGAAATAAGCGCAATATTTTCTCCCCAGGAAGAGAGATAATTCTCCGTATTCCAAGGTAAAGACTTGTAGTAACCGCTAATTTCGTCAAATAAATTTGATTTTTTGTTATTTTTTTGTCTTAGCTGATCCATTAGGTTTTTAATTCCCTTCGTATATTTTGAAGGAGTGACTCCTCTTGCATTGATTAGAACTATAAATGCTTTTTTTCCTTCAGGGTCAATTGTTAATTGTGTTTTATATCCTGGACAAGAGCCTCCGTGACCGACCAAGACCTCAGTTCTATCGAGTATACCATTTTCAGTTTCATAAATATTAAAACCTAGACCTCTTTTAACACCTATTAAAGTATCTGAAAATTGTATTTGATGCATTTGAGTTAGAAGATTTTCAGGCAAAATATTTAAATCACTTTCGCCTGACAATAAATTTAGTTGCCAAATAGCAAATTTTGCTAAATCACTTGTATTTGAAGAAAATCCGGCTGCTGGATCTATTCCGAATGCATTAAAATAAGGAACTATTTCCCTTTTATTTTTTCTGTTTTCAGCTCCAAATCCAATTATTAGTTCCTCGCCGTACTGTTTACTATCCATAAATGTTTTTGTGCTGTTCATATCGAGAGGATTTAAAATTTTATCTGAAATATATTGATTGTATGGAATTCCAGATACCTCCTCAATTAAATATCCTAAAAGCGTTAGACCCAAATTACTATACTGAAAATATCTATTCGCTGGATATAGAGTTTTTTGTTCAGAAAGTCCATTTATAACCTCTTTTTTTGTTGGAAAACTTAAATCAATGTTTGACCAATATGGTTGATTCGACTCTCTTGGTAACCCTGATGAGTGGGTCAAAATGTTTTTAATTGTTATTGGAGAACTGTCAGGATATGTTTGGACCAAATCAAAAAAAGGAAGATGTTTTTTTAAAGGGTCATTTAAATTTATCTTTCCTTCACTTACTAGTTGCATAATTCCAATCGAAGTAAATAATTTTGATATTGAACAGATACTAAATAGAGAATTAATGGAAATCTTATCTTTATTTTTATCGTTTCCGATTGCTTTACTCCAGTCAATTTTATCTTTATTTATTATAGCAACTGAAAACCCTGGAATATTATTATAGTCAATCTCAGATTCTAACCAAACTTCAACCATTTTGTAAACATCTAAATAATTTTTAGAATCTAATGTTTCAACTTTATTTTTATTAGGCCCTAAGGTTGACTTATCACAGCATACCAAAGAAATTAAAAATATGGTAAGGAAAATTTTTTTCATTGTATTGGTTTAACTAAATAAATATACAAAAACCTATCCTATCCATTGGTATACAAAAATGCCAATGATATAAAAAAACCCTCCACTTGGGAGGGTTAATTTTAATAAACTTTTAGAAGAATTTATATTTTGTATTATTAAAGTACGCGGAAAACCCTTTTTGTCCACCAATAACGTATGGCCACACTTTATCCGTAAATTTATTAGGGTCCTTATTGAATCTCCAATCCAGATACGTTTCATATTTTTCATAAGACTCCCAATATTCAATAATAAAGTATGTATTTGATTCCTGGTTATAAAATGTTTCTAAATGAGAACATCCATCATAATTTCTAGTAACTGAAAGCCCCCCATCTGAATCCATTAATTCTTGAAATTTATCTATATTTTTCTTGTTTACTTTCGCTGTAGCTACAACTACATTTCTTTGAGCAGGACCAACAGAATTAACCATTCCAGTTGCATCAAAATATTCTCCTGTTGAAGATATTTTACCATCTTTAAAATCAAAATTATGGTACGAAGTCATTGAAAAGTTTCTCCCAGTTGATTTACTGGTACCAGTCCAAGTTCCATAAGCTCTTACACTACCGTCTGGTTTCATTGTCAATGTGTCTATTCCTGGTAACCAAACTTGATTTTCAAATTTTACATCTGTGTAGTTTTGAACATAAAATTCTGCAATCTGTAGTGAAGTTTTATAGTCAATTTGTCCCATTCCATACATTGGTGCAACATCAACTAATTCCTCAGAAATAACTTCTTTCCATAGTTCCAAATTACTTGTTTCAAAAGCCTGGACCCATTTTTTCGCAAGCATTAAATTATTTTGATAATTAGGATTAGTTGAGCAAGACATAACCAATAATCCTAAAATTAATATGAGTTTTTTCATTTAAATTGATTTATAGTTAATAATAAACAATATACTCAATATCTGTCACTTGGAGAATGTCTCCTCTGCGGAATGGGGATATATAAACCAGCTTAAACCCAAAAAAATCTGATGGTAAGGATTAAAAAACAATCCCCCCTACTTAAAAAAATATGGTTTTCTGATTGGCAATAGTTGACATAATTATATATATAATCCAAGTGCAATGAATGTGTAGAGTTATATAAGTTTAAGTATTTATGATTCAATTCCTTATACTCAAGTTGTATCCTTGTTTTGTTTAGGGTTAAATAAATAGCCCAAGAGGTAACCTCAAAACTCTATGTATGAGAGTATAAATAGCTAAAATGTAAACAAAAGGTTTACAAAATGCATATTTGGTTATATATGGATTTTCTATTTATCAAATCAATGTATAATTTTCTTTATATGGTCGTATAATTGGTATAGGCAATTGTATAACTAAAAAACACATATAAGATATGAGCAAAATGAATGAGAGTTTCAACATCAGATTAAGTATAGATGATTCCAAAATCATTAGGGATGAAGCAAAAAAAAGGAGATTATCTATTAGTGCATTATGTAGAGAAAAGATAACAAGAGATATAGTACAAAATGAAGTATAAAGAATTAATGAAAGGTTTATCCATTGAGTATTGTAGGGGGTAAAAGGGTTGGTCAAATATTGCCTACTATTTCCACCTCCCCCCTATGATACCATATAAAAAATACACTGAAAATACACTGAGAAATTGGACAAAATGGACACTATAAAAAAGGGTTAAAACTTAACTAATTTAACTCCTATAAAAAAGACCAAAACTGAACGAATTGAACGCCTATAAAAAAGGGGCAAAAAAAATAAAGTACAACTATTTATTATGGGGAGATTAAAGGGAGTTCCAAACAAGTTGACTAATGAAGTCAAAGAAAGATTGCAAAGTATTATGGACAATGTTGTTTCAACACTTGATATAAACTCCCTTGACACCAACCAAAAAATAA